>NCGC01000182.1 GCA_002281475.1 Methylophilales bacterium 28-44-11
GGGCTGGCATAACCATCTTGCCGTAACTGATGTTTTGCCTGATACATACGCACTGCTTCCTGTGTTTTTAATCCAGGGAAACCATCTGGTGGGCCCGCAGGGTACCCAAGTTCATTCAATTTTCCTTGTAGCGCCCACATTTCATTAAAACTGAGTGCATCTATTTCTACATCATCGTCGACCGCAATATCAGCGACGCCAATCAATTGCTCAGCAAGATTAGCAACTGAAAGTGCATAGTTGACTGAACGATTCCAATCCATGACAACATCAAAATTACTGAACACCATAAATGCTGGACCTTGCCACCCTTGTGGCAACAAAATTGCCGCATTGTCTAAGTGGCTATAATGTAGCGGCACGTTGACCCCCAACTTAAGCCAATCTTGCACGGAGCGACGCATAGTGAGCTTGGCTGAGCTGACATCAAATTCTTTTGGTAAACTCACTTGCACCATCACAGGCTCATTTGGGCGCCATCCCACTTTCGCTAAGTAATTGGCTGCCGAATAAAACGCATCCGGTAAAGATTTCCACACGTTAATGCGACCATCGTGATCGGCATCAACGCCATATTGTATAAATGTACTGGGCATAAATTGCATATGCCCCATTGCCCCCGCCCATGAGCCACGCATTTTTTGCATTGGATTATGTCCAGCATCCGCAATTCGCATCAAGTTAAACAGTTGTTCGCGAAAAAAAACGGCGCGACGACCTTCGTAAGCCAAGGTCATCAAAGCAGAGGGTAAATCAATGTCACCTTGAAAACCGCCATAAGCTGTCTCCAATCCCCAAAAAGATACTAGTATGTGTTTTGGCACCCCATATTCCGACTCTACATCGTCTAGCAACGCACGATGTTGATTGATTAACGCTCGTCCTCGATCGACCACAGTTGGTGTCACACGCCGGCCTATATAATTTAAAAAGGTAGAGATAAATTCAGGTTGAGAGCGGTCGAGCTCAATGACGCGAGGCAATAGCTTTGCTTGTTGAAATGTCGCTTCCACAGTTTTCTGCGAAATACCCTCGCGCGCAGAATCGGCTTTTAGTTCTTGTAGCCATTCGTGGAAGTTTTGCTGTTCTTCAGCAAGGGCAAGCATGACGGTTACATTTAATAAAATACCAACTATCCAAAATCGCATTGCTTTACATTAACTCCGCATATCCAGTTTGATAATCAGGGTACTTTAACTGATAACCGCTATTTAACAAGCGCTTGTTTGATAAACGCTTACCATGTGTAACAGGTGGGCAATTTACTTGTGGAAGATGTAGTTGCATTCGATCTGCCAACCAAACTAGTACCTCATATTGCGCAGTTGGCATGGAATCAGTCACTATGTAAAGAGGCGCTATTGCCTGACCACTCAGCTTCTGCGTTAATAGATAGGCAATAAAATGGGCTGCATCATCACGATGAATTCGATTGCTCCATTGATTGCCTTTGGGCCATCGCGCAACGTCTTTTGCCATATTCACCAAATATAGACGAGCTGGTCCATAAATCCCAGAAAGCCTCAGCACCGTAGACTGACAAGGGAAATCACCCAACAATTGTTCTGCCTCTAATAAGCGCGACCCACCAAAATCGTTGGGGACTGGTAAAGTCTCTTCGTCTATAAGCCCATCTTCATGCTGTCCATACACGCGCGTGCTTGATACAAACATGACATGCTTTAATTGCGGATTATTCAGTTGCGACTGCAATACATGTTGCAATCCCAACACATAATGTTGGTAATAATTTTCATCGGTTTGGGCCGTCGCCGCCACGCAATAAATGAGCACTTCAGGATTGAGTTGAGCCAAAGCCAGCTTGGCGTCTGGATTGGTCACATCTATTTGTAATGTCAACATACCTAACGGTAATTGTTGCGCACTTATGCGCACACCTACCACTTGATGGCCTGCATAATGTAATTGAACAGCAATGGCGCTCCCCAAATCTCCACAACCTACCAGTAACACATTAGCCATGCTGTATTAAATACTTTTCTGCGAACATCATCGCCACAATCGTTTTAGCATCTGTGATTTC
>NCGC01000183.1 GCA_002281475.1 Methylophilales bacterium 28-44-11
TTAATTTCATTGTTTTTGATCATATCAACAATATGCGGACGACCTTCAGCCACTTTATTGACAGGCAATACTGTTAAACCGTTTTCGGCTAATGCTCTAGCCGTGCCCTTAGTCGCAACTAAGGTAAACCCTAAATTGGCTAAATCATTGGCAATATCGACTACTTTCTGATGGTCTTCGTTCCGAACACTGATAAAAGCTTTACCGCCTTTGGGTAATTTAGCTGACGCACCCAATTGCGACTTCACAAACGCTTCAGCAAAGGTGTTGCCCACACCCATTACTTCACCTGTGGACTTCATTTCTGGCCCTAGAATTGTGTCAACGCCTGGGAATTTAATGAAAGGGAACACTGCTTCTTTTACAGAGAAATAAGGTGGTATCACTTCTTTGGTCGCACCTTGCGACTGTAAAGTTTGACCAGCCATGCATCGTGCAGCAATTTTTGCCAATTGTAATCCGCAGGCTTTAGAGACAAACGGTACCGTACGCGAAGCGCGCGGATTGACTTCTAACACATACACAGTCTCACCTTGTATCGCAAACTGCACATTCATTAAACCTTTGACACCTAACGCTTGTGCCATTTGCACAGTTTGCTGACGCAATACATTTTGTAAAGCATTACTTAAGCTATAAGGTGGCAATGAACAAGCGGAATCTCCAGAGTGCACACCTGCCTGTTCAACGTGTTGCATAATGCCGCCAATCAATACCTCTTCACCATCACTAATGGCGTCGACATCGACTTCAATTGCATCGTTTAAAAAGCGATCAAGCAGAACTGGCGATTCATTCGATACTTTTACCGCTTCACGCATATAGCGCTCTAATTGGCTTTGTTCATGCACAATTTCCATCGCACGACCACCCAACACATAACTTGGGCGCACCACTAAAGGATACCCAATTTCTGTTGCTGCAATCAATGCTGCTTCGGGTGTACGCGCTGTGCGGTTTGGGGGTTGTTTTAAACCTAATTCATGTAACATTTTTTGGAAACGTTCACGATCCTCAGCACGGTCAATCGCATCTGGTGTGGTGCCAATAATCGGCACGCCTGCTTTTTCTAAATCTCGCGCTAATTTCAATGGTGTTTGACCACCGTATTGCACAATCACACCGACTGGCTTTTCAATATTGACGATTTCCAATACGTCTTCCAACGTTACCGGTTCAAAATACAGACGATCCGAAGTGTCGTAATCAGTCGACACCGTCTCAGGATTACAATTGACCATGATGGTTTCGTAACCATCTTCGCGCATAGCAAAGGCAGCATGCACACAGCAATAATCAAACTCAATGCCTTGACCAATGCGATTTGGCCCACCACCCAATACCATAATCTTTTTCTTATTCGTCGGATGGGCTTCGCACTCTTCTTCATAGCTTGAATACATGTAGGCCGTATTTGTCGCAAATTCTGCCGCACACGTATCCACACGTTTATAGACTGGACGCACATTCAATGCCTGCCTGTAAGCACGTACAGCATGTTGATCTGTCCCCAATAGTTTAGCTAAACGTCTATCTGAGAAACCAATACGTTTTAATTTAAACAGCGATTCTTTGTTTAAATCGGCAATATGCTTACCTGATAAAGAGGCTTCATGTTTGATGATGTCTTGAATCTGCGCCAAGAACCATGGATCGATTTTAGAAATATCAAATACTTGCTGAATCGACAACCCTAATCTAAATGCATCACCCACGTACCAAATACGCTCAGGGCCAGGCTCACCCATTTCCTTGGTGATTTTATCTAAATCAGTGGTAATTGGATCTAATCCATCTACACCCACTTCTAATCCACGTAATGCTTTTTGAAATGACTCTTGGAAACTACGACCAATCGCCATCACCTCACCCACAGACTTCATCTGCGTGGTTAAACGGCTATCCGCTTGTGGGAATTTTTCGAAGGCAAAGCGTGGAATTTTTGTGACCACGTAATCAATCGATGGCTCAAATGAAGCAGGCGTTTGTCCACCGGTAATTTCGTTACGCAATTCATCCAGAGTAAAACCGACCGCAAGTTTA
>NCGC01000041.1 GCA_002281475.1 Methylophilales bacterium 28-44-11
AGCTAGACGAAGTCAAAGCAATGTAAGTCTTCTTTTTATTGATCTTGACCATTTTAAAGAAGTTAACGATACATTAGGTCACCATCAGGGAGATTTACTTTTAAGTCAGGCCGCTCAACGCATCCAACTTTGTATTCGAGAGAGTGATGTATTAGGTAGGATGGGAGGTGACGAGTTTTTGGTTATCCTCACAGGAGCGTCTGAACTAGCGCATTTGGGCCGTGTTGCACAAAATATTATTGACGCGATGACTACGCCATTTTCACTAGACAATAACATATCCTATATTTCTGCAAGTATAGGCGTAGCTAGTTATCCATCGGATGTTGATAACTTGGAAAGTCTTATTAGCGCTGCAGATCAAGCAATGTATGTTGCTAAAGAGCGTGGCCGTAATGGGTTCAGCTTTTTTACACCTAGTATGCAGCAGGAAGTTCAAGAGCGGCTGGCATTAGCAAATGACTTACGTGAAGCTATTCATAAAAAGCAGTTAGAAATATATTTACAACCTATAGTGGAAATTTCAACGGAACAGATAGTTAAGGCCGAGGCGCTGATTCGCTGGAATCACCCAAGACATGGTATGGTGCCTCCAGATAAATTTATTCCAATTGCAGAAGAAACTGGTCTTATTCATGAAATTGGTGACTTGGTATTCCATAAAGCCGCAGAAGTCATGTCGCGCTGGCTTGAAATAGATCCACATGGTTATTGCCAAATCAGTGTGAACATGTCTGCGCGCCAGTTTCTCCCAAGTGACATTGGAAATGCTTGGATAAGCCATCTCTCAATTATTAATCTACCTGCAAATCGCTTAGTGATTGAAATTACTGAAAGTCTTTTGCTTGGAGAAGAAATCAACATCATGGAAAAACTAAATCGCTTCCGTGAGGCAGGTATCGAAGTAGCATTGGATGATTTCGGTACAGGCTACTCTGCAATGTCTTATTTGAAGAAGTTTAATATTGATTACCTAAAAATAGACCGTTCGTTTGTTCGTGATTTGGAGACGGACCAAAACGACCGAGCGATAGCGGAAGCCATTGTAGTAATGGCTCACAAGTTAGGCTTGAAAACTATTGCTGAAGGGGTAGAAACAGAACAACAAAAAAACATTTTAGCTGAAGTTGGCTGTGATTATGTTCAAGGTTATTATTTTGCAAAGCCTTTGCCGGTTGAAAATTTCCTATCATTAGTCAAAATTAAACTGCAATAACCATTTTTCTGAAATATTTCAGCAATTCTAACAACATATAACGCATCACAAAAAATGATTAACACTTTTATAAATCTGTTTTCCATCATTTTTAACTCAGTAAATTTAACGATACTACGCCACGCTAGGATGAAGCAGCTGCAAATTAGCATGGGAGCGAATGGTACGGTTTTTCCGTCAACATTTAGCTTAAGTTATATGACATCGCCTGATCTGATTAATCAAGACTTATCCTGCCCCACATAATTCATGATTAAGTTTGCTATCGAACATACTTCAAAAGGAATTGAGATTAAATTGGGTGAAATTTTCTAGAAGATTCATAGGCGCAAGCAAAGTGAATATTTTGCTTTAATTTTTGCTTTGAAGGATGAAAAGTATCGGCGCCTTAAAAATATAAGTAATCTTAGATTTTCAAAATATCAATTGAAACCAAAGCGCAAAAAACATCGGCTTCCAGTTATATTTAATCTAAATACAAAGAGATTAATATACAGACCAACGTTTCTCTAAAATAGATGCTGTGCCTTTTATTAGCCTTTCACGAAAGGATAAATCATGAAACTGAAATTCAGGCTTATGCCACTTTTCATCATGCTGTGCGCCGGCATTGCAATGGCTGACACGTTGGTGCAATTGTATGTTGTCGATGCAAATGGTATTGGTCCCAGTATTGGGCAGGTATCAATCTCCGAATCAAAGTACGGCATGGTGTTCACTCCTTCACTGAGAGGGCTTCCGCCTGGAATGCATGGTTTTCATTTGCATCAGAAGCCCAGTTGCGACACAAAAGAGAAGGAGGGGAAAATGGTTCCCGCGCTCGCTGCGGGTGGTCATTACGACCCGCTAGACACAAATCGCCATGACACTCCTTGGGGTAATGGCCACTTGGGAGATCTGCCTGCGATCTTTGTGGACGCAGAGAACAAGGCTAGCCAGCCGGTGCTTGCTCCTCGTCTTAAAGCGAAACATATTGCAGGACGTTCTTTAATGATACACGTGGGTGGAGACAATCATGCGGATCACCCCGCCCCACTTGGGGGCGGTGGCGAGAGAATGGCGTGTGGTGTTATCGATAAATGACATCTTGCGACACTTGAATATGGTGTTGAGTGGCTCGAAATTTCCGGCAAATTGGATGTTGATTTAGGGGGTCAATCTGACACGTGATTCAACAGTTTCATCTCCTCTTTTGACTGCATTGTCATGGGCCGTGTTTGTATGGAGAAACTAGCTAGCTTCAATCTCAATCCAGAACAATGGCCATACGGAAAGATTCGAATTATTGCTATTAGTAACAGCGTTAAACAGGCCCTTGAGAATTTAAAGAAAAATGTTGAGCTCAATTCTGGTGATATATCAAATCTTATTATTGATCTTGAGAAGAGTGGACTAAAGCATGCTTATATTGTTGGTGGTGCTAACATCATATCTTTTCTAAAAACTAAGCTTATCAATAATAAAACGATTACTCAAGTTCCTATATTACTTGGCTCTGGCAAGTCACTTTTTGGCAATATTCCACAACATGTAAAACTTTCAAACGCGCATGCAACTGCCTTTGCAAATGATTTTATACATATAAGATTTGAAGTCAGTTATCTGAAATTAAGATTACCAGTTACTCATTTACAAAATACCCATAGCGGACAATTTCACAAAGTTCTGGGTACCCTCAAAAAAATAGAATTGGGTCTATTCTCAATTTGAAGAAACAAAACGAGTGTTTAAAATTTTCATTTTGTATATTAGCCGAGATATATAAAACTGCATCCTTAATAGTCATCATGCAAAAAATAAGAAATTCTTTTTGCGTTCACCTCAAACTAAGCAAAATTCGAATGAAGGGTATATTCAATAAAAACTCTACATAAGAATCATGATATTCACGTATTCAAGATTACTAAGTTAGAAATTAAAAAAATATAATGAAAAGAAAGAGTTAAAAAAAAAATAAGTAGGAACTATTTGGAAAAGTATGGGACTATGGATATGTTTTACATTGTGTAACAACTTATTAACAATATTTACAATTTTGTAAAAACCGATATTTGAAAAAATCAATCAACGGTCATTTTAAAAAAATTGGATTAATTAAACGATTGGGGAAATGTATGGTTAACAATTTAGTTTTATCCACTGGAAATAGATGTTTAATTTCATTAGCAGCATTTGTAGCAAGCTCAAATGCTTTTGCAGAAAGCGGTACCGTTTTACAATCAAGCGATTTTGTAGGCATTTCGTTCTGGCTTATTTCAATGGCTTTAGTTGCATCAACAGCGTTCTTCTTTCTTGAAAGAGATAGAGTTGCGGGCAAATGGAAGACTTCATTAACAGTATCTGGATTAGTGACATTAATTGCAGCAGTTCACTATTTCTATATGCGTGATGTTTGGGTTGCAACAGGCTCTACACCAACGGTTTATCGTTACATCGATTGGTTAATTACAGTGCCTTTGCTCATGATTGAGTTTTACTTGATCTTGGCGGCAATTGCAAAAGTACCAACAGGGGTGTTTTGGCGATTGATGATTGGTACCTTGGTCATGTTGGTTGGTGGCTACTTAGGTGAGGCTGGTTACATGAGCGTTATGCCTGCATTCATTATCGGCATGTTGGGATGGGCGTACATTTTATGGGAAATTTTTGGTGGTGAAGCAAGTAAAATCAATGCAAACCAAGCGCCCGCAAATGTGCAATCTGCTTTTAATTTAATGCGTTGGATTGTAACCATTGGATGGGCAATTTATCCAATTGGGTACTTCTTTGGTTACCTATCAGGTGCAGACCCAGTTGAAAGCATGAAAACACTGAACATTGTGTATAACTTAGCTGACGTACTGAATAAAATTGCATTCGGTGTGATTATTTGGTCTGTAGCAGTCACTGAAAGTGAAAAAAAGTAACATAATCAAGCAGTAACAATGAGTTTGCTTTGCGGCTGGATGCCTTATTAGTTTGTAAATAAGCGCCACCGCAAAGCGTTTCATGACAATAACGATGATTGTGATTAAAATGCATATTCAAACTCATACTGACCAAAAGAAACTATCAAAAAAAGTTATCTCTTCTTCAATCAGAGAAGTTGATTATGATGAATTCAACAAAAGCGCAATTGGCCAGGATGCACTGATAAAAGTGGATACATTAATCAACAAAACCCTCTTCAAATCGTCTCATTCAAGTAAAAATCAAAACTTAAGCCTTCAAGCAATCCAGCATCATTTTTCTTCAACAGGCCATCAAGTCAGAGCACGTTTGTGCTTATATGCTTGCGCTAGGCTTGGCATCAGCCAGCAAGACATGTTGATTTTGGCTGCGGCAACCGAACTTTTACACAACGCATCACTCATTCATGACGACATACAAGACAATGACGATATGCGTCGGGGAAAACCCGCAATATGGAAAAAGTACGGCCAAAATATCGGCATTTGTGCGGGAGACTTATTACTGTCTGCGGCTTATGGTGTGCTAGAAAATTACAGCCATTCTAAAACACTATCAAAAGTCATCGCAAAACTTAACCAAAAAACACGATTAGCGATTGAAGGTCAGTCTGAAGATGTGACTTATAAAGACAATCATAACCCCTCTCATATCATTTCGATTGAGCGCTACGTGCAAATCGCAGTACAGAAATCAGGCGCATTGCTTAGCTTACCGCTTGAGTTGGCGCTGATTGCGGCAGAGAAAAATGAATATATTGATACCGCTCGCAAAGCAACAGAGGCGTTTGCAGTTGGATATCAAATTGCAGACGACATTGAGGACATTGCCAAAGATGCGGGCAGCGTTACAAAAAGTCGCAGCATCAATATTACCTTTGTATTAAATGCATTGGGTTACGAAAACGAAAAAGAACAATCCATCGCGATGAGCTACAAATACCTAAATGATGCCGTTTACCATGCGCAAAAATTACCTGCAGAGTCTGGGCTATTATTGGTTTCTCTCGCTAACACACTCAAAAATAAAATAAAGCATTAACTCACCATGAAGCGTGCACTTGTAATTGGCGGTGGCTTTGGCGGCATGGCGGCGGCACTTCGATTAAGAGCAAAAAACTATGATGTGACCATTGTGGACAGAGCGCCGATGTTAGGCGGTCGTGGCCAAGTTTTTATCAGAAATGGCTATAAGCACGATGCTGGCCCAACTGTGATTACCGCGCCATTTTTATTGGAAGAATTATTCGCCCTTTTCAATGAAAAACTCTCTGTTCATATAACGTTTGTTCCGTTAAAACCGTGGTATCGCTTTTATTTTGCCGATAAAACCACTTTTGATTACGGTGGCACGTTAGAAGAAACGTTGACCGAAATTGAAAAAATTTCGCCCGGTGATGTGTCGGGTTATCGCCGTTTATTAAAGCATTCACAACGCATTTTTGATATTGCATTTGTGCAATTATCCAGCGTCCCGTTCAATCATTTTTTCAAGATGATTTCACTAATTCCAAAGTTGGTTTTGCTGCGCAGCTATGAAACCGTTTGGCAAATGGTGTGCCGATTTCTTAAACATGAAAAACTAAGACAAGCTTTTTCGATTCAGCCGCTTTTGGTGGGTGGCAATCCTTTTTCTACCACCAGCATATATGGCTTGATTCACTACTTAGAGCGTGCTTATGGCGTATTTTTTGCCATGGGTGGCACAGGAGCCATCGTCAATGCCCTTTCCGACCTAATGAAAAGACAGGGCATTCATATTGTATTAAATACAACTGTGACTAAAATCGACATTGAAAACAATCAAGCCAAGCGCGTAATATTGAGTGATGGCACCACGCAAGAGGTGGATTTAATCGTGTCGAATGCAGATCCCACTTATCTGTATCAAAACATGGTGGAGACCCATCAAACTGCGACCAGCACCAAATTTAAATTAAAGGTTGCCCACTATTCAATGGGGCTTTTTGTGGTGTATTTTGGCAGCACAAAAAAATATGAAGACGTTGCACACCACACCATTTGGTTAGGTAAAACGTATAAAAAACTACTGCATAATATTTTTGACAAAAAAATACTGTCTGATGATTTTTCACTTTACCTGCATCGTCCAACCGCAACCGATACCAGTTTTGCACCAGAAGGATGTGATAGTTTTTATGTGCTTTGCCCTGTGCCCAACTTGCAAGGTAACGTGAATTGGGAAACGGAAGGTGAACTGCTCAAAAACAGAATCATTGACGCGCTGGATCAAACGATTTTGCCAGATCTGAAACAACATATCGTTGAAGATTTTTTTATGAGCCCAGTCGATTTCAAACAAAACTATCTCAGCACGCACGGCGCTGGCTTTTCGATTGCGCCCATATTTCGGCAATCCGCATGGTTTCGGTTTCATAACCAATCAGAAAAGATTAAAAATCTGTACATTGTGGGTGCTGGCACGCACCCAGGGGCAGGCTTGCCTGGCGTGTTATGTTCTGCGAAGGTGGTGGATAGTATGCTGCCAATGGCAACTGAGTGAACACAAGCGCGCAACCTGTTTTTTCAAATGCGTATTTAAAAGAGTCTGAGGCGATTCTTTTAAATAAAGGAAAAACATTTTATTGGGCTCGGTTTTTCTTGTCTCCAATATCAGCACAAAGAGCAACAAGACTCTATCGATTTTGCCGTTTTATCGATGACTTAGCAGATGAAGCACAAGACAAAACTGCAGTAAAAGAAGCATTAATAAGTATTAAATCAGAACTGGAAACAGGCATATCTGAGCATGTGGTTATTACTGACGCGATTCAGCTATTTAAAGAGTGCGATATTCCCATTCATATTCCGTGTGAGTTAATCAACGGAGTCATGTCTGATTTGTCTCATGTTCGGGTAAGATCTGAAGCCGAACTATTCACTTATTGCTACCGCGTTGCTGGTACGGTTGGCATTATGATGTGCAAAGTATTAAATGTGAGCAATCCTTCCGCACTATTTCATGCAATAGACTTGGGTATTGCCATGCAATTGACCAATATTTGCAGAGATGTGCATGAAGATGCAGGGATGGACAGAATCTATCTGCCAGAATCCCTGACAGGAGACGTGTCACCACAACAGGTTTTCAATGACAATAAATTGAAGCGAGATATACTCATTCAATCGGTGGGCACATTATTAAATAAAGCGGATGACTATTATGGCAGTGCTTATTTAGGCCTTGCCCATTTACCGTTTCGGTCACGTGTGAGCATTTTGGTGGCAGCCAAGCTGTATCAAGCAATTGGTCATCAAATTCAACAAAGCCCCATTCAGGCATTAAGCATGAAAGTGTATGTGCCCAAGAGATTGAAGCTTTTATTAAGTATAACGGTTTGCATGAAGGCGCTTGTTGACTATCGTTTTTGGTTTTACCGGTCTGCGCACCAGTCCAAGTTGCATCAATTAATTGCCAAACTTCCTTTTTGTAATGGATAAGCACTACGACTTAATTATTTTGGGTGGCGGTTGTGCGGGGTTAAGCTTGGCCTTGCGGCTTGCCGAGCTTGGCGAGCAATCGCCTACAACGCTGATTATTGAAAAACGACCAGCGTATTCCAACGACAGAACATGGTGTTTTTGGGACGAAGGCAATCCTGCGTTAACAGAATGCGCAGATCATACCTGGTCAAGCTTTAAGGTTCAGCTTGGTGACAAACAGCTCGTCAAAAACTGCAGCAAAAACCCTTATGTCATGATTTCTGCGCAGACCTTTTACACGCGCGCCATCCAAAACATCACAGCCAACGCAAAACGCTGTAGGTTAAATCATGATGAATCTGTGCTTGCAGTCATCAAGCAAGCAAGCCAAACATGGCGCATCACAACAAACATGGGCGTTTACACAGCTAACCATGTTATTGATACCAGACCTGCAAGCCAAATCAGCGATGACATGTCAGTTTTATGGCAATCGTTTATTGGGTTCGAGATTGAAGCGAGTCAGGATTTGTTTGATGCCCAACAATTTACCTTGATGGACATTGATCAAAGCTTTAAAAATGGCCTTGGCTTTACTTACGTGTTGCCAGTTACACCGAATCGCGCACTGATTGAATACACTGTTTTTTGTGAGCAAGCTATGTCTGCTGGCAGCTTGCAACCGTATTTAGATGTGGCATTAAGCCAATATACCAATCATGCTGACTATAAAGTGCTTAGAAAAGAATGTGGTCAGTTACCAATGGGCAATCAAACAGTCAAACAATCAGATGACTCGAGCTATATTTTTGCAGGGCTGTATGCGGGGGCAGCTAGGCCTAGCTCTGGCTATGCTTTCCAGCGCATTCAAGGCTGGGCCAAGCTTTGCGCGCAATCATGGGTTGAACATCAATCATTCATCCCAGCGCCCAAAGATGCTGCATTGACCGCAATCATGGACGATATTTTTTTGCATGTACTCAAATCAAACCCTGACGCTGCGGCCACACTTTTTTTCAGTTTTTTCTCAAAAGCCAAGCTCATTTCGACTATTCGGTTTTTAAGTGACCACCCAACATTAACAGATTTGGGGTCGATTATTTTATCGATGCCAACGGTACTATTTTTAAAATCACTCCCGAGTTTCTTAAAAAAACGTGTATCAATGAGCCTTCATGTATCAATATTTAAATCTACAAAGTAAGGTTTTTTTAGTGGTATCGCTGATGGCGTTATGCATCGCTTTTCTATTAGCGAGCAGCGCCAATGCCCCCAACTTCTTATTCTTAATTGTGATGATTGCCATATTTGGCGTGCCGCATGGCGCCTTAGATACCTTGTTTGCGCAACAAGCATTTGAGCTGAATAGTGTTCAGCGCTGGGCGAAATTCGTGGCTATTTACTTGCTCTTGTCTTTGTTGGTTTTTACCTTTTGGCTGCTTTTTCCAACGATATTTTTTATCGGCTTTTTGGCTTTTTCTGCATTACATTTTGCCGATGACATTGCGCATATTCGGCCATCAACCCTCTCTATTCTGTATGGCATGAATATCATCTTATTACCCAGTATCTTTCAAACCAATCACTTAATGACGTTGTACGGATACCTCATCGAACAAGCGGATGCCTTGATATTATTGAAATGGATGCAGCCAATTGCAATCATCGCGGCATCCGTCACACTTATTGTTTTGTTTTTTAAGAAAAGTCAGATTGAACTGCACCACAAGATAGATATTGTCTCTGTGAGCGCATTGATGCTGTTCATTCACCCACTATTGGCGTTCACCATTTACTTTTGCTTGATGCATAGTGCGCGCCACATTATCCGATCAAAATTCTTTTTTATAGCGCTATCCAATCAGCGCTTTATATTGATGCTGCTTGTGCCTACAGGTGCCGTACTGGTTTTTTGTTTGTTTGCATTTGCCAACATGCCCGCAAATCAATTGGATGAAAATTTAATCAAAGTGACTTTCGTAATGCTTGCAGCCTTAACTTTTCCTCACGCCTTTTTATTAATTAAAGTTGGATTCATCAAGTCTGTGAATAGCGTGACTAGTTTCGAAAGCACTTAAAAGTTAAAAACTTGATTTAAAATACGATTAACGCATCGACTTTACTGAAATCACCACCCACCGTTACATTCCTAATGCAGACCTTCAATTAAGGCATGAGCTTTTGTTTGAAAAGATATAAATACTGAAACTTTTTATAGTGTCGCGTTATGGCGATATATTAAATTATGAGATGATTTTGGCTGGGACAAATCTTGCATAATCATTTATTTAGTGGTGCGCTCGGCGGGAGTCGAACCCACGACCTTTGGCTTCGGAAACCAACACTCTATCCAGCTGAGCTACGAGCGCTTGCAACGGATTATAACAAAATAGCGGTCAAGACATCGTCAATCTTTTGTGTAGCTTAAGTTAAATGTATAATGCGTTACTTATTTTAAATTTACATATGGGAAACAGGCGATGGACAAAAAAGAAGAGGGTTATTCAAGTTCAAGTTTTTGGCAATTAATGCTCGTGATTCCAGGTACCATTATTGGCTTCACATTGTTAATTTCAGCACTTGCTTACTTTTTTGGAGGTGGTGATACGGCTACCGCACCATCAGCAACACCTGCGCCAATCGCGGCAGTAGATACTAAAGCCGATGAAAATATCAAGCCTGTTGCCGATGTGGTCGTGGCTGAAGCAGCTACCGAAAAAGTAGAAAAAACAGGTCAGGAAGTGGTTGCTGGTGTATGTGCCATGTGTCATACAGCAGGGTTAATGGAGTCACCTAAGCTAGGTGATAAAGGCCAATGGGCACCACGTATTGCACAAGGCTACGAAACATTAGTTAAACACGCGATTGAAGGTATCCGTAACATGCCAGCCCGTGGCGGCAATCCTGATTTAAGTGATGCAGAAATTGCAAGTGCTGTAGCCGTGATGGCAAATGAAGCAGGGGCCAATTTTGATCCTGCAACATTGCAAAAATAATTGAAACAATTTCATACAAAAGCCGCTTAAATGATAAGCGGCTTTTTTTCTGGTTAAGCGCATGGCTACCTACGCAATTGGTGATGTACAGGGATGTTTTCACGCCTTTCAATCGCTACTCTTAAAATTAAATTTTAATCCCACACAAGATCGTCTTTGGTTTGTGGGTGATTTGATTAATCGCGGGACTGGCTCACTCGACATGCTACGTTGGTGTGTTACCCATCAGCATGCCATTCAAATAGTGTTAGGCAATCATGATTTGCATGCCATTGCGGTGGCGCATGGCATACGTGCGCCACATCGCAGTGATACTCTACAGCCTATCATGGATGCGCCAGATGGACAGGCGTTGTTAAAATGGTTACGTCATCAGCCTTTAATGGTGCATGACCAAGGCATGGTGATGGTGCATGCAGGACTATTGCCCCAATGGTCCATACACCAGGCATTAGCATATGCAACTGAGGTCGAAGCAGTGTTGCGCCACGATGATTATCTAGACTTTTTACGTCATATGTATGGTAACCACCCGCATGTTTGGCAAGATGATTTGCAGGGGATGGACCGGCTAAGGCTCATTACCAATGCGTTTACCCGTATGCGTATTTGTAACGCAATGGGTGAATTAGACTATGGTTTTAAAGGTGAACTTGCAGATATTCCCGCGGGCTTTATGCCTTGGTTTCAAGTGCCCAATCGGATGTCAAAAGACACCACAATTATTTGTGGGCATTGGTCAGCTTTAGGTTTATACCAACAGCACAATGTGCATGCGCTCGATACAGGTTGTTTGTGGGGTGGTCAAATGACAGCGTTTTGCTTGGAGACTAAGGCCATCACACAAGTAGATTTTGATGCAAGGGATAAGAATTAAAAGTCTTTGGCATGCTGATGAGCAAGACGTTGTTTAAATGTAGTCATAATGACCTCCCGCGCTAAATGCGTGACGCTTTGACGCGTTTGTCCTTGGCATGCAATAGGGGCTAAAAAATGTAGTTCAACCACTGGATACTTAATGCGTAAAATTTGATCAATGGATTCAATCATAGTGGTTTCTCCCGCAAATGCCATTTTCAAATTCGGCTCACCGCTCGGGGTAGGGTAATACACGGTGACTGGCCAAATACTTGCTTCTGCATCAATAGCCGCTTGTACTATACTACTTTTAAATGGCAACATATGCGTGCCGTCTGTAGTAGTGCCTTCTGGAAAAAAACAGACGTTCTCAAATTGTCGCAAACTATCGGTGGTCATCTCTACAATGCGGGCGGCATCTCTACGGATCGTGCGATTGATAAACAACGTGCCCGATTTTGTGACTAAATACCCGAATACTGGCCAACTTTTAATTTCTAGTTTTGCAATAAAGCGAACAGGGATGATGCTATTTAGCGCATGGATATCGGACCAAGAAATGTGATTTGCCACAAACATAGTACTTTTTGTTGTCACGCCGGGTGGCGATCCAAAAGTGTTGACTTGAATGTTGAAGCATTTAAGTAGAATGTGGCACCACCATCGAATGATGAGCCCTCTTCGATAGGCACTCACCAATGGCAATACGCCTGCGGCGATAACTAAGCCCACAAGCGTATGAACGATAACCCGTAAGATACGGTAGTAACGAAGGAATGACGGGGTTTGTTGCAAATTATTTTAAGAAATGCGCTGCATATCTCTTGTTGATTCTCGATAAAGGCAACATTACCAGCATATCTGCAGTATTGAAATAGGCATCCCATGCTGGTTCACTACAAATATAAGCACCCAAACGTAAATATCCTTTAATCAGCGGTGGGCAAGCAACTTGCATGTCTTGGTTGAGCGCTTCAATCGGCAATGGATTATGTGGGAACACGCGATATTCTGGAGGGGATAAATAGTCATCTTTCAAGCGTTTAAATAATGAAGCGGCCGCGTGACCACCATCATTCATGGGCACACTGGCGCAGCCAATCATGTATTCATAATGATGCATTTGCATGTACTTGGCCAATCCTGCCCAAAGCATAGTGATCGTGCCACCGCTGCGGTAATCTTGATGCACGCAGGCACGACCCACTTCCACAGTGCGGTCAAATAAATGAGAGATTCGACTTAAATCAAATTCGCCAGCTGAGTAATAACCGCCGGCTTGGCTGGCTTGGTGCGGACTTAAAATACGGTATGTACCTATCACTTGATGGGTACTACTTTCACGTACTAACAAGTGGTCACAAAAATCATCGAATCCATCAATATCTAGTCCGCCCGTGCCATTGACTTGTGCGCCCATTTCTTCTGCAAATACTTTATAGCGTAATCGCTGGGCTTCAGCTACTTCGGCAG
>NCGC01000042.1 GCA_002281475.1 Methylophilales bacterium 28-44-11
TTCCCTATAAAATAGGCAGGAGCAGTATGTCACTTTTTGTGCATACATAGATAGACAAAGATAAAAGGACTACACCATGTTAACCATGTACGACATCACGATACCTCCATTGAAAAGAACACTGACCAATTTGGCGCAGCTACTTAAAAAGGGTGAAGCCTATGCATTAGCCAAAGAAGTCGATCCTACGATATTAGTAGAATCACGTTTAATCATTGATATGTACCCGCTCAAGCGCCAAGTCCAAATTGCAACGGATATGAGCAAAGGCGCAGCAGCTAGATTAGCTGGTATTGAGATTCCAGTGTATGAAGATAATGAAACCACCTTTGATGCATTACAAGCCCGTATAGAAAAAACTATCGCATTTCTAGATAGTGTCACACCTCAACAGTTCGAACAGAGTGAGTCCAAACAAGTGACCATCACCATTCGCAAAGTCGATATTCAATTTAATGGTTTAGATTATTTGCAAAAATGGGTGCTACCCAATGTTTATTTTCATGTCACCACAGCCTATAACATCATGCGGCAACAGGGAGTGGCATTAGGGAAATCTGATTTTCTAGGCCCCAGAAAATAATGAGATAGAATCTATCCTATAAATGATTTTGCATATGCATGGTAGCGCAGATTTGCAAAATTAGTCACTATAGTTAGTGGACAATAAAAACACGATTTTTGAGGATGGCAAATGAAACATATCTTGGTGGCAAATGCGAAGGGGGGCAGTGGCAAAACCACACTCGCGACTAACTTGGCGGGTTATTTAGCGACGCAGAGTAACCATGTCTTGTTGGCCGATCTGGATAGACAACAATCATCCACACAATGGCTTCATCGCAGACCCGCAGATGCGCCCATTATTCATACTTCTCAGCACAAGCCTAGCCATGCAATCGAATGGGTAGTGACCGACTCGCCCGCTGGATTGCGTGATGAGAAACTAGCAGAGGCTGTCAAAGAGGCAGATTTAGTCATCGTACCCATCCAACCTTCGGCGTTCGATATTGGTGCTGCAGCTGATTTTTTAGAAGTGTTGATGACAGAAAAAGCCATTCGAAAAAATAAAACCTTTGTTGCCTTAGTAGGTTCTCGCGTGAATAGTCGTACCAATGCAGCGATGGGGTTAGCAACTTTTATGAACGAGAGTGGGTTTCCAGTATTGGCCTACTTACGAAACTCTCAGGTGTATACGACGGCGGCAGAGCAGGGATTGAGCATTTTTGATATGCGCCCATCGGTAGTGGCGCAAGATATTGAGCAGTGGTCGGTATTATTAGACTGGATTAAGGATACCCACGTAAAGTAAGAATCGCGAAATAAAAATTGAATCTCAATTCAAGTTTATTGCTTCATTATCCAATACAGCGGAGTGTTTGAATCGGACTCATAAAACGTTTTCATCTTGCTTCTTCTAAACATTTCGTAAGCCTCGTTCTCTGAAATATTGTCAGCTTTTGCAGTGTTGGCCACTATTGCTTGTGCGTATTTCACCCAAGCTGGGTTCTCTATATAACCTCGGTCATTCATACAACTTTGTAAAACACGTGCCTGCCTAGCAGCTTTTTCTAGCTTCTGAAATGGCAATACTTCAGGAAGTGCTTGCGCGGCTTTTTCCGCAATTAACCCGCACTCATCCCCCGTGCGCTCTAACGCAGTCAAGGTGCGCGAGTTATCAATTTCGCTAGCATCCATATAAAAATAAGCGAAAGCGCCTAACGCAATTGCAATTACAGCGAGATATCCGAGTTTATTTTTCAACTTCACTCCCCAACGTTAGTCCAAATTTAGTGAGCGCCTGTGGAATCCGATTGCATCTCAGCTTCAGGCATTTCTAATAAATCTGGGTTTATTTCTCTTAAAGTGACACGCAGATTTTCGGCCTCTTTGGTTTTGCCTTGTTTATCCAACATTTTCACCATGGACAACAAAGTACTGGGGTGATTGGGATGCAAACGCAAAACATGTTGAAAATGTTGCATCGCAGTAGACGTGTCACCCAATTGATTCGCAGCTTCGGCTTTGTAATGCCAAGCTTCTGCGCTATTGGGTTCAATGGTTACCCATCTTTCTGCTATCTCTTTCACATCTTGCCAACGATTATTTTGGAAAGGAAGGACAATTTGCATAAAGAAAGGGCGTTGTAGCTCGGGCGCATCCCAAAATGGAGCATCTTGTGCAGCATTGAGCGCAATCTCTGGTAACTCTCGCATTTTTTTAATCCAATTGACCGGCACATTGTAGTAATAAGCATTTTTACCTGGGCTTTTAAAAGTGCTAATACCGACCAAGCGTCCGTCGTAATCAAACACTGGACTACCACTGGCACCAATTGAAAATGCAGTCTGACTTCGAATCACTAGCTCATCATCCATTGGATATAAGGCTTTGATGGCACTAAACGCTACATAGGGTGCTGGCGAATCGGTAGGCATCGAAATTGAAATTAACGATTGCTCATATTTTAGCTGTGACGAATCGCCCATGGCGACTGGTTTTAAATCGGCATAGGCCACTTTTAGAATACATAGATCATGCTTCCAATCTGCTTGAAACGTATCTACAGGATATTCCGTGCCCCACTTACTGATACTGGCACCGTTGGCACTCCCTAACACATGGCAATTAGTCACTGCATGTTCCTTATCAATGGCAACCGCTGTACCAAAGCCATGACCACCGGATTTTGTGGTGGTATTGACCTTCACTAATGACTCTTTCAGTTGATATAAAAATTCATCCGTAGGTGCTAATTGTGGTTCTGCAGAAATGGATACGGTCCATAAACTCATGCATATAAGTGTGAATAATCTCGTCATTAGTAGTGATTCCAATCGATTGAACATGTAGAGACCGCGGAAATGATGTTTTGTTGCTTAGCACCCATGTAAACATTGCCTTTGCATGCGTAATCATGACGAACACTACAAGATCAGTATGCGCTATCTCAAGACAAACATTCAATCACAAATCAATATATATCGATGGCATAACGATAACTGCACCATATTTGGCAAACCAGGTTACGCAAATGGTAAGGAACACTCAAACTGACATGCAAACCTATGTTTTATCTAAAGAATGTGTAATTGAAGCCGATGTAATAATTAAGGCAACACAATTCACAAAGCGAGGTGTGCGATGACGGTCTATCAAGTGTTAAATGAAGAAAACCAAACCTATGGGGAATTTTTTGATTTACAAGAAGCCATGTACAGTGCTCAGGACTTTACTGTGTGGGATGAAGACCACTATTACCATGTCGAAGAATTAGACTACGAAGTGGTTTAACCGGCTTTATGCGCTAAACGCACAGTTAAATTGAATATTCTGAACGCTGGTTAGCATCGGCATTGGCATTCCAAAAGTAATAAAAATCACGAGAAACTTGCACAAAAAAAGCCTTTAAATCGTGTTTATTAATGAGCGATTGGATTTTTTCAACCGTTAACCGATAATCGAAATGATTTTTTGCCTGTTGATTGCGTAGTTCCACCGTCAAAATAGTCGCAATCTTACGGCGTGAATCTAAAGCATCTTCTTGTAGCTCTCGCTCCAACATATCACTGGTAAAGTGACCCAACAAATTTAACTCCTCATCAGACAATAACTCCGACTCCGCTCTTTCCCATAAGTCTAATAACGATTTTGGAGCTATGGCGCGGTTTTTAAGCATTTGCCCAAACGCTAGTAATTCGTCCTTCGCCTGATAGGTCGATAATTCCGCCATCCAGTAGGGATAAAATCCGCGGATAAGTTGCGTACAAAACGCACGTTCATCCTTTAACAACTGTGCTAAAAATTGGCTAACCGCGCGACGGTAGGCAATACCATCGACAGCAATGTTGTAAATAAATTGAGCGAAGTGATGCAGATAATGCTCGGCTCTTTGCAAATCTTGTGTATGCCTATATTCATTTAAAAAATGCTCAATCGCATTCAGTAATTGATGATTAATCGGCAATGATTTGCTGGTGAGTTTGGCTAAGGTTTTCAGCTCTGCATCTTTGCAAGCATATGCACTTAAAATAATGTGCATAGCATAGGGCTGGTCAGTCGACATGCGCGTGACATTCACCACACCGATAAATCGTCTTGCTTGCGCAGCAAAACGTGAAAGCAACACTAGTTTATTATTATTCATACTATTGATTACCGTAAAGATATAACATACATCTCAATTTCGAGATGATGTTAGCACGCAAATAATTTATCCACAAATTATCGGCCAGAGTCATCTACGGAAGAGATATTCCAGTCGGCAAGCTAAACATCATGCTGCATGATGTCAGCAAGCTAGCACGATTAATTGTACTATTTAATTGATTGTATTTGATTGTGCTTAGTTTATTGATTGTACTTAGTTTATTGATTGTACTTGGGTAATAGTGATTTAATAGCATGTCATTAAAATTTTACATTTTACTTATGTTTAAGCAATGCACGCTTCGCAAACTCATTCTCCTTAAGTATTTTGCTTCAAGGAAGTTCATTGCCTGCATCCTATGGCTTACTTGCTCGCCACTCATGGCGCAAACACAAATCACTGCAGAGCAGCTGGTTAACGATGCTTATGCAGATGGGGTGTTGATAGCCACTGCAAACGTATGCCAGATTGATAAAGCGCAGGTAAATCAATTGATTTTTAATCAAAAAAAGGCAGCGCTCGATACCGCCAAACTTTATCAATTACCTTTTGTTGCCAAGGACTATGACGATTATGTGGTTTCAGGATTTGAATCTACGATGCGTATTCTGACCGATCAACCAGAAGGTGAAGAAGTACTGGCAACTGTTTGCCAAGGCTTACAAGACAAAATAGCCAAAAAAATAGCGCCATAAGCGCTATTTTTGTATTGAGATATAGACATTACTTTTCAGTATTGGGTACCAAGCGCATGGCTACCTTTAATTGCGTGGCGGTCTCTTCATCCAGCTTGTTCAGCAAGGCCACATTCATCATCGCTTCGTTATGCTTGCCACTTTCTTCGGCAATCAACCCTAAGTAATAAATCGCCTGGCTATGTTGTTCATTCATCGCTACCACACGGTATAAGTGCTCTTCCGCCTTTTGATAGTTTTTATTTGCATATTCGGCGGCGGCTAAATAAAACCACGCCTCAGTCGTATTGGGCTCTTTGGCTGCCCATTCACTAGCAATCGCCAGCAAGCCATTCCAATCTTGGGTTAGGTAGGGGTGCACTATTTTCATGAAATAGGGCCACTGTTCTGGTGCCGAAGCCCAAAATGGTAACTCGCTTTTTGCGTTGACAGCTTGCTCTGGTAAGTTGAGTGCTGCTTTTACCCATTCAACAGACATGTTGTAATAGTAACCATGACGACCAGGACTTTTAAGTGTAATGACGCCCACTAAATTACCGTCACCATCGAACACACCGCCGCCACTTGCCCCCATTTTGAAAGAGCTGGTTGCACGCACAATGACGCTGTCATCTAAGGGGAATAAACCTTTGACCACACCAAATGTGCTAGTGGGTACTGGCAAGAAACTAGGGTAACCAATAGTGAACACTGGTTGTTCGTATTTGAGCGCTTCACTAGATCCGATTTTAGCGATGGGTGCATCTAAACCTTCGGCTTTTAAGATGCACACATCATGGCGCCAATCAGGTTTGATGGCGGTCACATTAAATGAGGCGCCATTACTGACGACATTGATGCTGGTAGCATTGGCGATGACATGACAATTGGTCACAATTTGATCTTTGGCTACGACGACACCAGACCCCAATCCATAGCCACCGTTGGCTAGCCCAACTTGTACTCTAAGTACTTGCGCATTGAGCTGGTGCATCAATTCTTGGGATGGTTCGGAAAATGCCGCGGTGCTAAAACCTAACGTAATTGCACCGAATAACAACATTGCCGAATAAACTAACCTAGTACAAAACCTTGTCATGACAATCTCCAATCTAATACAACATGTATAAACCTCACAAAACTAACATCGTAAAAAAATAAACGCTTAAGACATACTAAGCAATTCTTATTCCAAGCAAAAAAAACGTAGTCAAAGCGTGTTTGCCGTATAACTATGTATCGGTAAATTGCAATTAAAGATTAATAGTAAAGGGTATAAATCAAAGGTGAGAACATCGAGAAAAAAAACACGTTGTTTAATCGTTTGTCATTCCCACTCAGCTACATACACTGTATTTAGTTTATTAAAAACAATGAGTTGAGTGGATTGTCAATGGGGAGAAATGGGTCAGCGATGACATCAATGTTGTAAATTAAACAAATAAACTTGTAAAACTACACTTAAAATGTTGTATTTTTGATACACCCAAACACATCACTTGTATAGTGCGTTGATGCAGAGACGATGAAATTATCGTTACATGATAATCACGCACCAATAGTGTGCTAAATAATCGCATTCATGCATATCTGCTTCATTTTCGATTACACCATTTTTGACTGTCTTGGTCAGGAACAAAAAAACGGCGCCATATAGCGCCGTTTTTTTGTGAACTTTACAACTAACCAACCTTAAGTACCAATGACACCACCATCATCTTTAGTGATAACAATGACACTAGAACGCGGTTTTGCGACGCCACGACGACTGTTAGTCGTTGGGCCGTTTGCACCATTGTCTGGCCAAGTAGAATTGTCCGTAAAGCTAGTAGACCAATCTTCACCCGGGTGCTGAATACCCACGAACATGGATTTACCATCTGGCGTATTAATCACACCAGTCACTTCCGCATGCGGTGGCGCAGTAAGGAAACGACGTGTCTCACCTGTTTCAGGATCTGCACACATCATGACATTAGTGCCGATATTGACCCAATCGCCTTTGGCATCACCCGCTTGGTCTGTTTGAATCCATAATCTGCCATCTTCGTCAAACCACAATCCATCTGGTGCACCGTAGTCGTCGCCATTGATATTGCCTTTGTAACCTAATGCTTGACCATCAAACTCTGCTTGTGTGTATGACGCGCCCAATGTTTTCGTGGTTGCTTTATCGCCACATTGCACAAAAATATCCCATACAAAACTGGTGGCAGTGACAGTGTCACCATCTTCGCGCCAGCGAATGATATGACCGTAGTCATTGTCTGGTCTTGGGTTGGCTGCATCCACCACTGGGTTTGCAGTTGCCGCTGTGGTTGTACCATCCACTTTATTGGTAGACGCAGGCGTGTTGCCACGACGACTGTTGTTGGTAAGCGTTAAGTACACTTCACCTGAGCTTGGGTGTACCGCTGCCCACTCTGGTCTGTCCATCATGGTCGCACCTAAACGATCACCGGCTTGACGTGCTTTGATGACTACTTCACCTTGGTTAGCAAAGCCATTTTCAGGTGTTAAACCATTCTGACCCCATACCAAAGGCAACCACACGCCAGAACCATCTGCATTGAACTTGGCAACATACAGGGTGCCATGGTCTAACATATCGCGATTAGCACGTTGATTACGTTTATTGTATTTTTGTGCACATACAAATTTGAACACATACTCGTTACGCTCATCATCGCCCATGTATAAAGCAACATGGTCATTAGCATCTACAGAAAGTGCAGCACTTTCATGTTTAAAACGACCTAATGCCGTACGTTTGATTGGCTTGCTTTTCGGATCCCATGGATCGACTTCGACCACCCAGCCAAAACGATTTGGCTCATTACGGTTCACGTTGATGTCAAAACGTGGATCGGCCACATGCCAGCGGTAACCAAAACCACCACGAGAAATACCATAGCGATTTTCATGCGCATTCGTCACAAATCCTGCATTGCTGGTACCAAAGTAACCATTAAAGTTTTCCTCACAGGCTAAATAAGTGCCCCATGGTGTGTAACCATTTGCGCAATTATTTAGCGTACCTAGTACCATACGACCGGTCGGATCAGCTTCAGTTTGCAACATTGGATGACCAGCAGCAGGGCCGCTTACTACGGTAGGGGTGTTTCCAGTAATACGACGATTGAGTTTTGATTTACGATTGACTTCCCAAGATTGTTTTTTCTCTTGTTCAATTTCAACCACATTCACACCGTGACCTGCTTGTTGCGCTCTTACCATCTCTAATGTGAGTGCAGTGGTTGGGTAATCAGATGCAGGGGTAATGCTGTTCAATAATGGTGGATCTACATACTCACTGTTAGTTACCAATAGACCACGTCTACTTGCTAATGCACCCTTGCCGGTAAATGGAAAGGGGAAATAATGCATGCCATCCGTATGACCGCCGTAGCAATGGTTTTGTGTGGCTTCATCCATAGGCGTTGCAGGGTCCCAATGTGGTGCTTTGGTGAGAGAGTCTCCCCAAGACACCAACACGCGCGCGGTATAACCAGCAGGTACGGTGACTGCATCGGTTAATGGAAATACGTTAGGAGCAATGGCCGTAAAACCAATCGTTGGGCTACCTGTTTCAGGCTTATCATCATGTTTGTCTTTGCCGTGGCCATTAGATTTGTGCGCAAACGCATCTAATGAAACGCCTGACAATAATGAACCACTTACTACTGCAGCCGCTGTTACGCCAACAGAGCCTTTAATAAAACTACGGCGAGTCAGCATGCGCTCTTCAATTAAACTACGAATATCTTGTTGTGTGCTTGGGTTAGTCACACTGTCGTGCGGTTTTAATTTACCGTCTGGATGTAATGCACTACTCATGTCATCTCCTAGATTATGAATTCATATGGTGTAGTTATAGTTATGACTGGATTCTCTAGGTTAAATATGACAAGCCCATGACGCGACATAGTGGTTATGGATTAGATTTTGGTGGTGATATAAAAGAATGGATAACGAATGTTTGTTTAAACAGAACCCTGTCTAGTCAACAAAGCGCAAAACATCATTTGACAGGTTTGAAACGCAAAAAAGGCGCACTAGGCGCCTTTTTGAATATTCTAGAGAATCTAGATTATTTGTTCATTACGTACATTGTTACTTCAAAGCCAAAACGCATTTCTGTAGCTGCTGGTGTTGTCCACATAATAATCTCCAAAGTGTTGTCTGTTTGAACTGACGACATGTCTTGTTCGTATGTGTGTATTATGCGCCTGAGTTAAAAATGTACCCTATCACTCATCATGAATGCACACTGCGGAATATCATGAGTACAAGCTAAGCATACAGTACAGGTTAATGTGAAATTTTAAACTTTGCACATGGATCATCGCGATTCACTGCACCGGTCAACCACACATAATCGTATTGCTGACGATAAGCAAGCGCTTGATCTGGGGTCAATGAATCTAGTTGCAAAAAGCCTATGCTCACCTGTGTTTGAATACTCGATTGAAGTAGAGTAGGAATGCCATAGTCTTTGCGTACGTGCCCGTTGCCTGCCAATAAAATTACTGGCTTGTGGGCAATATCTAACATGGTGTTAAGCATGGATGCATCTCTAGCACGTTGGGCTAATATAAAGTTTGGCACATATTGCTTAGGCAAGTGGCCACAGTGTCCTGCTTCTAGATCAGCGACTAGCTGAGTTTCGCCAGCTGCCGTTAAATTGGCTTGCGAAATCATTTCATCAAGCGCTTCTGGTATTGCAGATGCCCCTTGTTTAGAAATGCCCCTGACAGCATCGATAGATAAATTCCCCCCCATCAGGGTCACTTTGTTTTTCTCTAGCACGGAAAACAGGGGTGAATAGAGTGCCCAATCCCACATCTTTTGATCAAAGCCAGCACGCATTAGATCTTGTGCTAATTGTCCGGTGTAAGTGACGTGTTGATTGGCCTCTAATTGTTCTGCAACCACCACAGGATTTAAATGCGCCAGCGCCTCAATCAAGCTAGCGCGACGTAAGTGGTGTAATGGTTCATCGTGTACTTCGCCCAATAATATCAACGCTGGCTGTTGTAAACGCTCAATTAATTGTGTTTGGCTAATGGTAGATTGAGTAGCCGTCTCAATAATGTGTTCTGCACACCATGCTTGTAATGCAATACTGCTGAATATGACGCAGATTAAAACTTGAATCATGTTTGCTCCTTCACAGCGCAGTATGACTCAGTGAGTGAATTAAAGATTCAGTCTAGTCACCCTACACAATTAAATTTCTACCATTTTGTTTGGCTTGATATAACTGCTGGTCTGTTTTATCGATAAACGCAAATAAGTCATCTTTTTGTGAAGGAATAATCGTATTCACACCCTGGCTGATGGTAAGAAAATTTGCCACAGGGGATTTTTGATGTGGAATGCTGGCTTGCTCAATCAAGTGTTGGCATCTTTCCGCGATTGTTCTGGCAGCCACCGCATCGGTTTCTGGCAACACAATCACAAACTCTTCACCGCCAAATCGTGCTATCAAATCGCGTGAGCGTGTCACAGCTTGACTTAATACATGTGTCACTTGCTTTAAACATTGATCGCCTTGCAGATGCCCATAACAATCGTTGTATTGCTTAAAGAAATCAATGTCTAGCAAGATGAGCGACAGTGGATGGCGATGCCGTTTTGCATTTAACCATTCAAATTCAATGACCGAATCAAACATGCGGCGATTCGGCAAATCGGTTAATGCATCTTTAAACGATAAATGCTCCAACTCTTTTTGTAGACGCAGAATTTCCTCTTCGGATTTCTTGCGCTCACTGATATCAAACATAAATCCGATGAGCGCCGTCACCTCACCTTGATCATTACGCACCACGTGTACCACATCTCGAATCCACACATAATGACCGTGTTTGGTCAACGCTCGATAATCTGCCTCGTGATCATGTCCAGCTTTGGATTGCGCAATACAATAATTGGGCACTGTTGCGCGGTCGTCCGGGTGCATCCTTGCAATCCAGTCTTCTGCGCTGACCCAGCTATCGACGGTCCAACCTAATAACTTTTCAATTTGGGGGCCAATGTAGGTGAACTGCATGGTGGCCCAGTCAATTTTCCAAGGAATGGCTTTGGTAGATTCTAATAAAGTTTTGTAGACATCAGGGTCTGTAATTTGATTCGGTGCTAGATTGGTCATAATGATTGAAAATTATTATTCTTAATGCCTATTTTATGCTGAATATAATAGTTAACGGCACCCATCATCCATAAATTGAATAGTTAATGGATAGATATTTCATCCGACTAGTTTTATCTCAACGGTTGCAATAAATCACTCAAGCCATTATGGTCAATTTCTTGCATCAATTGTAGTAAGCGCCCCAACTCACCTTCAGGAAACCCATCTCTAGCAAACCAATTTAAATAGTGGCCGGGTAAATCGGCGAGTAAACGTCCTTTATATTTGCCATAGGGCATGGGATACGTCACCAACTTGAGTAAGTCATCATTTTGCATGGTCACTATCTTAAATCAATTTTTATACAATTCTCGCGTTGTCTCGCCCACTATATTTGTTTACTTAACGCACTTTAAACGTGGCATCATGGTCTGCACTATAAATGCATAACGATAGAAAACACCACGATGGCAGAAGCAACACCTACCCCGACTAATCTTCCATCAAAAAATGTGGCCTCCTTAAAAGATTTATGGCCGTTTTTAAAACCTTATCGCTTACAAGCTGGTATCGCGTTTGTCTTGCTTTGCCTAGCCTCAGGTGCATTATTATTGGTGCCATTGGCATTTCGCGATTTGATTGACGTGGGTTTCGGTAGTACAAAAACCACGAGCCTCGCCCAACATGTCAATCTCAATACACAGTTTGGCGTGCTGTTTGGATTAGCTGCATTTTGGGCACTCATGGTGGCCTCACGGTATTACACGGTGTCTTGGATTGGCGAACGCGTCACCGTTGACTTACGTAGCGCGGTCTATCATCGCGTGTTAAATCAGTCACCCCAATTTTTTGAGACTTTACAAACAGGTGAAGTGTTGTCCCGTCTCACAGGTGACACCACGCTGATTCAAACCGTTGTCGGTAGCTCAGCTTCGATGGGGCTTCGTAGCTTGTTCCAATTTGTGGGTGGCATGATTATGTTGGCAGTCACCAGTTTTTATCTGTTCTCCATCAATATTGGCCTGATGATTTATTTGATTTTACCAATCATGATGATCGGACGTTCAGTCAAAAAGCTTTCGCGAGAATCGCAAGATCGTATAGCGGACAGCTCTGCCATGGCGGGTGAAATTTTAAATGCCATGCCCACGGTGCAATCGTATACCCAAGAGCAACGTGAAATAAAACGCTTTACCGCCTCCGCCGAGCTCAGCTTTATCACGGCCATTCGCAGAGTGCGTGTGCGGGCATTATTAACGGCCGTTATTATCACAGCCGTAATGGGCACTATTATCTTTGTGCTTTGGCTAGGCGCACGCCAAGTCAGCCAAGGAGTAATGACGGGGGGTGAGTTAGCCTCATTTGTGTTGTATGCTGCCATGGTAGCGGGTAGTGTGAGTACCATGGCCGAGGTATGGGGCGATATTATGCGAGCGGCGGGCGCTACAGAACGTTTGTTGGAATTGTTACACACCAAGTCCCCCATTCAAGAATCCACCACGCCAATTGCGTTAACACAGCACTTACAAGCGTCCATATCCTTTCAAAATGTACATTTTTTCTATCCATCTAGGCCCTTAAGCCCAGCGTTAAAACACATCAATCTCAACATTCAGGCAGGGGAGACCATCGCCTTGGTCGGGCCTTCTGGCGCTGGTAAAACCACCATGTTTCAGTTGTTACTACGCTTTTATGATGTCATTTCTGGCAGCATTTTGATTAACGGTCAGGATATTCGTCAATTATCACTGCAAGACCTACGCGGCATGATGGCGATCGTACCGCAAGATCCGGTTATCTTTTCGGCCAATGTCTTAGAGAACATTCGCTATGGCCGTGAAAGCGCAACGGACGCGGAAGTGATTGCTGCAGCAGAAGCCGCCCAAGTCGCACAATTTGTGACACAGCTACCAGACGGCTATCAAACCTTTTTAGGGGAACGTGGC
>NCGC01000184.1 GCA_002281475.1 Methylophilales bacterium 28-44-11
GCGTGAGCGCTGTGGCGGAAATAGAAAGTCTTCTAAGTAGCTTATGACATGCTTGCGTTCATTGCCAATTTCGACAAAGTCAGATCCCGGGCTGATGGTATCGGCCAAAGTTGCTTCTTCATTTAGTTGCTCACGCATTTGGTCAAAGTACGCCACATTGATTTTGGTCCCACGCTGAATTTCCCCACTATCGGCTTCAATATCGCCCAGAATAAGTTTGAGCAGTGTGGTCTTGCCAATACCGTTAGGGCCCAGTAGCCCAATTTTATCGCCTCGCAAAATACGTGTACTAAAGTCTTGTATGAGTGTTTTAGTGCCATACGCTTTGCTGACATGGCTTAGTTCAGCAACTAGCTTGCCACTACGTTCACCTGCGTCTAAATTCAGTTTTACATTGCCTTGACGCTCACGTCTCGCGGCACGGTCTAATCGCAAAGCCTCTAGTCTTCTTACACGTCCTTCGTTGCGGGTACGCCGCGCTTTAATCCCTTGCCGAATCCACACTTCTTCTTGCGCAAGTACTTTATCAAATTTGGCGGCATGGGTTTCTTCTACCGCCAACAATTCTTCTTTTTTGATTTGGTACTGACTAAAATTGCCAATGAAATCGGTGAGTTTTCCGCGGTCTAACTCTGTAATGCGTGTGGCCAACTTATCTAAAAAACGTCGATCATGTGTGATAAATAAAACGCTTCCACCAAAACCCAATAACAAATCTTCTAACCACTCTATCGCATCTAAATCGAGGTGGTTAGTGGGTTCGTCCAACAGTAATACTTCTGGTTCTGCCACCAGAGCGCGGCCTAAGGCAACGCGTTTGCGCCAACCGCCAGACAAAGTAGCAATGTTCACATCAGCATCTAATTTTAATCGGCTGAGTACAGTTTCAATTCTCGATTGCGCTGCCCATCCGTTTTGCGCGTCCATTTCATGCTGCAAAGTTTGCATTTTTTCCATCAATGCTTCAATGTCAGCCTCAGGCTCGCTCATGTCATGCGTCACTTGATGATAATCAATAATGGTTTGCTGGAGTGAGCCCAAGCCTTCTGCCACTGCTTCAAACACAGTATGCGTGCTGTCTAATTCGGGTTCTTGAGGCACATACACAATACGTACGCTTGGTGCTCGCCAAACAATGCCATCATCCAGTTTTATCGTGCCTGCAATAGCTTTGAGTAAACTGGATTTACCTGCGCCGTTTCGACCAATCAATCCCACACGTTCACCTGGGTCAAGCTGAAAAGCGGCACGGTCGAGTAGGGCGTGGTGACCAAAAGCTAAGCTGGCGTTATCAAGCGTAATATGAGGCATTGGGGTAATAAACTGAAAAAAATCGTGAGGTCGTTATTGTAAACGACATCATTACATTCAGCCCTTATTGAAATAAATAAAGGCTATGTTAATGAATGGTTTGAGAGGGCTCAATCGTTACGATAGATGGTTCGGGGAGGGTGACGGCGTTAGACTGATATTCCTCCACCCAATCTTTAAGTTGTATTTTTACTTGGTGTTCTGACAGATGTTGAACTTTTTCCAACCATGTCAGCAAATCTTCCAACCATGCAGCACTTACGTTGCGCGCCTGCGCAATACGCAGTTTTTCATGCGTGGTGGGTAGAGTATTTTCGTCGTCTGCCAGCAATTCCTCATAAAGTTTTTCACCTGGCCTTAACCCTGTAAACTCAATGCGAATCTCTTCTTGCTGTAATCCAGAGAGCTTGATCATGTCTTTGGCGAGATCAATGATTTTCACGGGCTCCCCCATGTCTAAGACAAAAATCTCTCCACCTTTGCCCATGGTGCCCGCTTGAAGTACTAACTGAGCGGCTTCGGGGATAGACATAAAGTAACGTGTGATTTCGGGGTGTGTAATGGTGATGGGGCCGCCCTTAGCAATTTGCTCACGAAATTTTGGAATAACGCTACCACTACTGCCTAAGACATTTCCAAAACGCACTGTAATAAATTGTGTCTT
>NCGC01000185.1 GCA_002281475.1 Methylophilales bacterium 28-44-11
GTTGTCGAGTATCAAAAAGTGATTCCTTTATTTGGCAACATGAGTATTTTGTTGGATTTTAATGCAAGCACAGCCAAATAATTCCGCATGTCATTAGCGTCACTCCATGCCTTAATTGGCTATACATTCAACTCCCCAACGCTTCTTCAACTCGCAGTTACGCACCGAAGCTTTTCTGGCAACAATAATGAACGCTTAGAATTTCTTGGCGACGGTGTGCTCAATTTTATTGTTGCGCATCAGTTGTATCATCGGTTTGCAAAACTACCCGAAGGTGATTTGAGTCGTTTGCGTGCGCAGTTGGTCAAAGAATCGAGTCTGTGCGATATTGCATTGACATTGCATTTGGGCGATTACCTGAAGTTGGGTGAGGGGGAGTTAAAGAGTGCAGGTTGGCGACGTCCTTCTATCTTGGCCGATGGCTTAGAAGCGATTGTAGGGGCTGTATATTTGGATGGCGGTTTTGCAGCAGCCGAGATCGTGGTATTAAAGCTTTTCGCACAAAAATTGGATACCATAGACCCCAAAGCCATTGATAAAGATGCAAAGTCTCAATTACAAGAATATTTGCAAAGTAAAAAAATCGAATTGCCGGATTACATGGTGGTTTCGATTGAAGGTGAAGCCCACGCACAAAGCTTTAAAGTAGAGTGCGTGATCAATAAATTGAATATTAAAACGTTGGGCGAAGGTACCAGTCGCCGCAATGCAGAACAACAAGCGGCGCAACTTGCCATGGAAAAAATTACACAATGACCGAAACTTTTAGATGTGGCACCGTTGCCATCGTCGGACGTCCTAATGTAGGTAAATCAACCCTGCTAAACCATATTTTAGGGATGAAACTAGCCATTACGTCTCGTAAAGCGCAAACCACGCGCCATCGATTGTTGGGCATTCATACCACTGAAGATACACAGTTTTTGTTTGTAGATACCCCAGGTTTTCAGCAAAAGCATTTAAATGCGCTCAATAAATCACTGAATAAAACGGTGACCCAAGTGCTGACCGAGGTCGATGTGGTGTTGTTTGTGATTGAACCGATGAAGCTCGGTGATGCAGACAAAAAAGTACTCAGCTTATTGCCGAAAGACAAACCGGTATTGTTGGTGGTCAATAAATCTGACTTGATGGGCGACAAGGGTAATTTATTGCCGTTGATACAAGACTTTGATTTACTCTTTCCTTTTGCGGGCATTATTCCTGTCAGCGCAAAAAAGAATTTGAATTTAGACGAATTGTTGTTAGCAACGCGTGAGCATTTGCCCGAACAAGCCGCTATGTATGGTGAGGATGAACTGACCGACAAAAATGAGCGCTTTTTGGCGGCAGAACTAATTCGTGAAAAAATATTCAGATTGTTAGGTGATGAGATTCCTTATTCTATAGCTGTAGAAATTGAAAAGTTTGAAACAGTAAAGAATTTGCGCCGTATTTTTGCAGCCATTATTGTGGATAAAGATAGCCAAAAGCCCATGTTGATTGGTAAAGGTGGTGAGAAATTAAAACAAATTTCGACCGAAGCCCGTCAAGATATGGAAAAGTTATTTGGAAGCAAAGTGTACCTAGAAACGTGGGTGAAAGTGAAAGGCGGTTGGGCCGACGATGAAAGGGCGCTGAAAAGCCTAGGTTATTAGGATTCCCCACTATTGGCGTTTGCTCATTCACTTGCATTCACAGTTTGGCTGGATAGACATCCAGTCTTAAAATCATTGTAAATAGATAGCTCATGTCGACTGAATCGCCACATCGTATGCATTATGCTCAGCCAATTACCCTTGATGATCAAGGCATGTATTACACACTCAATCGTCAAACGGGTGGCATTAACAATGTGTTTCGTCTCACCTATGAGGCCGATGAATGGTATTTATACCAGCTCAAAAATACGAGCAAAGCGGGCGATATGGGCTGGGTAATTTTGGCCGATCAAGGCGATTACCCGCTCATGAGTGTAGATACCGAAAC
>NCGC01000186.1 GCA_002281475.1 Methylophilales bacterium 28-44-11
GTTATATTTGTTCCAGTTGGCAGAAAGTTTAGAAAAAGCGCGTGGTAAATATGATCCTACGCGCCCACCACAAATAGACTACAACTTTTATGTGAATGAAGGCCACGTGCGTATCGTCAATCGTCAACGTGGATCTCCCATGGATAAATTGGTGGCCGAGTTGATGATTGAGGCCAATAGCCAATGGGGTGCCTTACTCGCTGAACACAAGTTACCAGGTATTTACCGTGCACAAAACGGCGGTAAAGTGTACATGACCACAAAAGCTGAAGGGCATCAGGGCTTGGGTGTGGCGCAGTACGCATGGAGTACATCGCCATTACGGCGTGCGGTAGATTTGATTAACCAGCGCCAGATTATAGCGGCTATACAAATGACGCCACCTGTCTATCCAGCCAATAGTGATGTGATCGTCGGTCATATGCGCAACTTTGATCTTACTTACAATGCTTACAATGAGTTTCAAACGCGCATGGAGCGATTTTGGTGCCTACAATATTTGATTCAAGAAAATATCACGGAGATTCAGGCGACAGTTTGGCGTGAAAATCTCGTGCGTTTAGAGGCCTTGCCCTATATGACCAAAGTGCCCAGTCTGCTTGAATTAAAAGCAGGCACACGTGTGCAGTTAGCGGTACAAAAAGTAGATACCTTGCTGATGGAATTGCACTGCCAATTCAAAGGTGTGATAGCGCCCGCATCAGCAACGCCGACCTCTGAAAGTGAAGAAACAGCGCCAGCGGTAGAAGCCACCGAAGATGAAAATGGCATTGAGTAAATCCTGTGTATGTTTAAATTTAATCGAAAAATTCATAAAAGCGTTGCAGATAGCAGTGTAGTAGAAGTCACCGAGTTAGAAGGTGTGCGCTCCCTGCATTTGGGGTCGGTCACTGTGCAAAGTAGTATGCGTGTCAAAGAACCCTTTGCGTTGGAGTTGCCCTATTCACGCGGCATGATGGGGTTTTTATTGTTTAAGCAAAATGCTCAGCAAGTACTGACCATTGGCTTGGGTGGCGGATCGGTGCCCAAGTACATTTGGCAATATTGCCCAGAATTAGCGCAGACCGTGGTGGAAATTAATCCACAAGTAATTCAAATTGCGCGCAGTCATTTTTATGTGCCAGAGGACGATGCGCGATTACAAATTCTACAAACAGATGGCATTGCTTATTTGCAGGAACATCTGAGTGTCTGTGACGTGCTGATGATAGACGCATTTGACAGCATGGGCATCCCTCCAGATTTTTGCACACAGGCTTTTTTTGACGATTGTGCCGAAGTGTTACGCTACGATGGCATATTCGTCATCAACTTGTGGGGCAGCGACAAAAATTTTGATATTTACTTGCAACGCATCGAGCAAAGTTTTCAAGGCCATGTCTTGATGTTGCCTACCGGTAAGCCTGGCAATATTGTGGTATTTGGCTTTAAACAAGCCGAAACCCCTGTCATTAAATTAGCGCAGTTGCAGGCGCGTGCCCAACACTTGGTGTTGCAACATCGTATTGATTTTATCGATTTGGTCACACGTTTAATCTCTCATAACCCTCGTAATAAACTACAGTTTAGCTTTGACCAGATACGTGGTCAGCAAGTAGATTAGAAAAAACTCAGAATTAGGAACACATCATGAATCAATACTTTGCCACTTGTCCCAGAGGGCTTGAAGCGTTATTAGTGAACGAACTACACACCAGTGGTGCGCGCGACATTAAGCCTACCGATGGTGGTGTTGCGTTTACGGGTGAGCTAGCAGTGTGCTATCACGCCAACCTGCACTCGCGCATTGCCACGCGCATTTTGATTCAAGTAGGGCGCGGACACTATGCGACGGAAGAGGATTTGTTTCAGGCTGCTTATAAAATCAACTGGCCAAACTGGTTTGATGTGAAGCATGACTTTATGGTGAAAGTGACAGGGGTAAAGTGCCCACTCAAAAGTTTGGAATTCGCAACGCTGAAAATCAAA
>NCGC01000043.1 GCA_002281475.1 Methylophilales bacterium 28-44-11
GCGCCCACCTTCTTGTGGGCAAGACGTTCTGTGTTTTATCTAAATTGCGTTAATATTTTGGTCACTGAAGTTTTTTTACCGACACTCTATGACTAAGCAGATGCTCATTCAAAAATTAGATGCATATGAACGCTTGATGCGTTTGGATAAGCCAATTGGTATCTTGTTGCTGTTGTGGCCTACGTTATGGGCGCTATTAATTGCAGGGCGCGGCTACCCAAATCTTTATATCGTGCTTATTTTTGTGACGGGTACGGTATTGATGCGCAGTGCAGGATGTGTGATGAATGATATCGCAGACCGCCGTTATGACGGATTGGTGGAGCGAACCAAACTAAGGCCTTTGGCGACGCAAGAGGTGAGTGTCAAAGAAGCGATTTTTTTAGCACTTGGGTTAAGTCTGTTGGCGTTTATCTTAGTGTGTTTTTTAAATCGCCAAACCATTTTTCTCTCATTTGCGGCATTGCTGTTAGCCGCAAGTTATCCGCTCACCAAGCGATTTTTAGCGATACCTCAAGCCTATTTGGGTATCGCGTTTGGTTTTGGTATCATCAATGATTATGTGCCACCGTTGGCATGGTGGTTATTAATGGCTAACGTGTTTTGGGCAATTGCTTACGATACCGCTTATGCCATGGTCGACCGAGAGGATGATGCAAAGTTAGGCATTCACTCGTCGGCCTTGTACTTTGGACGCTTTGAGGTGCTCGCCATCATGCTCTGTTTTGCGGCGATGTTCTCCATTCTGCTGTACGTTGGTTTTTTTATGCGATTTGGCGTGTTTTATTTTTCAGGCTTGGCTATCGCTGGGTTGTTGGTAATCCAGCAATATTGGCTGATAAAAAAACGCCTCAAAACAGATTGCTTTAAGGCGTTTTTGCGTAACAGTTGGATTGGTGCAGCCATTACATTGGGTCTATGTTTTGAGTTGATGCTTAAGTACTAAAGCCAGTTGTTTAAACTCTTCTGAGATTTCAATTTCAGGTAAATTGATGGTCATGGTTTTTTCCTTTTTTTGTCTACGTGTTGTTTTTTCTTTATGCAACGAAATTACTTCGGCTAATTTCACTTCTTCTTCTGCAATTTCTCTCAATAAGACTAGCTCTTCAAACACCGGTTGATCAAAGCCAGCGCGAGGTTCTAAGCGTGTGTTGTATATTAATTCATCTAAAAACCTAAGTGCTTCTTCTGTACCCCAAAGTTTTTGTAATTCTTTAGAAATACGCTCAAACGACTCTAAACTGTTGCTATCAGCAAGTGGTCTGGAAAAACCATCGACTTGAACATTGAAATGTTTTTTACATTCGTTGGCAGCAATTTCAAATTCATTTTGCATACCTTCTTTGGCTAATAAATCTAATAAGAATAACCAGGTTGAGGCTGAGTCTTTGGGGGTTTCAATCAAATGATTTTGCAATAACTCAATCGCCAAATGAATACGTCCATGAGAAATCAACAATTCAGCATCATCGGTAATGTTTGTTTCTTCATGAATAATTTCATGCTGTTGCTGACTTGGGTAGGTGCTATTAAACAATGGTGCATTGCTCATTTCAGATAACTCTTCATCAGCTTTGCTTGATTTTGGCGCTGTAAAGGTTGTTTTTTCTGAAGAAGAGTCTATTTTAAAGGTTACATTTTCTTCCGCATCAAACTCATCCGATTGCAAGCTTTCCCATAATGCCTGCTCTTTTTCGGCTTGCACTAAAAAGCTTCTGCGTCTTAACCAATCCACAAAAAAGTAGCCAGTGGCCAATAAGCCGCCACCTAAACAAAACGCAATCATGCGTAATACATCGTTTTGTTGTTTAAGTGCGGAGACTTCAGACATGGAGCGTGCATTGGCTTGTTTGAGCGTTGCATTTTGCGTATACAAACTATTTAATTGTTTATCTAAGTGCGCCAATCGGTTATTCATCACAGTGACTTCATCTGCAAATTCAGCCTGAGCAGAATACGCCTGAGGATTGGTTTCGCGACTCGTGTTAATACGTTTATCAAACGAAAGTTTCATTGGCATCGCAGATAAATCGATAGCCGGTAAATTACCGCCAGAAATAGTGAGCTTGGGTTTGACAGCTACCGGTTTGACCGTTTCGGGCTTCTCAGGCATTAAATAAGTGATTTGTGCATTGCTTGAGGAGGGCGTAACTTGTGCACTGTCAGCTTTAGGTTTTGCTTGGCGTCTAGCTTTGCGATTTGTGCTTGCGTTTGTGTTATTGGTTTGTACCGCAGCTAAAGCAACCCCTTGGCCGACTTCGGAATCAGCGTTATTCACATTTGCATTATTAGCTGAATCAGACACTTCAATAGTGTTGGTTGTGACTCCGTTCATGCCGGCAGGATCAATGAGCAAGCTGTATTGACGCGTAAACGTTGTATCACATTGGCTCACCACCGTGACCGAAGCAATAGGCTCTAACACCGCCTTATTTGAAGTTAGAGTGAGTAGACCACTTTCATCAGAAATTCGACTCAATCTAAAGTTCACGTTACTGATTGCGTTGACGTCATCACTTTTAATATTAAAGCAACGTTCGTCCATTTTACTGTCCAAGCCAGTGACTTTAATATTGGCTAACAGCGGTTGGCCTAAGTATGACTTTACCTGTATATCACCTAAGCCAATTGCTTTTGAGTGCAAAGAATAGCCTGTGCCCATCAATGCGATGGCAATAATGATTGCTTTTCTGAGTTTAAAATTGTTATCCATAATCAACCCTTTTTCATATGCAACTGATGAAAACTGCACATCATCGTTTGTATATAATCACCATTATGATTTGCATTTTTTAATTTTTTATTACAAATCAATAATTTACGATAACCGCCATGCATCAATTGTGTTTCTCTGGTATTAATTAAGCAATCGCCGTGCCATAATCACATATTCGGATGAGGTGCCATAAAAAAATAATAGGTAAAATAATCATCTCAGCGTTGACAACTTGTCGAGCAAAAGCATATAATCCGCCCTCTTGAATTTATTAGCTATGATTTGGTAGTTATAAAAATGAAAACATTTTCAGCAAAAACACATGAAGTCCAACGTGACTGGTTTGTAATCGATGGTTCTGATCTTGTATTAGGTCGTTTAGCCAGCGCAATTGCCCATCGTTTACGTGGTAAACATAAAACTATTTATACACCACACGTGGATACTGGCGACTATATCGTTGTCATTAACGCTGACAAAATTAAAGTCACGGGTGCAAAAGCGACTGGTAAGCAATATCACAGTCACTCTGGTTACCCAGGTGGTATTAGCACAACAACATTTTCTAAAATGCAAGAACGTTTTCCAGGTCGTGCTTTAGAGAAAGCTGTAAAGGGCATGTTACCAAAAGGTCCACTTGGCTATGCCATGATTAAAAAAATGAAAGTTTATGCTGGCGACAAGCATGAACATGCTGCACAACAACCGCAAGCATTGACTATCTAAGGAATTAGAATGATTGGTAAATACAATTATGGTACAGGCCGCCGCAAGAGTTCAGTGGCGCGCGTATTCTTAAAATCTGGTAAAGGCAACATCGTTGTCAATGACAAGCCAGTAGACGAATACTTTTCACGCGTAACTTCACGCATGATCTTACGTCAACCGTTAGAGCTTACAAACAATACTGCGAGCTTTGACATCATGGTGAACGTAATTGGTGGTGGTGAGTCAGGACAAGCCGGTGCGGTACGTCATGGTATTACACGTGCCTTGATTGATTACGACGCAGCATTGAAAAGTGCATTATCACACGCTGGTTTTGTAACACGTGATGCACGTGAAGTAGAACGTAAAAAAGTGGGCTTCCGCAAAGCGCGTCGTCGTAAACAATTCTCTAAACGTTAATTGGCTACTACGCTTCTATGAGCGTCTAGTTACAAAAAAAGGTCGCGCTAGCGGCCTTTTTCATTTAAGGTTTCAGTTTTAAAGGTGCGTTTTTCGTTATGGTAAAAAAAGTGAAGGTGGGCATTGTTGGTGGCACTGGTTATACCGGTGTAGAACTCTTGCGCTTATTGGCGGTACATCCTCATGTTGAGTTAAGCGTCATCACGTCACGTGGCGATGCAGGTACCTTAGTGGCCGACATGTTTCCAAGTTTGCGTGGCTACATTACGTTAACTTTCAGTGATCCAGCAACTGCTAACCTAACTGCATGTGATGTGGTGTTTTTTGCAACTCCGCATGGTGTAGCCATGGGACAAGCAGAGACTTTAATTGCAGCAGGCGTAAAAGTGATTGATTTAGCTGCGGACTTTAGGTTGCAAGATACTGCGGTATTTGAGCAATGGTATAACATGCCCCATGCTTGTCCAGAGTTATTAAAGCAAGCTATTTACGGCTTACCAGAATTAAATAGGTCAGCAATTAAGCAGGCACAAGTCATTGGCAATCCTGGTTGTTATCCGACTACTGTCATGTTAGGCTTGGCACCCTTGTTAGAAAAGGGCTTGATAGACTTTTCTGCCCCTATCATTGCAGATGCGAAATCTGGTGTTTCTGGTGCTGGTCGTAAAGCTGAAGTATCAACATTGTTTTCTGAAGCCAGCGATAGTATGAAAGCGTATGGTGTTGCTGGGCATCGCCATCACCCAGAAATCGAAGCGCAGCTTATGCACTTGGCGCAGCAACCATTGCAATTTATATTTGTTCCTCATTTAATCCCAATGATCCGTGGCATGCTGTCTACACTCTATGTCAAGCTATCTACAAGCGCACAGGGTGTTGATATTCAGCAACTATATGAGTCACGTTATGCTGATGAGTATTTTGTGGATGTATTACCAGCAGGTCGTTTGCCTGAAACACGTTCTGTGCGTGGTGCAAACCACTTACGCATCGCAATACAGTCTCAAGGTGGGGGTTACCTCACTTTGGTGGTGGTGCAAGATAACCTAGTAAAAGGTGCGGCAGGACAAGCTGTTCAGAACATGAACATCATGATGGACTTTGACGAGAAGGCTGGGTTGCAAGTGCTCCCGTTGCTCCCTTAAAGGATGGCATGAAACCAATAAGACGCAAATTTCGCAGTAATTTTGGTTTAACAGCTAAACAAGTGGCCGTACGTTCGCGTCGACCATGGTATTTCCAAGGGATACTGGCCTTTTTGTTTATGTGCTTAGGTTCTGCATTGGCTTTTTTGGTGTTGCATGACGGTGAACAAAATGCAATTCGTTTACGTTTACAACAAACAACACTTGAAAATAAGGACCTGCAGACCAAACTAATAGAGGCACAACGTGAGCTCCAAGTAGAGTTGGCCACAAATAATAACCTTGCAAAAGAGCTGGCAACCGTTCAAGATGAGCGCTTGAAGGTAAAAGAAGAATTGGTCTTTTACAAAAATATGCTGGGTCGACGTACCGGTAAATAACCGAAAAAAATAAGACGGATGGCTTCAAAACCGAAAAGTAATGTAAGGATTTGCGATGTTTTTCAAAAAAAGTAACAAAATTGACAGCAGAATCGATACGTTAATTGGCGCGGACACGCGTGTAGAAGGTAATATTTTTTTTAGTGGTGGCTTGCGGATTGATGGTGCAGTGCGTGGCAATGTGTCTGAACCACCCGACACACCCAGTACGCTTATTTTAAGTGAATACGGCCGCGTAGAAGGCGCTGTCGCAGCCGCTAAAATTGTTTTAAATGGAAAAGTCATTGGTCCTGTAAAAGCGGGTCAATTTATAGAATTGCAGCCCAAGGCAAGAATCACGGGTGATTTACATTACAAGTCACTCGAAATGCATACGGGTGCTGTGATTGAAGGTCGATTGATTTATATTGGCGAAGAGGCGATAGAATCAGCAGTTTAGGCAAAGTGACAAGTAAACGAACGTTTGTATTCAACAAGCGTCAAATTAAAGAGTAGTCATACAGATACACAAAGGAGCACTTATGAACACAGTTGCAGAATTAAGCGCAGAAAATTTAGCTGACATTGAGATACCAGCACCGTTAGTATTTACTGATAATGCGGCAAAAAAAGTAAAAGAACTGATTGAGGAAGAAGGCACGTCCGACCTGAAGTTGCGTGTGTTCGTCAGTGGTGGTGGTTGTTCTGGCTTTCAATATGGATTTACTTTTGAAGAAGAAGTGAATGAAGACGACACCAAAGTGCAAAACGACAGCGTAACATTGCTGATTGACCCCATGAGCTTACAATACTTAATGGGCGCAGAAATTGACTATCAAGATAGCTTACAAGGTTCACAGTTTGTCATTCGTAATCCAAATGCGCAAACCACTTGTGGCTGTGGCTCTTCGTTCTCTGTGTAATACGTATTTAAGTGTTTAAAAGCCAAGCTATTGCTTGGCTTTTCTATTTGGTGAGACTTAAGACTAATGAAAAATTTCATGCTAATTGTGATGTTGGCGCTGGTTGGCTGTGGAAAAGCGCATGCGCCGATGCCAGCGCTACCAGCTGGCTCTACGGTAGTCATCCTTGGTGATAGTCTCAGTTATGGAACCGGAGCAAAGTCGGAGGAGGCCTATCCAGTATTATTAGAAAAATCCTCAGGCTGGCATATTATGAGTGAGGGCATTCCTGGCGATACCAGCAGTGGTGGTTTGCAACGTTTACCAAAATTATTAGCAACGCATCAGCCCAAGTTGTTAATTATTGAACTGGGAGGTAATGATTTGTTGCGGCAGACTTCGTCCAAACTGATAGAAGATAATTTGAAGGCAATGATTCAACAAGCCAAATTACAAGGTATTCAAGTAGCGCTAGTGGCTATTCCTGAAATCAGCCCGTTCATGGCGGCAGTAGGCAATTTATCAGACCATCCATTGTATGCGCGCGTAGCCGAGGAAACCAACGTGCCATTGATTACAGATGTATTTTCAGAAGTGCTGTCTGAGCGTGATTTGAAAGCCGATCAGATACATCCAAATGCGCAAGGGTATGCAGAAGTGGCTAACAAAATGAAAGCAGCGTTAAGCCGCCTTGGATTTATTCAAACACCTTAACGGATAATGTTTGCCAATTAGCAGTGCTAGCGTTTGTCGACGGGCACAAACTCGCGTCTGGTTTCCCCTGTATACAATTGTCTCGGTCTGCCAATTTTATGCTCAGGGTCTGCATTCATTTCGTTCCATTGCGACACCCAGCCAGCCGTACGTGCTAAAGCAAAAATAGCAGTAAACATAGAATTTGGGATGCCCATGGCACGCATCACGATGCCACTATAAAAATCGACGTTGGGATAAAGCTTGCGAGATACAAAGTACTCATCTTCCAGTGCAATTTTTTCGAGTGCCATGGCAAGTTTTAGCGTGGGGTCATTATGCAATCCCAATTCGTTGAGCACTTCGTAACAAGTTTTTTGCATAATAGCGGCGCGTGGATCCATGCTGCGATAGACACGATGTCCAAAGCCCATTAAACGGAACGAATCGGATTTATCTTTGGCCCGTTTAATATACTCACCAATTCTGCTGACGTCGCCAATTTCTTCTAGCATTTTTAGTGTGGCCTCGTTTGCACCACCATGTGCAGGACCCCAAAGAGAAGCGATTCCGGCAGCGATACAGGCAAAAGGATTGGCACCACTCGAGCCAACCAAACGCACGGTTGAGGTGGAAGCATTTTGTTCATGGTCAGCATGTAAAATCAAAATACGTTCAAACGCTTTAGCCAGCACTGGATTAGGCACATATGTTTCGCAGGGTGTGGCAAACATCATATGCATAAAGTTCTCTGCATAATTGAGATTGTTTTGTGGGTACATAAAAGGCTCGCCCACGTTGTATTTATAGCTCCATGCCGCAATGGTAGGGACTTTTGCTAGTAAGCGCATCGCTGCGATTTTGCGCAACGTGGGATCAGCAACGTTGGTATTTTCAGGATAGAACGCGGCCATCGCGCCAACCACCGAAACCATGACTGCCATGGGATGCGCATCGCGGCGAAAGCCTCTAAATACGTTGCCCATTTGGTCGTGCAACATGGTGTGGCTATGTATGGATTTGTGGAATTGCTGCTTTTCCTCCACGTTTGGCAATTCACCATTAAATAGTAAGTAAGCTACTTCTAGAAAGTCACAGTTTTCTGCCAATTGTTCAATCGGATAACCGCGGTGATACAACAAACCGGCTTCCCCATCAATATACGTAATTTTTGACTGACAAGCGGCGGTCGCCATAAAGCCAGTGTCATAAGTAAATACGCCATGTTTACCAAGACTACGGATATCGATGACATCATTACCCAAACTTCCAGTAAGTATCGGCAGTTCAATAGGGGCAGCGCCATTGTCAAACGTGATGGTGGCTTTTGTTGGTTTTTTGCTCATAACGGATCTTGGAGTGAGAGTAGATTAAGTACGATTATACGCAAGGATATAGCGAAATGGGCATACAGCGTTGTTGATTTGTATAAGCTTTTTAACGTATGTTTAAGTGAAGATAAAGTGCACCAAAGATGACTTTAAGCTTGATATATTGCACCTAGGATACGTAAGCCTTTAGCACCTGTCACTGCTGGTAGATTGCTAGGTTTATGCAGTATGGTTTGCTGAGCTAACCAGGCAAATGCAGCTGCTTCTACCCAGTCCACACCTACCTGCAGAACATCGGTAATATTCACAGTGATAGTGGGTAAGCATGCGCGTATTTCGTTGAGTAACAATGTGTTATGCGCGCCACCACCACAAAGGTAGACCTCATCCACTTCTGGACAAAATCGCTTGATGGCATCTACGATCGATTGGACAGTCAGTGCAACTAATGTGCGCGCAACATCTTGGGGAGTGAGTGAGTGAGCGTTGAGATACGCTGCTAGCCAAGCGTCATTAAACAAATCACGCCCAGTGCTTTTGGGCGGTGGCAGTGCAAAGTAGGAGTCAGATATCATGTCGCGTAACAAGGGTTCATCCATGTTACCAGTAGCAGCCCAAGCACCATCCGCATCATATTCCTGTTGTAGGTGTCGCTGAATCCAAGCATCAATCAACATATTGCCTGGACCTGAGTCGAAGCCTAATACTGGGTTTTGCTTATTAGATAACTTAGGAAGATACGTAATATTGGCGATGCCACCAATATTGACAATCGCACGGTGTTTGTCTGGATGACTGAAAACAGATTGATGAAAAGCCGGTACCAAAGGTGCGCCCTGGCCTCCTGCAGCAATGTCTCGGCTTCTAAAGTCTGACACAACGGTGATGTGCGTTAACTCAGCCAGCAAGGCGGCGTTGCCCAGCTGCAACGTGAAGCCAACATTGCCCTCGATGACAGGCTTATGGCGAATCGTTTGACCATGGCAACCAATCGCAACAATTTGTTCCGGCTGTAAATTTTGTTGATTCAGCAAATCATTAACCGCTTGCGCATATCGCGTGGCCAACTGATTAGCAATTATTTGGGCTGTTTCCAATTCATTAAAGCTGGGAGCGTGCAGTGTTAATAACGCAGATTTTATTTCGGCAGGATAAGGAGAAAAATGTGTTGCCACTACCTCGAAGCGCTCGGCTTGGGCATTGATCAAACACACATCAATCCCGTCCAGACTAGTGCCAGACATGATGCCAATATAAAGAGAGGAGGCCGTCATAACATTATTCTGCTTGGTGAGCAGCCAGTTGCATGCGTTGTTTCAGCATTTCTAACTTTGCCAGCATGGTTAAACTATGCGCTTGAAAAGTCGATTTAAAATTGTCATCTAAGGGAATGCTAGTAGGCAACGCCACTTTCATTGGATCGCGGTGACTGCCATTCACCAAAAACTCATAATGCAAATGAGGGCCAGTCGCTAAGCCCGTCATTCCGACATAGCCAATAATATCGCCTTGATTGACCGTGTCGCCTTTGCGAATAGCATCAGAAAATCGTGAAAGATGACCATACACCGTACTGACTCCGCTCGGGTGATTTAACACGACCACGTTACCATAGCCACCTTTTCTGCCCATAAATGCCACTACGCCATCGCCAGATGCTTTGACGCGTGTGCCAGTGGGCGCTGCCATGTCTACGCCACGGTGTGCTTTGATGCGTTGTAAAATGGGGTGATAACGTCCAGCGTTAAATGAAGAGCTAATACGGGTGTATTCAAGCGGTGATCGTAGGAAGGTTTTATGCAGGCTTTTGCCATCGGGGGTGTAATACGCATATTTTCCTGTGGTGTCCCCAAAGTGAATCGCTTGATATACCTTGCCGTCATTTACAAACTCCACTGCCAATACGTTGCCGGTTTTCATCATTTCACCTGCGTTGTAAAACGCTTCGTAAATCACATGAAAACGATCGCCATTGCGTAAATCTTGGTAAAAATCAATTTCAGAAGAGAGGATATCTGCTATTTGAATTGCAATTTGATCGGGAATGCCAGCGTCATCAGTGGCACCAAATAGCGTGTCACGTATCACAGCAGATTTCAACACTTGCTGACTTTCCAGTAACAGTTTTTTGGTGGCGACCACGTAACCATTGCTGGTTAAACCAGCCACTAATATATTTTCTGCGTCTAATTCATATTCTAAATAGAGCAGTTTTCCTTGAAGATTAGACTTCACTTCAACTGTGTGACCAGGAATTAATTGTGTATTGAGTGCATGTGCATCTGGACTGAGCATCAGATATTTAATAGCTTCTTGATCACGCACGTTCATGCGTCTAAAAAGTGATTCCAATGTGTCATCTTGTCTAACCTGTTCAATTTGCCAAAACGCTTCATTGCGATCAATGGTTTGGCTGGGCAAGGGCAATGACACTTCTTCTGTAATCATGCTAAGTATCACTGGGCTTGTTTCTGCTTGAGGTGTTTCACTTACGGCCAAAAACAAAATAAGCGCAAGTAATCCACTGGCAAAAGCCAACCAATGCAACTTAAAGTACTTACGAGAAAATTTGCGTTCTGAAAACATAGTGTTTACGTTAAAATGTAATATGGTATTTTGTGTAGCATGAAATTAATTTACGAGCAAAAACGTCAAATTAATCAGAGTAGAAAAGCATACTAACAGAAAAAATTAAATATTAAAAAGTCAGTATGCGTAAACATTGTCCATCTAACCATATCGGAATCAGCAGTGAATACAGACATAAATCAAGCATTGGCCATCATCAAACGAGGTGCCGATGAATTGCTCATTGAGCAAGAGCTTATTGAAAAATTAAAATCGGGTAAACCGCTCAGGATCAAAGCGGGCTTTGATCCTACCGCGCCAGATTTACATTTGGGCCACACAGTGTTACTCAATAAATTAAGGCAATTTCAAGCGTTAGGTCATCAAGTGCTGTTTTTGATTGGCGACTTTACCGGCATGATCGGTGATCCCACTGGTAAAAGTGCAACACGTCCGCCACTGACCAAAGAACAAGTCGCCGACAATGCGCAATCATATGCATCACAAGTATTTAAGATACTAGACCAAGACAAAACCGAGATTGTATTTAACTCGACATGGTTAAATGAGTTGGGCGCTGCGGGTATGTTAAAACTGGCAGCTAGTCATACCGTAGCGCGTATGTTAGAACGAGATGATTTTAGTAAGCGATTTAAAGGCAATCAGCCCATCGCCATCCATGAGTTTTTGTACCCCTTACTACAAGGTTACGACTCAGTTGCGCTCAAAGCGGATGTTGAGCTGGGAGGTACCGACCAAAAATTTAATTTACTGATGGGACGTGAATTGCAAAAGCAGGCTGGCATGAGCCAGCAATGCGTATTGACCATGCCATTGCTGGAGGGGCTGGATGGTGTGAATAAGATGTCTAAGTCCCTAGGCAATTATATTGGTATAGCAGAAGCGCCAGAAATCATCTTCGCCAAAATCATGTCAGTGTCCGATACGTTGATGTGGCGCTATATTGATCTATTGTCCTTCGAGTCGTTAGAAACGATTGCTGGTTGGAAAGCGCAAATCGCTGATGGTGAGAACCCACGTAATATCAAAGTGCGATTCGCCCAGGAGATTGTGGCACGCTTCCACAGCCAAGCGGATGCTGAAAAAGCGTTGCAGGACTTTCAAACCCGAGCAAAGGGTGGCATACCAGAGGAAGTGCCAGAAGTAAGTTTAGCTATTGAGGGTGATACCATTGGCGTTGCTCAAATGCTCAAAATGGCGGGCTTAGTGGAAAGCACCAGTGAAGCGATACGCGCCATTCAACAAGGGGGTGTTAAACTCGACAGTGAAAAAGTCGAAGATAAGCATCTGCAAATTACAAAGCACACAACAGTCATTGCACAAGTTGGCAAACGCAAGTTTGCGAAAATAGTTTTGCATTGATGATGCTTATTCACCACGGCAAACGTATACAAGGGAACATTGATGAGACGTAAGATGGTGGTGGCGAATCGCAAGATGAATGGAGATATTCCATCCAACCGCGCTTTTTTAGAAAAGTTAGTCATCGACACGCAGGCGCATCAACAAGCGGACTATGTCGTTTGCATGCCACATCCCTACCTATATCAAGCGCAATCAATTTTAGAGCACACCCATATTCATTGGGGCGGCCAAAACATGAGTCGCTATCAATCAGGTGCGCATACGGGTTCGGTATCACCACCCATGCTTAAAGAATTTGGATGTGAATACGTGATTATTGGGCATTCGGAAAGACGTATGCATGGACATGACACGGATCTTTCGACTGGAGAACGTTTCGAAGTGGCTGTGCAATCTGGGCTAACTCCTATCTTTTGTATGGGCGAGACGCTTGAAGAATATGAAGATGGCGCCACCGATATTGTGACGATTCGGCAGTTGAATGCAGTCATTCATGAAATAGGTGTGAAAGGGTTGGCGGGGGGTGTTCTTGCCTACGAACCAGTATGGGCGATTGGTACAGGCAAAGCAGCAACGCCAGAACATGCGCAAAATGTGCTGAGTTTTTTGCGCGGACACATTGAAATACTAGATGCGGATCTCGCGCAGAATATTCGCATTCTATATGGGGGTAGCGTGAATAAAGCGAATGCGAGCCAGTTATTTGCGATGCCGGATATTGATGGTGCCTTAGTGGGTACCGCCTCGCTGAATGCGGAAGAGTTTGTCGCTATATGCTTAGCTGCATGCCATGCTTCATAAGCTGGTTTGGCTGATGAATTAACCTCCTTTGTAATTTAATTGTAACAATTCAAATTTCCTCTTGACCAAATTATCATCCACTGTAGAATGCGCGCCTTCGCTTGATAAATGAAGCGCGCAACAAGTAAATAAAACGATATAAATTTTACTTGACCAAGTTGAAAAGACCTGTAAAATGCGCGCCTCGCTAACGAAATTTGTGAAGCGATTAGTAATAAATGCGACATGTTTCAGAGAATGTGAATACTAATTAAAAATGTTTTAAAATTAGTGTTGACGCGGTTTAAAACCCCTGTATAATGCGCACCTCGTTGACGCAAAGCGTTAACGAAAAGCTGAAAAGCAAACTGTTCTTTAACAAATTGAATGACTGATAAGTGTGGGTGTTTGTGGTTGGGATGAATTAGATTTTATCTAATAGACTCAGAATACAAATGCTTACACTTAGATTTATGACAAGTATGTAAATAGTTTGGTCAGTAATGACTGAACGACAAGACACACCTTGAAATGAATTTGAGTAATTACTTAATAATCTTAAGTAATAAAGCAAAGCGAAATAACCACCTCGAAAGAGGTAAATAAGTAATAGTCAGAAATTAAACTGAAGAGTTTGATCCTGGCTCAGATTGAACGCTGGCGGAATGCTTTACACATGCAAGTCGAACGGCAGCACGGGAGCTTGCTCCTGGTGGCG
>NCGC01000187.1 GCA_002281475.1 Methylophilales bacterium 28-44-11
CCTCAACGATTGGAAGCTCAAATCAATTATTCGCAAATATTCAGACCACATTACCTTGCCCATTTTGATGAAAAAATCCGAATGGAAAGAAGGCGAAAACGGTGCGGGTGGTGAGATGGTGCCAACTGATAAAGATGAGAGCGTGAATAAAGCATCGGCACTATGGGCGCGCAGCAAAAACGACATTACCGAAGAAGAGTATCAAGAGTTTTACAAGCATGTATCCCATGATTTTGAAAACCCATTAGCGTATTCGCATAGTCGAGTAGAGGGCAAACAAGAATATATTTCTTTGCTGTATATCCCAAGTAAAGCGCCATTTGATTTGTACGACCGCGAGCGTCGCCAAGGCATCAAGTTGTATGTAAAGCGCGTATTCATCATGGAAGATGCTGAGAAATTAATGCCGCAATATTTAAGATTTGTGCGCGGTGTGATTGATTCTGCAGATTTACCGTTGAATGTATCACGTGAAATTCTGCAAGATAGCCGCGATGTCGAAGCCATTAAAAATGGCTCGGTTAAAAAAGTATTGGGCTTATTGGAAGACTTGGCTGAAAACAAACCAGAACAATATGCTACATTTTGGGATGCGTTTGGTCGTGTCATGAAAGAAGGTCCAGGCGAAGACTGGGCAAATAAAGACAAAATTGCAGGTTTGTTGCGCTTTGCCTCTACCCATGCCGATAACGAGACGCAAAATGTGTCGCTTAAAGATTACATCGGTCGTATGAAACAAGAGCAAGAGGTTATCTATTACATTACCGCAGATAGTTTCGCAGCGGCACAGCATTCCCCACACCTTGAAATCTTCCGCAAGAAAGGCATAGAAGTATTATTGATGTCTGATAAAGTGGATGAGTGGTTGCTAGGCGGTCTTACCGAATTCGAAGGCAAAAAATTGCAATCGATAGCCAAAGGCGATTTAGATTTAGGTAAGTTGCAAGATGAATCTGAAAAAGAAGCACAGAAAAAAGTAGAAGAAGATGCTAAATCTTTAGTGGAACGTATCAAATCTACATTAGGTGAATCGGTTAAAGAAGTGCGAGTGACACATCGCTTAACAGATTCCCCAGCATGCTTAGTAGCAGGTGAGCATGATGTGTCAGGAAATCTAGCACGCATTTTAAAAGCGGCAGGCCAACAAGCGCCAGACACTAAGCCTGTATTAGAAATTAACCCGAGTCATCGTTTGATAGAACGCTTGAAAACAGAGTTGGATGATGCCAAATTTGCAGATTATGCTCACGTCGTTTTTGATCAGGCGCTGTTAGCAGAAGGTGGTCAGTTAGATGATCCAGCAAGTTTTGTGCGTCGCATGAATAGTCTCATTGTTTAAGCGTATGTGTTCGACCTAACATTTTTCAAGCCCGCCAATCTTGGTGGGCTTTTTTATCTCAATTTAATATTAAGTCATCAGGTTGGCTTGGTATTTGCTAAAATTTTATTAATTACCATTCAATTATTGCTAGGGTCCCTATGGCTACAACGAAAACATACAAAGCATCGCAAGTGGTTTTGCCAAAATTAACGACCATTAAACAAGCCTTACAGAATCATTTAGTGTATTCCTGTTTTAAGACAGATCAAGCAGCCACGCCACGTAACTGGTATGACGCATCTGCATATGCTGTGCGTGACCATGTAGTTGAACGCTGGGTGAAAACAGCATCCGCCTATGTCGAAAAAGATCCTAAACGTGTTTATTATCTATCGTTAGAATTTCTTATTGGCCGAATGCTCACCAATGCTGCACTAAACTTGGGCATCAAAGATGATTTGCAAGATAGTTTAGGTGCACTTGGACACTCACTAGAAGAAGCGGTGGAGCTTGAGCATGATGCTGCACTAGGCAATGGTGGTTTGGGTCGATTAGCCGCTTGTTTCTTAGATTCTATGGCTACGATGGATATTCCCGCAACTGGGTATGGTATTCGATATGAATATGGCATGTTTAG
>NCGC01000044.1 GCA_002281475.1 Methylophilales bacterium 28-44-11
AACATGGCCCCACCGATGGCTGAAATCATGGCAGCCACACAGAAAATAAAGATTTTGAAATCAGAGACATCATAACCAGAGAAACGTACACGCTCTTCTTTGTCACGCATCGCTAATAACAACATGCCAAACTTACTGGTGAGGATATATCTTGAGAGCAAGATGCAACCAAATAACAAGATACCGTTCACGTAGTACAAGATGTATTTTGCGCTATCTGTACGGGTGTCCCAACCCAACATGGTTTTAAGATCGGTAATGCCGTTAACCCCACCGGTTAAACCTTGTTGCCCAACAATTAAGATACTTAAAATCAAGGCAATCGCTTGGGTGATAATCGCAAAGTACACACCACCAACACGACGTTTGAACATGGCAAAACCAATGATATAAGCAAATAGCGCAGGTATCACCAAGATAGCTAATATGGTTAAAGGCAAACTCTTGAACGGCTCCCAAAACCATGGAATGGAAGTCAACTGGTTCCAGTCCATAAAGTCGGGAATCCCTGGTGTGGTTTGGATTTTGGTACTGATGGGGTCAGAGGCTTCCAACTTCATGAACATCGCCATGCCATAACCGCCCAGACCAAAAAAGATGCCCTGGCCTAAACTCAAAATACCGCCGTTACCCCACAACAACACTAAGCTCACTGCTACAAAGGCGTAGGTAAGGTACTTACCCACCAAATTCAACCTAAAGATATCGACACCTAGTGGCAAGAGAATGAAGATGACCGCGGCTAGCACCGCCAATCCCAACACTCCCTTCTTGCCTCCCAGCAGCTCACTTGAATTTAACTTACTTAATATGGCATTCATTTCTGATCTCCTCAACTACATCAAAATCCATGTTTGTACAAAACTTGGTCAAACAAAATGTTAGGTACTGATCACGCAGCATTAGCTCATGCGACCTATTTACGCAGTTTCGAAGCAAACAATCCTTCTGGCTTCATCATCAAAATCCCAACAATCACAAGCAAGGTGGACACTTTGCCCATTGAGCTGGTCATGAAGAACTGTAAGATAGACTGTGCTTGTGCAATACCGAAGGCTGAAGCAATCGTGCCCATCAAGCTAGCTGCACCACCAAACACCACCACCATAAAACTGTCTACGATGTATAAGGTACCTGTGGTCGGGCCAGTCGATGCAATCGTAGTAAAGGCCGCACCTGCAATCCCCGCAATACCGCAACCAAGCGCAAATGTCATACGGTCTACTTTGGCAGTGTTAATGCCTACTGCACCTGCCATCACACGGTTTTGTACGGTGGCACGCACACGCAACCCCCAACGTGAACGGTACATAAACAAGTACACACCAGCTGTGACAATAAGCGCTAAAAACATCACAAATACGCCATTGATGGGAATATCGATATCTGGCGTTGGTTTGAAAGAACCTAACATCCACTCAGGCAATTCAGCACTGACTTCTTTTGCACCAAAGGTTGAACGGAAAATCTGTTGCATCACTAAACTTAAGCCCCAAGTCGCTAACAGCGTATCGAGTGGACGTTTATAAAGATGCCGAATCATAATGAATTCAATGAAATATCCCACTGCAAATGCAAGTACAAATGCGATAAGGATGGCAAAGATAAAGTAGTAGTTTACAAAGCCAAAATTGGCGGCCAATTTTGACACCATCACCGTGGTGTAGGCACCAATTGCCATAAACTCACCGTGCGCCATATTAATCACACCCATTTGCCCGAAAATAATTGCGAGACCAAGTGCCATGAGGAGCAACACTGTAAACATGCTCAGGCCAGAAAAGCCCTGCATCACCACAATATTGCCAATTTCCGCCATCGAATAATCAAACATATCGGTCTCCTACTTAAAACCTACTGATGAAATAAACCTACTTACAAACACTTACCTGCAGATTGCGGCAACCTGATTTCAGACTGCCGCATCTTAATTTCACTGATGCGTGGGTTAGCACACGGCTAACCCAGCATGATGTTTATTGATAACCTTTTGGGAACGGATCTGGTTTGATGTACCCAGAGGTGTATACAACATCGGCTTGACCATCTTTACGCCATTTACCAACACGTAGTTTAGTAGTGAGGTGATGGTTCGCTTCAACTGTTACAGGGCCTTCTGGTGCATCTTTTAATACATAGCCTGGCAATGCTGCTTGTACTTTATCTACGTCAAAGCTACCTGCACGTTCTACCGCAGCTTTGTATAACCATGGGCCTAAATAAGCGGCTTGTGTTACATCACCAATCACAGCATCTTTACCCCAACGTTTTTTGAATGCTTCTACAAATTTAACGTTTTCTGGGTTAGTTTGCGTTTGGAAGTATTTCATTGCTGAATAGAAACCAGCTAAGTTTTCACCGCCAATACCTAATACTTCATCCTCTGTCACTGAAATGGTGAGCATGGTTTGTTTAGCTGAGTTTAAACCTGCCGCATTCAATTGTTTAAACCACGCTACGTTACTACCACCCACTACCGCTGCGTAAATCACATCTGGTTTTTTCAGTTTGATTTTGTTAATCACAGAACCAAATTGTGTATCACCCAAGGCAATGTACTCTTCACCTACCACTGTGCCTTTTAAGTTGCGCTCAATATGTTTACGCGCAATTTTCATTGAAGTACGTGGCCAAATGTAGTCAGAACCAATCAAGTAGAACGTTTTGGCTTTCTTCTCTTTAGCGATCCAATCTAAACCTGCCAAAATTTGTTGCGTTGCTTCTTGGCCAGTGTAGAACACATTTTTAGATTGCTCTAAACCTTCGTAGAATGTTGGGTAAAACAACAAACCATTTTCTTTTTCAAACACTGGTAATGCCGCTTTACGTGATGCCGATGTCCAGCAACCCATGACTGCAGCTACTTTATCTTTTACGAGTAATTTTTTAGATTTCTCAGCAAATGTTGGCCAGTCAGAAGCGCCGTCTTCTTGAATCACTTCAATTTTGCGGCCCAAAATACCACCCATTGCGTTAATTTGCTCAATCGCCAATTTCTCTGCTTGGATAGAACCTGTTTCACTGATCGCCATCGTGCCGGTAGCTGAGTGCAAGATACCTACTTTCACTGTGGTATCTGTAACAGCTAAGCCTGTGGTGTTCACTTTAGCGGTTGGAAAATCTGCTGCTAACGCATGGCTAGAAATCACGCCCACTGCTAATAGCGCGCCAACTAGCGCCCCACCAGCTTTCATAAAACTACGTCTATTAAAGGTACTCATTGCTGTGTCTCCTAGTTAAAAAAACAAAAATCAAAAAATTTAAAACTAAACTAACTTCTACTTAATTTGCTTCTGTTGCATTCGCCTTGCTGCATACTTGGCTAAGTGATACTTATCTCAGTGCCCAAGCATCCAAGGTCTAGCGGTTTTTTTGGTTTGCACTTGCAACGCGGCTTTGCCTGTATCTTGGTTGACTTTAGTTGTAGTTTTACAAGTGTGTGATCCTGTACAACCACAACTTGAACGTCGACCAACTTTAGGATCATGTGCAGATTTTTCATTACGTTCATGCGCATCGCGTTGCTGCTTGCCCATGATGGCTAAGCGTGGGACTGACATAATGCGTGGACTCTCAGCGCCACACTCTTGGCAATAAGCAGGTTCACTGCATTCACTCATTCTGCGTAGCGCACTAAACACACCGCAGCTGTCACATTCATATTCATACATGGGCATTTGCAAACTCCTTAACTTGTTTTGGCGGTATCAATGCCTTGTTTCACCATGATTTTTGGTCCATCTGCGTTCGGCTTCATATCGAAATCGAAAATCTCAGTTGGTAACCACAGCGTTGCACAAGCGTTAGGAATATCCACAATGCCACTGATATGCCCTTCCACAGGTGCCGTGCCTAAAATCGACAGTGCTTGCGCACCGGTGTAGCCAAATTTCTTCATGTATTCAATGGCATTCAAACAAGCTTGACGGTACGCCACATGCACATCTAAGTAGTGTTGCTTACCTTGCTCATCCACCGAGATACCTTCAAAGATAATGTAATCGCGATAGGATGGTGTGAGCACGCTAGGCTGGAAAATCGGGTTTTTAATGCCATACTTTTTCACGCCGTCTTTGATGAGACTCACCTTGATATCAAGATAACCCGCCATCTCAATCGCACCACAGAAAGTAATTTCGCCATCACCTTGCGAGAAGTGCAGGTCACCCATGGAGAGGCCACCGTCTTTCACATACACAGGGAAATAAATCTTAGAACCCTTGGTCAAGTTTTTAATGTCGCAATTACCACCGTGGTCACGGGGTGGTACAGTACGCGCACCTTCTGCTGCTGCCTTTTTCGCGGCATCGCCACTTAACTTACCCATCACTGCAGATTTAGGCTCTGGTGGTAAAGCAAGTGCAGGAACACGGTCTGGATCAGTCGCAATTAATGCTGCCTCACGCGTGTTCCAAGTCTCCAACAACTCTTTGGACGGCAAGCAACCAATTAGCCCTGGATGCATAATGCCGGCGAACTTCACATTTGGCACATGGCGTGATGATGTGTAAATGCCATGGAAATCCCAAATCGACTTACGTGCTTCTGGGTAATGGTCAACTAAAAACCCACCACCATTTTCTTTAGCAAATATCCCGTTAAAACCCCATTGGCTATCTTCAAAGGTACCGACATCTAAAATATCTACCACCATCAAATCGCCTGGCTCAGCACCTTCTACGCCAATCGGGCCACTTAAATAGTGCACTTGTGTTAGGTCAACATCGCGCACATCGTTGGCACTGTCGTTGTTGCCAATTTGGCCACCTGTCCAGTCCATACATTCCACGCGAAACTCATCACCCGGCTTGACCATCGCCACCATGGGCAAATCAGGATGCCAGCGATTGTGAATCTGGCCATCTTGCTCCCATGGTTTTTTGTCTAAATCCAACTTGACGATTGTTTTCATCTCACTATCTCCTTATTTATTCACACACTGGCAAATGCGTTAGAACTGCATTTGTAGGGAAATTAAAATGGCATCAGTGTCACTAGCACCTGTCACTTCGGTTTTTTGATATTCAGCTGAAATCAATGCGTTGTAAGGAGCGATGACATAATTCACACCAAAGTCCATGCGTTCTGTTTTGATGTTATTGTCAGCATCAAATTCTTGATAGCGCGCAAATGGCATAAACTTGCCCCAGCCTACCGGTGTATCAAACAAATAGCCTGCGCCTACGTAATACGCATCACCCTCTTCAGCTAAGAACACTTTGTCGGTATCGTAATCGTAGTAAGCAGCCTCAAGTGACAGCGTGCCTGGGCCTACATTTTTCTTTTCCATCAAGAAATCAACACTGTATGAAGAGTAATCACCTACAGCTGTTGTACTGATTGCACCATCAGATTTTTGTCTGGCTGCAACACCCACCGTTAAAATATCTTTGGCGCCAAAATAATTACCTGTGCCGTAATAGCCTGGTTCTGAATCCCAGAAGGCCACTTGTACGCGACCTGCATACATCAATTTGTCGTCTGCATTGAGCGCTGCCGCCGCTGCACTTGATTCTTTTTGTGCGCCCACACCACTGAATCTAAAAATATTGTCACCCTCAAATGCACCAAATGACACCGCCAATTTGTCTTCTAAAAAGCTACCCACAAACGCAACACCTTCATCACGGCCAATCACACCACCATTCCAACCGTAACGTGACGACACATTTGCCCAGTAGCCACCGCCACCGCCTGAAGAGTAGTATGGACCCGCCATATTGGCTCGGTCACTTGGGGATAAGAAACGACCTGCCCAAATAGCAATTTCAGGTGTTAATTGGAATTGTACGTTGGCATCAATGACTTCAATATTGCCTTCACCGCCACCAGATCGTTCAGTATTCAACATCCCTTTGATGTACTTGTTAAATGAGCCTGATAAATACAAACGCGCACTGTTCAATGAGAAGTCATTTGAGCGGTCATCACCATTCGCAGCTGCATCTTCAACAGAGCTATAACTAGAAATAAAACCAAAACCAACACTTACATATTTGTCTTCACCAAACGTAATCGTGCCTGCCGCTTGTGAGCTAGTGGCGTAAATACTCAAAGATGCCATCACGGCTGATACGAGCACACTCGTCTTAAAAATTGCTTTCATTTCAACACTCCTCTAGAGTCTTAACAGTTATGGATATCGGGCCAGTGCATCCAAATAAAGCAATGCATTTGTCGTGGTGCTAGATTAGCGATAGGGGGTCATGAGTTAAATACGTCATATTGCGTAGTCAACTCTTTACGTACTCGTTGTATATTGTGTTACCGATAAATGCTTAAAGTGGGAACTGCTACGCGTATGAAATCTTACAAAATAATATTACTAATCATGATGTTACCAGTCATCATAAGCGCCTGCGGTGAGGTCTCTTATAAACGAGGGGCTTCAGTTAGAGACGTTGAAAATGCACATGCAGCATGTAGAGGTGTGACTGAAGCTGAGTTTTCATCTTGCCTCGAAAAACAAGGATGGGAAATACAAAAGTTTGACGATAGCGACTTGTTTGCTGAGACATCTGTTACCGATAATCGCGGAACAGCCCCTGTTAATTCAGATAAGTCTGCCTTTGTAACGATTGAGGAAAGTGGGAAAGCGCAAAATATTGCAGTACAAAAAGAGGCTGATTTGAATAAACCAAATGAAGTAACGGCAACGACTGTAGAAAAATCTTCACCACCAGTCACAGCAGAAAAAAAACCATCTCCTGCACCCGTTGATCCACTCAAAACTTACAAAATCAATTCTTGGTGGAAATTTGGCGGTACACCGGCGCAACTAAAAACAGACCAAAGCCAATGTGTTGCTAACTTAGGTGAAGCCCACCAACCGGACATGGCGACACAAACCTACACACGTGGCTTAATTGAGTGTTTGCATAAAAACGGATGGAAAGCGCTAAAGGCTAGATAAAAAAAGAAAATGGCCCACTAAGGGCCATTTGTTTAAAAAATATTCTATTGAAATCGTAAAATTAACCAGCTTGCTCAGACGATTGTGCAGAAAAGCGATAGCCCGAACCGCGTACAGTTTGAATCAAATCTTGATGGTTAGATGCCATGAGTGCATTGCGAAGGCGACGAATATGTACATCTACCGTGCGATCTTCTACAAACACACGGTCACCCCACACCTTGTCCAAAAGTTGCGTTCGGCTGTGCACACGTTCTGCGTTACTCATAAAAAAGTGAAGCAATCTAAATTCTGTGGGTCCTAATGGAATATTCACGTTATTGCCAGTGACACGATGCGTCGTTGGGTCTAACGACAAGCCAGAAATCTCAATTGGATCATCTGTCATTTGTGGCGCACGGCGTCTTAATACGGCTTTAATGCGTGCATTCAACTCGCGTGGACTAAATGGTTTAGTGACGTAATCATCAGCGCCCACCTCTAAACCACGCACTTTATCGTACTCATCGCCTCTTGCAGTGAGCATAATGATGGGGATTGATTTCGTCAGGTTGTCAGATTTTAGCCGTCTGGCGTATTCAATGCCACTCATACCAGGCAACATCCAATCTAGCAAAATCAAATCGGGTAATGTTTCTCTCAGCAATTGTTGCGCATGCTCAGCACTCAAAGAACGCAGTGCATTGTATCCTGCCTGCTTGATGTTCAGTGCAAGTAACTCTTGAATGGCTGGTTCGTCTTCTACGACCAATATATTTGCTGTCATTGCTTAAACCCTATTGATTTTAAGTACGCTCATTCTATGACTAAAATATGACAAATTCATGACAATGATTTAACGCCTAAACTACTTAAAACACAAAGGATAATTGCCAATTCTCTGAATTTGTAACAATATGTTAACGATGTAAGTCTTACAAAAATAATGGGGTTCAGGGATGTCCGATTTTTTATCCAAAGAGCATATCACTGCAGATGCTAGTTTTAATCGTTGGTTAGTACCACCTGCTGCACTCGCTGTGCATTTATCGATTGGCATGGCGTATGGTTTTAGCGTGTTTTGGAAGCCATTAGGCAATGCGCTTTTAGATGCCGATGGCAAACCCTTGGCGGCGTGTGCGGCTGGTGCCTCCACCTTCGCAGAAAAGCTTTCCGGCACGGGCAAAGCCCTATTTGCTACTGATTGTAATTGGACACAATTTGATTTGGGTTGGATGTACACCTTATTTTTTGTGTTACTGGGATGCTCTGCGGCATTGTGGGGTGGCTGGCTTGAACGAGCCGGCCCAAGAAAAGCAGGGTTAGTTTCCACCTTATGTTGGTGTGGTGGCTTAGTGCTATCAGCTTACGGCGTCTTCACCCATCAACTTTGGATGATGTGGCTAGGCAGCGGTGTGATTGGGGGAATTGGACTAGGACTCGGTTATATTTCGCCTGTGTCGACACTCATCAAATGGTTTCCAGATCGTCGAGGAATGGCAACAGGCATGGCGATCATGGGCTTTGGTGGGGGTGCCATGATAGGCTCGCCGCTTGCCGCAAAGCTTATGGGAATTTTTGCAACACCCACCAACCCTGGCGTATGGCAAACTTTTTTGGTATTGGCCTTGATATATGCAGTTTTTATGGTGTGTGGCTCACTTGGCTACAGAGTACCCGCTACTGGCTGGAAACCTGCCAACTGGACACCACCCGCACCCTCCACCAACACCATGATTGCCACACGTCATGTGCACTTAAACAACGCACATAAAACACCTCAGTTTTGGTTGTTATGGATTGTACTTTGTATGAACGTATCTGCTGGAATAGGCATCATCGGCGCTGCCGCACCGATGTTGCAAGAAACTTTTGGTGGTGCGTTAATTGGTCAACCTGACCTTGGTTTTGCTGAAATCAAAAAAGAGGATGCACTCACAGCAGCAGCAGCAGCTGTGGGCGCTGGATTTGTCGGCATCATTTCATTATTTAACATTTTTGGGCGTTTTGCATGGGCGACTTCCTCTGACGCACTTGGCCGAAAGCGTACGTATTACATTTTCTTTATCTTGGGCGCACTGATGTATTGCGCAGCTACCTACATGGCAGGCCATAAATCACTGGCGCTATTTGTAGCAGCATTTTGTATTATCGCTTCGATGTACGGCGGCGGGTTTGCGACCATTCCTGCCTACCTTGCCGATATGTTTGGTACGCAGTTTGTGGGCGCCATTCATGGCCGCTTACTCACTGCGTGGTCCACAGCAGGCATTGTCGGGCCCGTCATTGTGAATTCCATGCATGATATTCGCTTAGAGGCAGGTGTACCGTTTGACCAAATTTATGCCCCTATTTTCATGGTGCTTGCTGGCTTACTCGTTGTTGGGTTTCTGGCCAACTTTTTAGTGAACCCAGTGGCAGATAAGTATTTTATGTCTGATGCAGAATTAGCAGAGGAGCGTAAAATCAGCCATGAAAAATTTGCGCAAACCCAAGCTAACCTGCAAGCTTATAAAGAACCAGCAGCTCAATCATCTCTGATGGTGAAATTAGCATGGCTGGCAGTGTTGGTACCCATCAGTTATGGCGTTTGGATGACAGTGCAAAAAGCTTGGGTGTTATTTAGTTAAGTTAGTAGTCAATCAATTAGATTCAATCGAGAATAAGGCTTATTAGGTTAAAATAACCCATTTAGAAATCGTTAGGATTGAAATTGAATAAAATCGCTCAAGATTTAAATGGCGCAGGCAAAAAAATTGGCATTGTGGTGTCACGTTTTAACAGCAATATTGGTGATGCATTGCTGACTGCTTGCCATCAAGAGTTACTTAAACTTGGGGTAAAACCGCAAGACATTAAAATTGCTACCGTACCAGGCGCACTGGAAACACCGCTTATTTTGCAACATATGGCGTTGAGCGAGCAGTATGATGCATTGATTGCATTGGGTGCCATTATCCGTGGTGAAACTTACCATTTTGAAGTGGTTGCCAATGAATCAGCTCGCGGCATCTCTGAAGTACAACTCAATACGGGCGTACCCGTTGCCAATGCGGTGCTCACTACAGAAGATGATGCACAAGCTGAGGCGCGCATGCATATCAAAGGTGCTGAAGCTGCACAAGTGGCCGTAGAAATGTCCAACTTGGTACGTGCACTATGACCGACTCTCAGGCAAATAAAGACAATACGCCTGCTAAAGCAATCAAAAAGCCTAAAACTAGCCAAAATCGTCGTAAATCGCGTGAGTTAGTGCTTAAAGCAATTTATCGCGGCATGATGAATGCTGGGGAAATTAAACAAATTGCAAGTGATGCCAAAGAAGACCCTGATTACCTTAAAACAGATGAAGCTTACTTTAAACAATTGCTCACGGGTGTGACTGAGCATGTAGAAAAGTTAGATCAAGAAATTGCTATGTTTATTGATCGCAAAATCAATGAGCTTAGTCCGGTGGAGCATGCAATTCTAAGGATTTCAAGCTATGAATTATTTTTCGATGTGAGCATACCTTATCGTGTTGCTATCAATGAAGGGGTCGAACTTGCCAAGTTGTATGGTGGTGTAGATGGGCATAAGTACATCAATGGTGTGCTGGATAAATTAGCTGCAGTTGCAAGACCCATGGAGTTTAGAAAGTAAGTGTTTACACTTTATCGCCTGTATTGTATTGATAGGTAAATCTGGGTGATATTTAAATTGGGCGATTGTAAGTTGAAAAAAAGTGAAGAAAAGCTTTTTAACTACTGATTGGACCATGGCGCTTGGGTTATCCTTGCTATTGCTATTTTTTAGCAATAGCCAATGGATACAAGCGATTGAGCGCATTGCCTATGACATGGGCATGCAACTCTCTCAACGCGATGCGGGTGACGACATCGCCATCATCGCGATTGATGATACCAGTATTCAAAATATCGGCCGCTGGCCTTGGTCACGCCAAGTACATGCCGATTTGGTGCATAAATTATCCTCTGCAAAAGTAATTGGCCACACCGTATTTTTCTTAGAGCCTCAACGAGACCCAGGCTTATCCTTCATAGAACAAATCCAACGTTCATTACAACAGTCAGTTTATAAAAACACAAAAGACGGTGTTGCGCTCACCAAAATCATTAATGAAGCACAACAAACACTTAACCCAGACGCGCAACTTGCCGAGCGTATTGCGCAAGGCAATAATGTTGTGTTGGCGATGCCATTTGTGTTAGGCGTGCCCAATGGGAAACCCGATGGCCCATTGCCTGAATACGTGACCAAACAAGCATTAAAGAACGTCGTGCGCGACAACACGCTTGATGCGAATCCTACCTCCCCCATCCAAGCACGGGCGGTACATCCCCCTATTGTACAAATTGCAAGTCAAGCCAGCGCGATTGGTCATTTAAATCAAGTGTTGGATATTGACGGTGCGGTGCGGGTAGAACCACTGGTACTGCAATATTTTGATCAGTACTTCCCCTCTTTAGCTTTACAGGTAGTCGCACGTTTTCTAAATCTTGACCCTGAAGATATTCAAGTCAATTTAGGTAAGCAAGTGCAAATTGGCAACCTTCACATTGCGACCAATCGAGCCTCGCAAATGCATACTTTTTATTATGCATCTCATCAAGACAAAGCGCCTTTTCCAATTGACTCTTTCTACGATGTGATGAGTGGCAAAGTATCGCCCGATAAATACAAAGATAAAATTGTGTTGATTGGCATGGGCGCGACTGGTGATGGTGGCGATGCACAAGTCACCCCCATTTCTGCGCATATGTCCCCCATTCAAACACTCGCACATGTGATTGCCAGCATGTTGAATGAAGATTTTTTGACGACGCCTCCTTGGGCTAGTTGGTTTGAGAGTTTGCTATGGCTAGGAATTGCCTTGTATCTGATGTTTGTTCTTCCACGACTATCTGCCAGCGTTGCCATATCCGTCAGCATGGGTCTAGTCATTAGCATTTTGTTGACCCATGTGATTTTGATGACGCAGTATGGCTGGTGGGTACAACTGATGATGCCATTGCTGCTTCTGGTATTGGGACATGCGTTGATGACCTCGAAACATTATTTACTGACAGAGCGTGGTAAGTTACGCGCTGATGCCGAGTCTTCCGAAAGCAATCGCAATTTAGCCTTAATGCTACAAAGCCAAGGTCAATTAGACATGGCGTTCGACCGCTTTAGAAAATGTCAGATCAACGAAAGTTTGATGGAAAATTTATACAATCTGGGATTAGACTTCGAACGTAAGCGCCAATTTAATAAAGCAGAACATGTATTTGCGTACATGTCGTCATACAACGCCAGCTTTAAAGATTTACCGCAACGTATTTTGACTGCAAGACAACTTTCTGAGACGGTAATTTTAGGTGGGAACCCACAAACGTACTTGCATACTGCGTCCAGTTCAGATACTAGCATCACCAAACCCATGCTTGGACGATATCAAATTGAAAAAGAGTTGGGTAAAGGGGCGATGGGTACCGTTTATTTAGGTGTGGATCCCAAGATTGGGCGTCAGGTCGCCATCAAAACCTTGGCACTGTCTCAATCATTCGAAGCCAGCGAGTTAGATGCGGTGAAATCACGCTTTTTTAGAGAGGCTGAGACAGCGGGCAAACTCAATCATCCCAATATTGTGACGATCTACGATGCGGGTGAAGAACATGATTTGGCCTACATCGCCATGGAGCTATTAAAAGGGCAAGACCTCAACCCATATACCAAACCCAATCATCTTTTACCCTTCGACACCATCGCGCACATCATGGTGAAAGTGGCAGAGGCATTAGATTATGCGCATCAGCAACATGTGATACACCGTGATATAAAACCCGCCAATATCATGTACGAACCCGATACACAATTGGTGAAAGTCACGGATTTTGGTATTGCACGCATTAC
>NCGC01000188.1 GCA_002281475.1 Methylophilales bacterium 28-44-11
CGCCGCTGCCAGCATTAGAGAAAGGGTATATCACCTTTGGATGTTTCCAAAACATGACCAAAGTCAGCGATGCCGTGTTGACAGTTTGGGCAGATGTCATGCAAGCCATGCCAACCGCTCAATTGCGCTGGCAATCAAAATCGTTTGCAGATGCCACCATTGTGGCGGAAATGCAAAAGCGTTTACAGCACTGTGGGATTGCGCCATCAAGGGTCACGTTATTAGGCAAAGTCACCCGTGAACAATATTTGGCAGGTTATGCAGAAGTAGACATGGCGCTAGACAGTTTTCCATTCACTGGAGGCACTACGACGTGTGAAGCCTTATGGATGGGCGTGCCCACACTCACATTGGCTGGCGATACACTGATCGCTCGACAAGGTGCCAGTATGCTGCACGCAGCAGGGTTAGAAAATTGGGTGGTGAATTCAGCAGAACAGTACGTACAGCATGCCTTGCATTTGGCCAAAGATACCCAACAATTGGCTAAGCTTAGAGCACACTTAAGACAACAAGTACAAAAATCGGCACTGATGGATGGCCGACGATTTGCACAACAAATGGAGATCGCATTACGCAATATGTGGGAGCACAAATCTCCATTATTGGCAAAATCTGCACAGATCAATACCACCACCAAAGCCTCTCTGCAGTCAAATAAGCAAGCACTCACTTCTGCGTCACAGTTGACAGTTGAGGTTGTCAGCGCAACACGCATGACCGAGCAAGCATTTTGGCAAGAGTCTGCATTGGGACAATCTCTTAAAGCGCATATGGCGCAAGATAGCCGTATTGCAGTACGGGTGGCGTATGAAAACAGCCGTGGATTACCTGAGATTTTTAATGCATGTATTGACCAAGCAGACCATGATGCGGTGCTTGTTTTTGTGCATGATGACGTGTGGTTAGATCAAGCAGATTTTGTCGAGGCCGTATTGTCTGGCTTGCAACAGTTCGATGTAATTGGTGTGGCTGGCAATCGTCGACGTCTGCCTAAACAACCCGCGTGGCCATTTATTAATCCCCAATTTGTTTGGGATGATAGCCAATATTTGAGCGGTAAAGTAGGGCATGGACCACACGCCAATGGTGAGGTATCAGAATACGGGGTAGTGCCTGCTGCCTGTGAATTGATGGATGGTGTATTTTTTGCCACATACAAATCGACGTTAACCAAACATCGTGTGAGATTTGACCCTCAGTTTGACTTCCATTTTTATGATTTAGACTTTTGTAGAAGTGCCCGCAACACAGGCATGACGTTGGGCACTTGGCATATTCAACTGACCCATCAGAGCGGAGGGGCGTTTGGCAGTGCATCATGGCAAAGACACTACCAACATTATTTGCAAAAATGGCAGGAACAAGAATTGGCAGATATCGATGTGGCTGTGGCACTCGATATTCATAGCTTTGAACTGACGACCGTAGACGACACCGTTAACACTTTTAACTCAACACAGTTGTATCCTGCAATGGAATACACTACGCAAGCCATTCCAATTTTTGGTCACCCAAGCCCGAATCCCCTGGTGCAGTCTGCGCATGTGTTGCAACATCCACCCATTTATATGGCTGAGGTGCCGGATTTTACAGTGATTGGGAGCGCAGCGTTTCCAATCGTGCAAAACAAATGCATCCAACCGCAATTGTTCACGCCAGAAACATGGGAAACCGCTGAACAAGGCTTGGGCTATTGCAGTGTACGTACCGATCTCAATCTGGTGGGTTACGCAAAGTTAAGTAAGCTTGTGAATCATGATACCAAAGTCATTAGCTTGATTGGTAACGGCGCCATTAACTATGCCCATTGGTTGACCGAATTCTTGCCCCAAATAGTGCTGTTAAAAAATGCAGGGGTCGATATCAGCCAATATCAAATTTTGGTGGATGCACAATCTTATCCAAGCCAGTTAGAGTCCTTATTTTTGCTGGGTGTAAAACCAGAGCAG
>NCGC01000189.1 GCA_002281475.1 Methylophilales bacterium 28-44-11
ATGTCTGTTTAACAGTTTAACGGAGCGCTCCGCGATTGCTTTGTAAGTCGAAAATTTCAAAATATCAAGCAAACTGATAAAGCTAATCTTAAATAGCGAATCGAATATCAATATACACGTTGATAATAAGTTTTAGCAATAAAAAACTATCAGATTTTTTTTGATAAAAAATTACTTTTAGGACTATTGGTTTTGAGTGTTAATGTAACTAAATGTAAAAAAATATAATCTCGTAACTAGCTCGAATTTTATTTAACGGATTATATATGGCAGATAAGAATAACACTTTTCATGATGAAATTAGTCGCCTCACTGAGTTGAATTCATATTTCATATTTGATACTGATACTGATACTCATACTGAGGCAGATTTTGACAAAATTGCGCATTTAGTTGCTGCTGTATGTGAAGTGCCCATAGCGACTATTACCCTAATTGATGATAAACGAGAATGGTTTAAATCATGTATTGGTTTGAACAATCGCGAAGATAATCGTGATATTGCCTTTTGTGCAAAGGCCATTTTATTGTCAGAGCCATTGATTGTTGAGGATACGCTAAAAGACCCTGAGTTTAGTCAAAGTCCTATGGTGACTGGACCACCGCATATTCGCTTTTATGCAGGGGTGCAGTTGATTTCGCCAAAAGGCTTTGCACTAGGTACGTTAGCAATTAAAGATACTCAACCTAGAAAATTAAATGCTTTACAACTAGAAACCCTAATTACTTTAAGTGGACAAGTGATGGTGTTGCTAGAAAGGCATCGACAAAATCATGAACTCAGAGAGCTGAATCAAGCACTTCAATATAGCAAGGCCATGATGGATGCCACTTTTACCAATGCAGCTGCTGGCATTCTAGTTACATATATAAAAGGGTCTTTCATTTTTGCCAATCAAGTTTACTGCAAGATGATGGGCTATACCGAAACAGAATTACGTGGGTTAGATTTTTTAACAACTACGCATCATGAAGATCGGGAAATTTTACAAACTAAGCTTGCAGAATTGACTGCAGGCAATATCAACTTCTTTTCGCTTGAAAAAAGATCTATTCGTAAAAATGGCACCATATTCTGGGCGAAGGTAAATACTTCACTTACACGCGATGAGGATGGCAAGCCGGCCAGTTATATCACGATTGTTGAAGACATTACGACATCAGGAGAGGCTGAAGCTAGATTAAAACATTCGCAATCATTACTTAATATTGCAAGCGAAGTAGCCCAAATGGGAGCGTGGTCTTTAAACCTAGAGAATATGGAGCTCAGCTTTTCTGAACAAGCCATCGCCATTCATGAAGAACCAGCAAACTTTGCGCCCACTGTGGAGCAAGCCATTAATTACTATGTGCCAGAGTATCGAAAGACTATTCAAAGTTGTGTGACGGCTTGTATTGAAAATGGTATTTCATATGATGAGGAGTTGGAGTTTATAACCAGTCAAGGCCGCCGCATTTGGGTGCGTTCGCTAGGGCAAGCAATACGTGATGCTGATAATAAGATTGTGCAGATCGCAGGTGCAATTGTTGACATTCATGAACGTAAGCAATTGGAACAAGAGAAATTTGCGAGTTTAAATCGGCTTCATTTGATTGCAAGTCGATTGCCAGGCATGATATATGAGTTAAGGCTTCATCCCGATGGCAAGACATCCATGCCCTACGCCAGTGAGTATATTTCTGTGCTTTTCCGTGTTCGCCCAGAAGAAGTAATTGATGATGCAACCCCAGTATTTAAGTACATACACGCTGATGATATTGAAGCCTTTAATCACTCTATTCAAGTGTCAGCTTCACAATTGGCGCCTTGGCAACATCAATACCGCTTACGCTATGAAGATGGTCAAGTCATCTGGTTGTATGGAAATGCAATGCCCCAGAAAGAAGACGATGGTTCAGTACTTTGGCACGGCTTTATTACCGATAGGCCCTAGAATTGTTTTTGTTAATGATGCGTTTGAACGAAGAACAGGCTACAGTCGTGAGGAAGTAATAGGCAAAACGCCACGTATCCTGCAGGGTGAAAAAACACAGCGTAATGAACTAGATCGCATCCGCAACGCACTAGAAAAATGGGAGCCAGTGCGTGCCGAGCTTATAAATTATACAAAGAATGGTGAGGAGTTTTGGCTAGAGCTAGACATCGTGCCTGTTGCTGATGAAAAAGGTTGGTATACGCATTGGATTGCCGTTGAACGCGACATCACGAAACGGAAACTGGCAGAGCTAGAGCTAGTCCGTCTAAACCGTGCATTACTAATGCGTAGTGAGATGGCTAAGTTAATCAATACTGCGACTGATGAACTTACATTAGTTAACGATGCATGTCAGTTAGCGATTGATATTGGTGGTTACTGCACCACATGGATTGGTTATGCGGAACTTGACAAGCAAAAATCGATACATCGGGCTGCGATAAAAGGTAATGCCATTGAATATGTGAAAAGTATCGACATTAGTTGGGCAAAAGATGTATCTCAAGGACTAGGACCTGTAGGCCGAACTATTCGATGCGGCTTGCCGGTTATCAGTGAAGCTTTTGTGCTTGACTCAACTTTTAGTTATTGGGTGAAGTACGCACTCAGCTACGGTTTACACGGTATAGTTTCCCTGCCATTAAATGATAAAAATTGTACATTTGGATTATTTTGCCTATATCTAAACGAGCCAAGACCAATTGCGCCAGAGGAAATAACGCTACTCATGGCACTTGCAGATGACCTTGCATTTGGCATCATTTCATTACGAACTAGAGAGCAACAACAAAGGGCACAGGATGCAATCATCAAAGTGGCGACCAGTATTTCTGTAAATACTGACATGGGCTTTTTTGAGCAACTAAACAGAAATATGGCTGAGTCATTGCAAGCAGATGCTGCCTTTATTGCTCGTGTATTGCCTGGTGAGCCTAAGATTGCACGTACATTAACTGCAATTGTAGGCAATAAAAACATTGATAATTTCGAATATCCAATTGCTGACAGCCTTTGTTATCGTCTAATACATGAGGACGAATGTATTGTCGATGTCACTATGAACTTTCCAAACTCATTTCTCATTAATCATCTGAATGCGACTACATATGTTGGCCGTAGGTTATTAAATAGTGCGGGTGAGATGATTGGGTTAATTTTTCTTTTATATAGCAAGCCAATTAAAGAGATAAACTTTGTAACATCTACGCACAAAATATTTGCTGTACGAGCTGCTGCGGAATTGGAAAGGCTAGCCACTGATATACGTATTCGTCAGCAAGCTTCACTTTTAGATAAAGCACAAGATGCGATATTAGTCAGAGGTCTCGATCAACAGATTTTATTTTGGAACAAAAGTGCAGAAAGATTGTATGGATGGACTGCAGCAGAAGCGATGCAATTTAAAGTAAACAAACTTT
>NCGC01000190.1 GCA_002281475.1 Methylophilales bacterium 28-44-11
GCCTGCTGTCAGATAAATCACAGTCGGGTTATTAAACAATTGCGTAATCAATTGGCCACCAATGTCTTCATTATTGGCCACACGTGATACCACCACACCTGCTGCTACTGAGATGATCAATGAAGGAATTTGTGCGACTAAGCCATCACCAATCGCCAATAAGGTGTAGTTTTTTACAGCATCACCAAATTGCATATCGTGTTGCACCATACCTACAATCAAACCACCCACAATGTTGATGATGATGACCAAGATACCTGCAATGGCATCACCACGAACGTATTTACTGGCACCGTCCATCGCGCCATAGAATTCTGACTCTTGGCTGACTTCGGTACGGCGGCGACGCGCTTCATCCTCGCCAATTAAGCCTGCATTCAAATCTGCATCAATCGCCATTTGTTTGCCTGGCATTGCATCTAAGGTAAAACGTGCGCCAACTTCTGCAATACGGCCGGCACCTTTGGTAATGACGGTAAAGTTGATGATGGTCAGAATCACGAATACCACAATGCCTACTGCGTAATTGCCGCCAATCAGAAAGTGACCAAAGGCTTCGATGACTTTACCTGCAGCATCTGGGCCAGTGTGACCTTCTGTAAGTACCACGCGTGTAGAAGCTACGTTGAGAGACAAGCGCAACATGGTGGTCATCAACAATACGGTAGGGAAGGCGATAAAATCTAAGGCCTTTTTGGTTTGTAACCCGATCATCAAGACCAAGATAGAAAGTGCAATGTTAAAACTAAAAAATACATCTAATATCACTGCAGGCAGTGGCAAGATCATCATCGCCAATAGCATGATGATGATGACGGGTGCTGCGGCAGAGCGGGCGCCCATATTGGCTAACCATGGAGGCAAATTGTTCATGCTAGACCTCCTTGCGTCATTAAGTTAGGTGCTGGAATCAGGCTGTGCGGATCCAATGCATCGGGCACTGGCAAGGTTTTTGGTACTTCTGGTTGGAAGCCACCTTGTTGCTTAAACATACGTAATTGAAATACATAGGCCAACACTTCAGCCACGGCTGCATATAAAGCTTCAGGAATTTCTTTGTCTAAGTCGGTGTGTGCATACAAAGCACGTGCGAGTTTGGGTGATTCCAAAATAACAATTTTATGCTCTTTGGCTAACTCGCGAATTTTTAGAGCCACCGCATCTGCACCCTTAGCAACGACAATCGGGGCACTCATGCCTTGTTCTTGGTATTTCACTGCAACCGCGTAGTGCGTTGGGTTGGTGATGATCACGTCTGCAGTTGGAATTTTTGACATCATGCGGCGACGTGCCATTTCGCGTTGTTGTTGGCGAATTTTGCCTTTGATCTCAGGGTTGCCTTCAGACTCTTTCGACTCTTGCTTGACCTGTTCTTTGGTCATTTTGAGTTTTTCAGCGTAATGATACAGTTGATAAGGCACATCAATCGCGGCAATAAAGATGAGTGAAGCCACAATCGTTAAAAAGCCTGACAGCATTAAATCACTGACTTCTGAGATGCCTGCTTCTATCGGCATATTAGACAGTGACAAGATAGGTTCCATATCGCTACTGACTACCCAATACGCGACTGAGGCAACGATAAATGCTTTACCGACTGACTTAATCAATTCTACAAGTGCGTTTTTAGAAAACATATTACCAATACCACGCAGCGGATTGAGGCGACCAAATTGAGGCATATAAGCTTTATTACTAAACACCCAGCCACCTACTAATATAGGAGAAGCAAGTGCAACCGCTAATAAGATAAGTGCCAGTGGCGCGAATGCGATCAGTAAATCCATCACGGTATGGGAAGACTTCATTAATAAAGTGACCGGATCAAACGCCATGTTGCGGTCAAACTGTAAACCAGAGCGTAAGGATTGTTTAAGTGCATCGTTGAGAGGACCGTTA
>NCGC01000191.1 GCA_002281475.1 Methylophilales bacterium 28-44-11
AAATGATGACAGACTCAATCCAATCCCAGATCCAGATCCAGCGCTCAATACCTCTTTGACCAGTGATCAAAGTTATAACCGAATCAATCCAGCAGTTGGTATAAACTTTACCCCTAGTAAAGACCTAACTGCATTTGCAAGTTATAACGAAGGTAGCCGTGCACCCACAGCGATTGAGCTAGGTTGTGCTAATCCAGCGCAACCTTGCCGTTTGCCAAATGCTTTTGCAGGTGACCCACCACTAGATCAAGTAGTTGCTAAAACCTACGAGGGTGGGTTGCGTGGAAAGTTTAACCAAAACTTGGGCTGGTCATTCAGTGCATATCGCGCGCAGAACTATGATGACATCCAATTTATCTCTTCATCTACCACTGGTGCAGGTTTCTTTGACAACGTTGGTAGAACACGTCGTCAAGGGATTGATGCTGCAATTAATGGACGTCTGGAAAAGTTGAGCTGGTCCCTAGGTTATAGTTTTGTGAAAGCAACCTATCAATCAGAATTTGAAATTGTTAGTGAAGTCAATGAAACAGTGCCGGGCAGTGAAGTTCAGCAAGTGAAAAAAGGGGATTATATTCCTGGTATTCCTAAGCATCAGTTAAAACTGCGTGCAGCTTATGACATTACACCGTCATGGAGTGTAGGTACCAATATTTTTGCATTCTCTGATCAGTACTCACGTGGTAATGAAAATAATGACTTTGACGGTGAGGGTGCAAAAGTAAGTGGCTATGCAGTGATGAACTTGGATACACGCTATCAATTTAATAATGGCTGGCAGTTCTTTGCAAAACTTAATAACGTGTTTGACCGCGAATACAACAATGGGGGGTTGTTGGGTGAGCACCGTTTTGACGCTAGTACTGGGCAATTCACAGGGAATGAGTCAGATACTAATGCGTTTTATGCGCCAGGCGCGCCACGTGCAGGTTGGTTTGGCTTACGCTATGAGTTTGGTGGCAAGAAATCTGTTAGCAGTTTAGATGTAGATTAATTAGGGAAAAACGTGCTCGCACAACACATGTCCGTCGAATCAAAATTTCATTCACACCAAGTGGTTAAAAAGGTGCTGATTGTTGAGGATGAAGTGCTATTTGCGCGCGCTGTTTCTAAGCGTTTGCAAAAAGATGGTTTTGAGTGTGAGCATGCCGAAACATTGGCTGACGGCAGGCTCATTTACAAGCAGTTCCAACCTGATTTGGTATTGCTTGACATGCGTTTGCCAGATGGGAACGGGTTAGATCTTTTGGCTGAGTTTGTAGCAAAAGGTGTAGCTACAATTGTCATGACGGCGTTTGGTGATGTGAGTGATGCTGTCAATGCCATGAAGTTAGGGGCAATCGATTACCTAAAAAAACCAATCGACTTAGAGGAGTTGCTGTTAGTCGTTAAAAAGAACGAGCGAGCATCTGAATTACAGAATAGTTTAGATTACTCGCGACAACGCAATACCCATGCGACGGATGGCATACAGTTAATTGGCGACAGCCCCGCGATGCAAAGTGTACGTCAGCAAATCAGTCGTATTTCCCAATTAAGTGCGATGACCGATGTGGTACCGCCAACCGTGCTGATTATTGGTGAGACTGGAACAGGTAAAGATGTCGCTGCACGTTTTTTACATGCCGAATGCGCAAATAGTGATAAACCTTTTGTTCATGTGGACTGTGCTTCGTTACCTGCAGAGTTGATTGAAAGTGAGTTATTTGGGCATGAGAAAGGTGCGTTTACCAACGCAGTAAGTGCACGCCCAGGTTTGATTGAGTCCGCGGAAGACGGAACTATTTTTTTGGATGAAATTGGCGAACTTCCCTTAACCTTGCAAGCCAAGTTGCTCAATGTGCTTGAGCGTCGTCAAGTACGCAGACT
>NCGC01000192.1 GCA_002281475.1 Methylophilales bacterium 28-44-11
AAATACATAGCCAAATGGTAATGTCATCACGTAGAAGAAGATGAATTTTTTAATAAATGCACTGTAAGAATAAGGGATCGGTGTGTTTTTAATGCGTTCGCAAGCACCACAAATATCAGTAAATGATTGCAATTCTGCGTTGATGATATAAAACTGGTCCCCAGTGATTTTGCCTGAGGTATAGAGTTCATTGGCTCTTTGAAACAGTTGTTTTGCCACTTGGTTAGGGCGGTGCTTGTGGTGTTCGATTTCTAAATCCAAGCCTTCAAACAATACTTTGCTGACTTCTTCATTGGATAAATGTTTTGAAAGTACCGATGCATACAGCGGTATCACGCTTTTAAAAAAGTTGCGGTCGCTGTCTTCTGATAAATACGCAGAAAGTTTAAGCGCAAGGTTGCGGCTGTTATTGACCAAAGCGCCCCATAGTTTTCTGCCTTCCCACCAGCGCTCATAAGCGGTGTTGGTTCTGTAAGCCAATAATAAATAAAGACAATACAAAACCAACAGTTGAATGCATTAACGGAATATTTTTCACATGGCTTTTATCGGATAGTTTCCAAAATTCTATTTCTAAGTAGGCAATACCGCCAGAATACAAGCCGATGAAAATCATCATGGGAATGAGCCGACGAAAAGTATCCGATTCATGGAAACGGAAGATAAAAGTAATCCAGTCTTTTGGGTTGTATTGAATCATGATGTGGAATTTGAATTGTATTGAAAGGCAAAAGCCAGTTTATCATGCGTGCAAAACAAAACTTGTGCCCAATATCAGTAAGGCAAGAAAAATAGGGCAGACAGTCAGTAAGCCTGAGGCTATTGATTTAGCGATAATTGGTGATGCTTAAAATCAAACAGAAATGCGATGTATGCTCACAAGCATTAGGCAACAGCAATAGCGATCTCTAACCTTTGCATGCAGCTTCAAACTCTCGGCGTTGAATCGTGATATTTTCTAATTGATTTTTTACATAAAAGCCATCTGGGCAAGCCATACGTGCCGCTTGCTTGCAATCGTTCCAACTTTTAATACCGCTACAAGTGTATTCTACCCATGCATACTCATCAATTTTTGCTAACTGTGATTGCGCTGCACAACCACTCATGAGAAATGAAACTAAAATAAAATACTTCTTCATATTTACTCCTCTCGCATACTCGATCTCTAGACATGGCCATGCGAATTTAGTTGCTCAGTATCATCACGTTAATGGCTTACTTATCAACAGGCATAATCGATGAGTGCTTATAAAGCTAACTACATTCATTCATCGTTTGGTTTTTTGAGGTGCGTTTTTACTGGCATTTTCTGCCATGCGTGTTTGGCGCGCAGTTTCTTCATCGCGCACCGCGTCTATCACGCGAATCACACTTTTCAAATCAACCGCTTTGTTGTTTTCTTTGACTCGTCCTGTGAGCTCAACCTCTAACGATAGGGCGCCACGGGCATACAACGCCCAAATCTCTTTGCCATATTGTGTGTTGAGTAGATCGGGCGCAAATTGGCCAAAAAATGTCGATAAATTACCAACATCTCGCTCAAGCATGCTCATTGCGTGATTATTGCCTGCTGCGTCCACCGCTTGGGGTAAATCGATAATCACTGGACCATCGTTGCTCAGTAAGATGTTGAATTCAGATAAATCGCCATGCACAATACCAGCGCACAACATACGTACCACTTCTTGAATTAGGGTGTGATGATGTTTACGCGCTTCTTCGGCAGTAAAAGTCAGGTCGTTAAGTCTGGGTGCTGCGTTACCATCAGCATCGGTCACCAGTTCCATTAACAACACGCCCTCGTAAAAGTTGTAGGGCGTGGGCACACGTACACCGGCATTGGCAAGCCGATACAGCGCATCGACCTCTGCACTTTGCCAGGCTTCCTCTTGCGCTTGCTTGCCGTATTTTGAGCCTTTTGCCATCGCGCGCGCCTGACGGCTACTTTTCACTTTACGGTTTTCTGTGTAGTCCACGCTTTGCCTAAAACTACGTTTGTTTGCTTCTTTATACACCTTGGCGCATAGGGTTTCATCCCCTCGGCGAACAACGTATACCGTTGCTTCTTTTCCGCTCATCAACTGCCGGCTGACTTCATCAATCAAGCCATCTTCAATCAGGGGTTCTAGTCTGGTTGGGGTTTTCATAAGATTGGATAATACGGGTTTAAGGGCTAGACCGTAAACTTTAATTTAAAACAAGCTAAAGCTGTTTGTTAAAAGTGT
>NCGC01000193.1 GCA_002281475.1 Methylophilales bacterium 28-44-11
TACCGGACGCTTGTACGCTTTTGATGTGTCTGAAAAACGCTTACACAATTTGGGCCAACGTTTAAAGCGCTCGGGTCTATCCAATTTGCATGCGCAAGTCATTAGCAGCGAGCAAGACCCTAAACTAAAGCGGTTAAATGGTAAGTTTGATCGGGTATTGGTGGATGCACCGTGTAGCGGGCTTGGCACGCTACGTCGTAACCCAGATTTAAAATGGCGTCAGACCGAACAAGATGTGATCGAGTTGACGCAAAAACAAACAGCGATTTTGGCACGCGCCGCCAAGCTGACCAAAGCAGGTGGACGTTTGATTTATGCCACTTGTAGCTTGTTGCGCGACGAGAATGAAGCCATTGTGGAAGCCTTTATGCAGGCCAATCCGGAGTTTAATTTGGTGCCTGCTAGTGAAGTGTTGGCGCATCATCATATTGCGCTGGATACCGGCCCCTATTTAAGATTATTGCCACATTTACACCAAACCGATGGTTTTTTTGCCGCGGTGCTTGAAAAAAAAGCTGCTAACCCAGAGGCAAAAGAAGCTGAAACAATAAAAGCCAAAATAAAAACTAAAGCAAAGTCTGCAGAAAAATTAGAAGTCACCCCTGAGCAGGACAGCGATTAAGCCATGAGACGCCCCAGCCTCAACCTCCAAATTGTATTGGGTGCGATGTTGGGGGTGGCTATTGGTGCTTATTTTCATCGTATCGGCGTGCAACATCCGGTCGCTGCGTCTGGATTATATGTATCTAATCTCATCGGTACCTTGTTTATCGATTTGCTGAAAATGATTTTGATCCCCTTGGTGTTTTGCAGTATTGCGGTGGGGATTGCCAATTTACGACAGCATCAACAAATCCACCGCGTTTGGGTGAGCACGTTGTTATTCTTTCTGTTGACAATGATTATCGCAATCTCGTTGGGGATGGCAGCCAGTCTGTATTTCAAACCTGGTGCTGGCATGCCAATTGAGATGTTTGCTGGCGCAATGCAAAGTTTCGAAGCCAAGCAACTACCACTTTCAGAGTTTTTTACCCAATTTTTGCACGGGCTATTCGTCAATCCATTTACCGCTTTGGCCAGTAGTAATGTACTCGCTGTCGTGATTTTTGCCTTGATTTTAGGCATCGCTTTAGTGATGGGGGGCGAGCGCTATCAAAACATACTCAAACTGCTTCAAGAAACACTCGAAATTATCATGCGTATTGTGGCTTGGATTATGGTGTTGGCCCCATTTGGCATTGCGGCATTGTTAATCAAACTAGTTAGTACCCAAGACATTGGGATGCTTTCTACGCTGGCCACATTTGTGGCGGTAGTGATAGGCACCACGCTATTACATGGGGTAGTAATTCTACCGCTACTGATGTACGCCTTCACAGGTAAATCGCCTCTATGGTTTTGGCGGGGCGCACGCGAGGCGCTGATTACCGCATTTGCTACCAGTTCCAGTTCGGCCACTTTGCCTGTGACCATGCGCTGTGTCACGAATCACTTACAGGTTAAGCCAGATGTTGCTGGGTTTGTCGTCCCCTTAGGCGCCACCATGAATATGGATGGCACAGCCTTATATGAGGCGGCTGCGGCTTTGTTTATAGCCAACCTAGTAGGGGTGGAATTAACGTTTATACAACAATTGATTGTGTTCGTCACCGCCATGTTGGCTGCGATAGGCGCGCCTGGCATTCCAAGTGCTGGCATGGTGACCATGGTGATGGTGCTTCAATCAGTCGGGCTGCCTGCCGAAGCGGTTGCCATTTTGTTGCCGATCGATCGTTTATTAGACACCTTGCGCACCGCAGTGAACGTTGAAGGCGATATGATCGCTAGCGT
>NCGC01000194.1 GCA_002281475.1 Methylophilales bacterium 28-44-11
TAACAGCAAAACGTTGCCGCCAGAAATCAGCGTTTTGGCTAAATGCAAACGGCCACGTTCACCGCCCGAAAGTTGACCGACGATTTTTTGTTGATCACCACCTTTAAAGTTAAAGCGACCAATATAAGCGCGGCTAGGCGTTTCGTAACGGCCGACCTGCAGAATATCGGAGCCGCCAGAGATTTCATCAAACACAGTTTTGCTGTCACTCAAGGCATCACGGCTTTGGTCCACATAAGCCAATTGTACGGTTTGTCCAATATTCACTTCACCACTATCAGGCTGTTCTTTGCCTGTAATCAATTTAAATAGGGTAGATTTACCCGCGCCGTTAGGGCCGATGACACCGACAATCGCGCCTGGTGGAATACTAAAATTGAGGTTATCTAACAACAAGCGATCACCAAAGGCTTTGCTCACATTGTTAAATTCAATGACCTGATCGCCCAAGCGCTCGCCTACAGGAATAAAAATCTCCTGTGTTTCATTACGTTTTTGGTATTCAGCACTCGCCAGCTCTTCATAGCGAGCAATACGTGCCTTGCTTTTAGCTTGGCGTGCTTTAGGATTTTGACGCACCCAGTCCAATTCTGTGTTTAAGGCTTTACGACGCGCAGATTCGGTGGATTCTTCTTGTTTTAAACGCTCTTGTTTTTGGTCAAGCCAACTAGAGTAATTGCCTTTCCATGGAATACCATGACCGCGGTCTAACTCTAAAATCCATTCCGCAGCGTTATCTAAAAAGTAGCGATCATGGGTGACTGCGACCACAGTGCCGGGGAAGCGCACTAAAAACTGTTCTAGCCATTCCACAGACTCTGCATCCAAATGGTTGGTTGGCTCATCCAGCAACAACATATCTGGTTTGGATAACAGTAGTTTGCATAAGGCCACACGACGCTTTTCACCCCCGGACAATGGACCAATTTTGGCATCCCATGGTGGTAAACGCAGCGCATCGGCCGCTATTTCTAATTGATGTTCAACATCCGATCCGCTAGCGGCAATGATATTTTCATATTTGGCTTGTTCTTCAGCTAGCTTGTCAAAATCTGCATCTGGCTCTGCGTAGGCGGCATAGATTTCGTCCAGCTTTTGCTTGGCTTCCATCACGGCCCCCATGCCACTCTCAACCTCTTCACGCACGGTTTTGTCAGGGTCCAATTGTGGCTCTTGCGCCAAATAGCCAATGGAAATGTTGGGCAAATGCTGGACTTCACCTTCAAACTCTTTATCGGCTCCCGCCATAATCCGCAACACAGTAGATTTACCGGCACCGTTTAATCCTAGCAAACCGATTTTGGCACCTGGGAAAAAAGAGAGTGAAATATCTTTAATAATCTGACGCTTAGGTGGGACAACTTTGCTCACGCGGAGCATGGACATAACATATTGGGCCATTATTTACTTTCTCATTGGATGAATTACATTTTTCACTGGTTAGGCTTGGGTTTCACAAATACTAAGGTTTTTACAAATCCTTGGGGTTTCATAAATCTCGGGGTTTCCATAAATCTAAGTATTGCTCAGAATTATTGAGCAAATTTTCTTCCATCTCTTCATAGTTATCGTTGAGTGCAGGCACGTTATTGCTAATGGCACTGTAGCCTAAGCCTAAGCGTCCTCCCATTATTTCAAACCCTAAAAACTCAATAATGGTGGGGTACATATCAAAATGAAGCACTTCATTACGATTTTTCTGTATAGGGATGTGCGAAACAAATTGATTATAAATGTGGCGCTGCTTAATTGTATCAATCTTTTTCGACACTGGATTTTCCATCGCCAAATGGTCGCCCATAATCACCACTTGT
>NCGC01000195.1 GCA_002281475.1 Methylophilales bacterium 28-44-11
CCCATCAAGCACCTGTTCCACAATTTGTAAGGATTCTTGAATTTGTGAAATCACCACTTTCATGGTGTCTGCATCAAGATCATTGGTTCTGTCGTGTGCAAGTTGGGTGTAAGCAGCACCAGAGGCAATCAGTTCTAAACGCTGAATTTCAGAAAGCAATTTCTGAATTTTAGTGGCGTCTAAATCTGTGTATTCTTGTAGCGCAGTTTCTAACAAATGGATGCCCGCAGCCACTTCGATCAAAATAGGATGCGTGGTTTGACCAGCACCGTCTTTTAAGAAGTCAATCACTTGTGCTAAGGCTTGATACAAGTCGATCACGACCACTTGGCTGAGTTGCTGACATAAGGGTTGATGTTCATCCAAAATATCATGACAACGTACCATCAAACTGTGGTCCACAGAAATCGTCGTATGCTCACGATTTTCCATATGGAAATCAATTTTATTTGAAACCTCATTCCATACATCACCAAAGCTAGCAACAACCTCCGCCAGTTGTACAGTGACTGCAATCTCTGACGCTTCAATCACGCCATGTCCTAAATGATCTATCGCATGATCAATATGGCTATGTAAGTCATATACCTGCTTAGCTTTATTGATAATGGGATAATCAGCCTGCGACTCAGCAACGTAATAAAGTATGTCTTTGAGCATTTGTGGATTGGCCTTGGATGTGCCATCCAATAATAGCTTGAGCTCTTGGTCTATTTTTCTGCATAGCCGTTTTGCACCGGCAAGTTCAGCAACATCTGGATCATGCAAACTTTGTGCAAAAGCACTGGCAGACCACCACATCATTTTAGGTGCACTGCGAGTTTGCACTTCACTGACGTTGGCAAGCGCAGTGACCATACCATCTACTGCATACGCTTCTTTTGCTTTTAACCAAGAAAGCAGAGACTTTTGATAGCCCTGTCTTTGTTCTGCTAAAAACTTAATGTACGCGGCTTCATCTAATTCAACTGTGGGAATATCTTTGGGCGCTGCGTGACTGGTATCCGGGAAAAACAAATCACTCTTTTCTAACATGCCTCCTTGTGCCAACACAATAGGCGCAAGTGCATCGAACAGCCTGAGCGGGACGTCATGCGCGCCTTTCATCAGACTTTCTAGATAAGCCAACAAAGTGTTGACTGCATGCATAAGGGATGCATTTAATTCTGGGGTAGATGTAATTTCATTTTGCTCAAGCTTTGAGATACATTTCTCTAGCTCTGAACAAAAGAATTTACAACCTTCCAAGCCGACCATATCTAAGGCACCACTGGCTTGATAGACATGGGTTTGGGCATACCGAAGAAATGCGGTATCAGAAATATTTTCGCTGTACTTGTTTAGATTTTCTAAAACCGTATGCAGCGACTTATCTATTTCTTCCTTTACCCAAGTTAATGGGCCTATATCAAAATCATTTGACACGTAGATTCATCTCAAAAGGGTTATGCAAGTTTAAAACCAGCAACAGATTCACGTAAATCTTTCGCCAACGTCGTTAATTGACCCACAGAAGTTGCAGTTACTTTTGTACCCTCGGTGGTCTGTGTCGTAATCTCTTGAATTTGCTGCATGTTTTTGGTCACTTGAGAAGCCACTTGGGTCTGCGCTTCTGTTGCAGATGAAATCGACTCAATCAAGCGTGCTAAGTTATTTGTCACGTTCTCAATCTCTGCCAGTGCACGACCCGCTGCATCAGACAGTTGAGCACCTTCCACCACACCCTCGGTACTTTTCTCCATCGCGGCTACCGCACTATTGGTATCGGTCTGAATCGTTTTTACAATGGCACCAATCTGTTTGGTCGC
>NCGC01000196.1 GCA_002281475.1 Methylophilales bacterium 28-44-11
TTATTGCATGCCATCGGTTATGGCTTAGGCAAACAGCAGCACAAGCTAATGCAATGGTCACAGTCGCTGTTAGCAGGTATCATGCTGGGCTTTGGTGCAAGCGTATTGTTGAGTATTCAGTAAAAAACTTTGTTTTTTTCTGCAATGGAGATATACGTCATTTAACGTACATATCAAGATTCTCGCATTGATTAAGATGTTGCTGGCTCAAACCAATCGAAGCTTGAGCCAAGGAATAGATATTGCTTAAATAAAAGCTCCAAGCAACTTCTAACTCATGGGGAATACGATTGTCGACCGCAGAACTCACCGCGAATGCTGCTGAGCAAGTAGAGCCTACGCAACGTATTGTCAAAATACGTCGTGACTACAATACGTGGGTTGCCAACGAGTCGATAGAAGATTACGCACTGCGATTCACCCCGCGCTCCTTCCGTAAATGGTCCATTTTACGTGTCTCCAACACCGCTTTAGGTGCCATCTCATTTTTGGTGTTAGAAGCAATTGGCGGCACAATCGCTGTTAATTATGGCTTTATCAATGCATTTTGGGCGATTTTAGCGGTTGGTGCCATCATTTTCCTTACCGGGCTGCCGATCAGTTATTACGCTGCCAAATATGGTCTGGATATGGACTTGCTCACACGTGGTGCAAGTTTTGGCTATATTGGCTCCACCATCTCATCATTTATCTACGCCTCATTTACCTTTATTCTCTTCGCGCTAGAGGCCGCAATTATGGCGTATGCGCTCGAGTTGTATTTTCATTTGCCACTCTACATCGGCTATTTAGTAAGTGCGTTGGTGGTGATTCCGTTGGTGACTCACGGTATTACCTTAATTAGTCGCATACAAATGATTACCCAGCCTATCTGGTTGATCTTGATGTTCTTGCCTTTTCTGGCGATCTTGCACCATGATCCAGACATAATCTCTAAACTCAGCATGTTTGCAGGGATATCTGGGCAGGCAGGTGAGTTCAATCTGCACATGTTTGGTGCAGCAACAGCGGTTGGCGTTGCACTTATTCCCCAAATTGGTGAACAGGTCGACTTTTTGCGATTTATGCCAGAAAAAACAGCGCAAAATCGTTGGCGTTGGAATATCGGTGTGCTGATGGCAGGCCCTGGCTGGGTGTTTTTAGGCATGCTCAAAATGTTAGGTGGGGTATTGCTTGCCTACTTAGTGATTCAAAGTGATATGTCGTTTCAGTCTGCGGTCAATCCAACCCATATGTATCTAGTCGGGTTCAATTATGCATTTAATTCATATGATGTGGCATTGGCAGTCACGACATTGTTCGTGGTAGTGTCTCAAATTAAAGTCAACATGACCAATGCCTACGCTGGCTCCTTAGCTTGGTCAAACTTTTTCGCGCGGCTCACGCACAGTCATCCTGGCCGAGTGGTTTGGGTTGTTTTCAATGCAGTCATTGCCATTATGTTGATGGAGTTAGATGTATTTAAAGCGCTTGAGCAAGTGCTCGGGCTCTACTCTAATATTGCCATTGCTTGGATTACCGCGGTGGTGGCTGATTTAGTGATTAATAAGCCATTGGGCCTGAGTCCTAAGGGCATTGAATTTAGGCGCGCCTATTTATTTGATATTAACCCAGTGGGCGTCGGCACCATGTTTTTAGCCTCCGCTGTTTCTATTGCAGCGTTTGCAGGCTTGCTTGGGGATGCACTCACCTCGTTTTCCTCGTTTATTGCTTTGGGCACAGCCCTTATTACTTCTCCCTTAATTGCGTGGTTCACCAAAGGACGCTATTACATTGCGCGCAAACCCTTTGTGTTTCCAGTTA
>NCGC01000045.1 GCA_002281475.1 Methylophilales bacterium 28-44-11
TAATTTCATGTTCGAATGACAGGGGGCCACCATTTAAGACGACTTAGGGAGAAACCTCTAGGTCGTTTTTTTTAATTGCTGGAAATTAAATCCATATTGCTAGTTTTAAGGATGAGAAAGCCTATTATCTAAATATTCACAATGTAATTAATGCTTTGAAAATATAGTCCACACTGACTATAAATCAATATAGTTATTTTTAACAATCGTCACAATCTCCCCGTAATATTCTAATTTGTTGTTTACTCACAAAAAATTAATTTATAGACTGGGATTCACAAATGAAATTACTAAAAAGTATCTTATTGGTTAGTGTTTTAGCGATATCTAGCGTGTCAGCATTTGCGGATTCAGTCACTAACTTGTCAGTAGGTCCTCTACCTACATCTCTTAGTTATGGAAACTCATTCGCCGCCGCAACAACAGGCACAACTTTTTTTGATGCTTATTACTTCACTATTCCAAATGGATCCGCCAACTCTGTAACATCTTCAATTAATTTAGACAGTATTTTGGGTTTAACCAATCTTAAAGCTCGCCTGTATGCTGGTAATGTTAATGACACAACAAACTCAGTAACTTCTATTATTGAAAATTGGGGTACTACAGCTAACTTTTCACCAAGTGTAGGCATTACTACTGTGGTGTTAAATCCTATTTCATTATTGGCTGGTAGTTATACATTACAAATTAAAGGCACTGTGGCTGGGCAATCTGGTGGAAGTTATGCGGGTGTGTTAAATATTGCAAGCCCAGTACCAGAACCAGAATCGTATGCAATGCTAATAGCTGGTTTGGGTGTAATCGGTGCAACTGCAAAACGTCGTATTATTAAGCAAGCTTAAAGCTAGTGTTTTTATGGTGAAGACATAGTTCAGGTGGACGGGTACCCGTCACAAACTAGAATCCTTTGGTACTTGTGTTCAATTCACAGAGGGACCATTTAAAGATGACTTAGAGAGATATCTCTAGGTCGTTTTTGTTTATTTATTTATCTCTATTAGGTATTTATCAGTACAAATTTTTGCTGATGGGATTTCACAAACTGATGGTAGATATTTAGTTTAGATATTACATTTCTGAACTGCAATTGAAACTCTAATACTTAACAGTTAAAGCCAATTGTTTTTCAGTAAATCTCAATTTCCAAGTGACGTCTATCATTTATATTTATTTAACTTGATCAAATTTTCTATTATTAATGATTCGAAATAATTATGTTAATTAATAATGGAGTCATAAAACTATATTAAATTAACAAAATTAATAAAAGTGTTTAGTAGGTATCAATTGAATATTCTTAATACGATAGATTGTGAAAATCAAATAATTATTTGGCGTTTGATCGATGGTAAGCCGGGTCATGAGAATCAATCGTTGGGCCTTGTGAACTCCCTTAGACAAAAAGTGAATTCTAAGTGCTTTGATATTAGAGTGAGTAATGATCTAGATGCTCTATTTAACTTGTTTACCGCTACTTGGGGACTCGCATCTGGTTTGCCATTACCTGATTTAATTATCGGTGCCGGACATGCTACCCATCTTCATGCGCTTGCTGCTAAAAGAGCATTTGGTGGCAAAATAATAATATTAATGCAACCAAGCTTACCTGTATCTTGGTTTGATTTATGTTTAATCCCAGAACATGATGCATATCGTGGCAGGGGTGAGTATCTGGAAACTAGAGGTGTGCTTAATCCGATTAAGCCAGATGGACAGCACCATCAAAACAAGTCATTAATTATGGTGGGCGGTTCCTCAAAACACTGTTTGTGGAAGACTTCAGATTTAGTCGCGCAAGTATATGAGCTGGTGAAGAAAAACCCTAATATAGAATATACACTTACGACGTCTCGTAGAACGCCTAAAGATTTTATTTCAGCAGTTAAACGTATCCATTTTTCTAATTTAATGATTGTGCCCTTTGCAGATACGGAATCAGGTTGGGTGTCAAAGCAACTGGCAGAAAGTGCAAGCGCATGGGTTACTGAAGACTCGGTTTCAATGGTGTATGAAAGTTTGACGGCAAATGTAGCGGTTGGCTTGCTTAACTTAGATACTATGCGAGATAGTCGCGTAACAAGAGGAGTAAAAAGTCTGGTGAGTCAAGGATTGGTGACACGCTTTGATTTTTCAGGAATGTATCAAAATAAACTCAGTCCAGTATTAGGGTTTACTGAAGCGAATCGTTGTAGCAACTGGATACTCGAACGCTGGATGCAACCACGAGCCGCTCAAAAACATGTATGCGAATCGCAACTCGAATTTTAAGTAAATGGTATCAAGTCGTTTAACGGTGGTGCAGATGCTACCTGCGCTTGCCTCAGGAGGTGTGGAGCGTGGCACATTAGAAGTAGGTGCTTACTTATCTGCGAATGGACATCGTTCTATTGTTATTTCTGCTGGCGGCCGGATGGTCAAAAAGTTGCTCGAACAAGGCAGTGAGCATGTGGAATGGACAATAGGTAAAAAGTCCATATTCACTATAAAGTTGGTCAGTCGACTACGTAAATTTTTAGAAAAAGAGCATGTAGATATTTTGCATGTGAGGTCACGTTTTCCAGCTTGGATTGCTTATCTGACCTGGAAGGAGATGGATCCTAAAACAAGGCCTGCTTTCGTGACAACAGTTCACGGCCCATATTCTGTCAGCGGTTATAGCGCGGTGATGATTAAAGGGGAGCGAGTTATCGTAATTTCAGAGATGATACGTGACTATGTGACCAGTCAATATGAGGTTGATTCAGAGAAGTTACGATTGATTTATCGTGGTGTAGATGCTGATGAGTTTCCATATCAGTACCAACCTAAGCCTTCTTGGTTAAAGACTTGGTACTATGAGTACCCTAAAACCCTCAACACAAATATTTTAGTATTGCCTGCTAGAGTTACAAAATGGAAAGGACATGAAGATTTTATTGATTTAGTGATTCAGCTTAGAAAACATACCCTTGATTTTCATGCCTTAATTGTAGGCGAGGTTAAAAAAGGCAAGTCTGGTTATCTTAAAAAGCTGGAGAAAAAAGTAAAAGATGCTGGTATGAGTGACATTATTACCTTTGTTGGGCATCGCGATGATTTGCGTGAAATCATGGCGATTTCTAAGATCGTTTATTCACTTTCGCTTGAACCAGAAGCGTTTGGCCGCACCACGCTAGAAGCTCTAAGTTTAGGGATTCCAGTCATCGGTTATTCGCATGGTGGTGTGAGTGAACAACTCGCAGCAATATTGCCAGAAGGAAGAATTGATTTAGGAAATGTGGCTGAGGCCGCGATGCTTACACTGAGTTGGCTACATAAGCCACCACAAGTCGCGATGAGTCAGACTTTTAGCTTACAACAAATGTTAGAAAAAACAATGGCGGTTTATCGGGAGCTTGCTGAGCAACGTCAACAGGGTTCTGCTGGCTAATGTTTATCTGTCAGGTTATTGCAAGTCGTGGCAATGGGGGGTTAGAAAAACATATACGTGATTTAAGTAGTTGTCTAGTCGCACAGGGACATAGAGTACTAGTGATAGCAGATGTTAAGTTTTTAATGACTTTACCAGACGGGATAGAAAAGCAAAGTCTTAATATGAGAATGAGTCGGCGGAATCCATGGTTGTTGCTTCAACTATACCTAAAGTTACGTCTCTACAAGTTTGATGTGATACATGCGCATGCCGATAAAGCAGCGAATATGCTTTGGAGCATCAAAGTTTTATTAAATACGCCAATAGTTGCAACCGTGCATAATATCAAAAGTCAGTTTAAGCTGTATCAGCGGTTTGCACATGTGATTTGCGTGAGTCGCCACTTGGCAACGCTGGTCAATACCCCGGGTGCTGAAGTCATTTACAATGGCATTCAAAAAACTTATTTTAAGCAACTAGACTTAAAAGCACAATATCATTTACCAGACAACAAACCTGTGATTTGTGCAGTGGGCCGCTTAGTCCCAGCTAAAGGATTTGATGTTCTATTACAAGCAATCGATGGCTTAGATGTGAGCTTGATTATTGCGGGGGAAGGCCCTCAAAGTGCAGAGCTTAAAAATAGCATAGCTCATATGCAGGCAAATACACATGTGATCTTAATTGGACATTATGAGCGCCCATTAGATTTGATGTGTTCAGCAGATGGTGTTGTGATTTCATCAAGGCGTGAGGGGTTTTCTTATGTGTTTAATGAAGCCTTAATATGTGGCGCAAATATACTCTCTACAAATGTACCTGTTGCGAATGAGGTGCTGCCTAGTGCGCTTATTGTGCCTATTAATGATGTAACTATGCTACGTCAGAAGTTGATTGCATTATTGCAAGCCCCAAGCTACTGGGATGAGTTAATGAAAGATGTACAACAGTTTGCTCAGAAAGAAATGACGCTTGCGCAGATGACCAAAAAAACTATCAATCTATATCAGCGTATGCAGTAATGTGATGACTAACTATTAGATGATGCAAGAAAATAAAAAGCATATTCTCGTAATTAAACATGGTGCTCTGGGCGACCTTATGCAGTCTATTGGTCTCCTAATGGATATCAGGCTTCGATATCCAAGTAGTGTGATCACACTTTTAACTAGCCCCGCATATTTGGTACTGGCACAACGCTGTCCTTATATCAACGATGTGATTGAAGATAATCGAGCACCGATTTGGCGAGTAGATCAACAATTTAAACTACAAAGAAAATTACAACGACAGCCTTTTGACTTGGTAATTGATTTACAAAACTCAGATCGCTCAAGAATTTATCGACAGTTTTGGTTTGCAAAAACTGAATGGATAGGGCGTAGTGCGGAAGCAGGTGCGCCTGTTTCAGGTCTTGCAGGCTTGATTGAATTGTTAAATAAAGCAAATATTCCTGTGCAGCACGCCTGTCATCCTGACCTGTCTTGGATGGTGGCAGATGTAAGCACCATACTTAATCAACATGCTGTTGGTCAAGATTATATTGCGTTAATTCCAGGCTCCTCGTCACAACACCTGCATAAGCGTTGGCCTTACTATGCTGTGCTAGCAACGGCCCTCATTAACATGGGTCAGCAAGTAGTAGTAATTTTAGGGCCAGAAGAGGCTGATATTGGCAAACAAATGTCAGGCCATCTGATACAAGGCCTTAATTGGTTTGAGTTGGCAGGTGTGATAAAAGGTGCAAAATTTGTGGTGGGTAACGATACTGGACCTACTCATATCGCTTCTTATCTGAATAAAGTAGGATTAGCAATATTTGGTCCCACAACATCTGCTGCACGTGCGGAAATTGGGCATCGTCAATTCAAAACAATAGAAGTTGATAATCTTGCCGCGCTCACAGTTGATCAAGTGCTTGCGCACTTTAGAAAACACCAATTAGGCTAAAACTGATTGTTGATTAGTAGTCATTTTGGAAAGTCAACAGCATACTTTTTATACTTTTCTGTAATAGCTTCTTCAATAGTCAGTTGCATGTCTCATTACTATTGACCGCATGTTTATAGTTTTCAATATGACAAACCTGTTCAACCATTCTGCTTTTGAACGTGTGATCCGCACTTAAGAATTCAACTCATTGCAGTTAGACTGTTTGCGACACCATGCAACTTTAGCCTCTGTATCAAATTCTGGGGTTAAATTAAGTATCCTAACACTTACATGAGAGTCTAGTTTCATATATTGATGGAAATGAAATGAACGTCCACCAGAACCAACGTCTGATGGATGTGGCATTGTTTCGGGCTCGTTATGTCCTGCAACATTTACTTCAATAGGAGTCTACTGGATGTCGAATGTACTTCCGCATAAGCTATATGCACGAAATAATATCTTTGGTCATGGGTTAATGTGTCCAATACTTAGAATATAGATTGTAATTCACTGTTTTCTATCTATTTTATAAGCCTCTTGCTATTCTTTTATTGTTACTGATAACACAGTTATTTTCATGATGTACTATTTGATGACATTTTACTGATTGATATTACCCAGCCTACACCTAACCATACTAAAGCCGCCACACCATTATTTAGGATGCTGATGCCACCTATTAATGGCCAAAAGCATACACTAAGCACGACAAAACTTAAGCTGGCGACAAACCACTGTTTGGCTAGCATCAATGGATAGAGCGCTTTAAAATATAAACTACCTAACATAATCACAAAAAGCATTAGGCCAATTAAGCCATTTTCTGCTGCTATTTGTAGATATAGGTTATGCGGGTGAGAGCACTGCATTCCCCATTGTGTAAGTAAGCCCATTTGTTCACAAACCATGGTATAGCTGTGAAATCCATGTCCGAAGAAAGGGGCATGTTGCCAAGCTGCAAAAGCAGCACGAAAAACCATGCCGTAATCGGAATCAGCAAAATGCAAGAGTTTTTCATAAATGCTATAGATAGATCTTTCGGCGGTTTCTGGATTGAACAAAATGAGCGTGATGCTAATACCAAACATGAGTAAAAGCCCAGTTAGAATCTGAGCTTGATGTATTCTTTGCTCCAGTAATAAGCCAGTTAACACTACAATACTTCCGCTCAAAAAGAGAATTAGTGCCATACGTTCACCAGTAATGAACATAAACAATAAACCTACACATAGCATTGAGAGCGTGAATAAAATTCGGCGTATTGGGGTGGATAATTGTTGCAACATGACAGTTAAAAATAACCCAATAAATAGTACCCGTAACATCATGATGCCTGGAATGGGTCTGCTGAATGGACCTGTGAGCCTTGTGGGGCTTACTTTAGTGTGACCAAAAAGATCCTGACCAGTAATGTATTGTAAGCTGGTGTCAAATATTACAAATGCGGAGACTAGAACAAGCGCAATCAGAAAGTGACGTTGACGCGTTGCATCATTTAACAACCAGTAAGCCAATGCCGCAGCAAACAAAGGCCATCTAATATAAAAAAATGCATGAATGAGGCTATCAACAGGATTAATGCTTAATGGCGTATTAATGCATAGTAGGTATAGCCAGAATAAAATATTGAGTGTAAACCATTTACTTTTTGCCCACACCCAATCCTTGTGTTGGAAGCTTATGAACAAAAAAATGAGCCCTACTGTAAGTACCGTTAAATCTGCAATCGACCTAGAAAAAATAAGGAGTAGTGGTAACAGCCACGGCAGGTAACGTTCTAATCCAGATAGAAACTTATGACTTACTTTTCTATGATCGATATGACTAGTGTCAGCGTGATTCATCAAAAAACTTAAATTGAGAAGCGATCATCAGCAAGATTAAATGAACAATAAATTAAAAAATTATGATAGTTTAAATATGTGACATAAAAGTTAAACAACTGCAAATTATAATGAAAAGCTTTTGGTTGTGTAGATTTTGCTATGCTGAGATTAAGAGGGCTGAATGGCCTTGTTAAGAATGTTGGAAATCCTTTAGAAGTCACTCAGATTCTTTTTATCACACTCTCTAATATTGGGGATGTCATCTTAACGACGCCCACCCTGGAGGCGCTGCATCAACAATTTCAGAATGCTGTTATCGACATCGTCTGTGATCACCGCTCTGCAATTATTTTTCAATATTATCCATACTTAGGCAAGCTGATTTATAAAGAAAAGCAAGCGGGATGGAAAGTGCTATTCAAATTGGTGAGCGTGTTGCGACAAAAAAAATACGATGTGGCAATTGATTTAAGAACTGATGGCCTGCTACATTTTGTAAAAGCTAAAACAAAAGTGTTTAAACTTAGTAACCGTAAAACTTTCAATATGCATAGTGCAGAAAAACATTATGCTGTGCTGAAAAGTCTTGTTAATACACCAATCCCATCAACCAAAATCTGGCTGTCTGAGAAAGAAATGCGCTTAGCTGATGAGGCTTTGAAAGCCTATGCGCAACAAAGGGTGCTAGGTATAGGCATAGGCGCTAATTTTACAGGCAAGATTTGGCCAGCGAGTTCATTTGCGATGCTAGTTAATGCACTAAAGCCATTCTTTGATGTGGTATTGATCTTTGGTGATAAAAATGATGCATCATTATCAGAAGCTTTTAAATCTAAATGCCTTTTACCAACCGTTGATTTTTGTGGGCAACTTAATTTGCTGGAAACTGCGGCATATCTTAGAAAAGCACATTTTTTTATTGGTAATGATTCTGGCTTGGGTCATATTGCGAGTGCACTAGCTTTGCCTACTTTTACTATTTTTGGCGTAGGTCAGCCTGCGCGTTATTTACCTTGGAGCAACAAAGCAATGTGGTATCAGGATCCGCAATTTGAGATTAAAAATGTTGATCCGATGAACATCGCAGCAATGCTAATGCCCGCATTGAGTCCATCACTGTCAAGTAATCATTAGTCAAACGTCATGAAATCTAAGTTTTCTAGTTATTTATGCTCAAAGCTTTTTGCCTTGTTACTAAAGGGATTATCGCTATTGCCGCTTAGTCTGATTCAGTGGATGGGCGCTATTTTAGGCGATGTATTTCATTGGTTTAAACCAAAGGTTAAACAGATCTTAGTTAAAAACCTTAAGGAAAGTGGTTTATATAATGAAACTAAGGCGTTAGAAAATGCGGTAAAAAGCAATATAAGAGAAATGGGTAAAACGATGCTTGAAAGCATGGCAATCTGGGGGAGTACACAACAAGATGTACTGGCCTGGATTAATCAGGTATACCATTTTGAAGTTATAGAAAATGCCCTCAATGAAAATAAAGGCATTATTTTTTTAACACCACATATCGGTGCTTTTGAAATTTCCTCAATTTTTTATGCTTCAAAATATCCGATGACGATTTTATATCGTCCGTCCAGACAACTGTGTCTCAATCAGTACATACAGCGTGGTCGGTGTAAGGGTCAGCTTACATTGGCGCCAACAGATGCTTCAGGCGTTAAAAAATTACTACTTGCCTTAAAAAGGGGAGAAGCGATTGGCATTCTTCCAGATCAAATCGCAAGCAAGGGCGATGGTGAGTGGGCAAATTTTTTTAATCGCCCTGCGTATACCATGACGTTAGTCAGCAAATTAGTAGCGCGTACGGATGCGGCAGTGATCATGGCCTTAGTTGAACGACTATCTCATGGCAAAGGGTTTAATCTTCATTTGGAACGCTTAGATAACCAAGCCTTACAAAGTACGGCTACTTTGAATCAAGCATTAGAGAAAAAAGTGCGCGCATTTCCATTACAGTATATGTGGAATTATGACCGCTTTAAATCCCCTTAGTATTTACACTAATGGAATTGCTTTTGATAGAGTTTAGCATAGTGTGAATTGAGTTTTATCAATTCTGCATGGCGGCCTGCTTCGACAATCTCTCCTTTTTCCATGACTAGAATACGATCGGCATTCTCAATAGTTGATAAGCGATGTGCGATTACAATCGTGGTACGATTGTTCATCAACTCATCAAGAGCTGCTTGCACATGTTGTTCAGATTCTGTGTCTAATGCAGAAGTCGCTTCGTCCAATAAAAGAATTGGGGCATCTTTCAGAATGGCGCGAGCAATCGCTAACCTTTGTCGTTGTCCACCAGAAAGGCGTACGCCGCGATCACCAATTTCACTATATAAACCATTGGGAAGTTGCTGTATAAACTCCGTGGCATGCGCTGCTTGTGCTGCTTGAATCACTTGTGCTTCGGTAACGTTTCTTAATGTACCGTATGCGATATTATTAAATACAGTGTCATTAAATAACACAACTTCTTGGCTGACCATGCTAAATTGTTCACGTAGGCTTTTTAAGGACATGGATCGAATATCAAGCCCATCAATCATCACCAAGCCTTGCTCTAGTTCATAAAATCGAGGAAACAGGTTAATAAGCGTGGTTTTACCACCACCAGAACGCCCAACCAAAGCGATTTTTTCACCTGGCTGAATGTTTAAATTGATATTGTTAAGGGCAGCGTGTTTAGCATGGTCATAATGTAAGCTAACCCCACGCATTTCGATTTTTCCTTTGGCTCGCATAATCTCTTTAGTACCATCATCAATTTGTGCTGGCGTATCGATCAGTGAAAAAATGCTTTGAGCAGCCGCAAGCCCAATCTGGATATCTGCATTCAAAGAAGTCAGGCTTTTAATCGGCGCGATTAGCATTAACAAGGCACCAATAAACGCAGCAAACTCACCTGCAGTGAAACTCCCAGTCGCATAATATACGACTAACCCTAGCGCAAGTGCTGCCAAAAGCTCAATCACCATGCTATTGAGTCCAGATACTCGACCTAAGCGGTTCATCATATGGCGATTCTCTTTAGCTATCACAGAGAATCGTTGATATTCGTATGCCTCTCCACCAAATATCTTGACCATACGTTGCCCACTCGCTGCCTCTTCAATGGCTTGGGTCATATCCCCCATCGTTTGTTGCACGGATTGGCTAGAAGTGCGTAGCTTTGGCGTCATTTTCTTAAGATAAAACACCATTAACGGCGCAATCAGGGCAAAAATCATGGTCAGTCGCCAGTCTAAATATAGCATATAGGTAATCATACCGATGATAGTCAGGCTATCGCGTACCAAGCTCACTGTCGCTTTGGTCACAGCGTTATACATTTGCTCGCTGTCAAAAGTCAGCTTGGAAGCGATGCTGCCTACAGAGTGCGCATCAAAAAAACTGACTGGTAGTGTCATTAATTTAGAAAATGCATCAAGCCTGATATGTTCGATGACCTTTCTGCCTACCCAACGCATCGCAAAAGAGGAAATAAAACCAGAAAATGCTCGTAAAGCCAATAAACCAATTAGCATCAGTGGCAAAAATATTCGATTGTGTGTATCAGAGTTGACAAACCCTTCATCTGTAACCATTTTGATGGTGGCTAAAAACCCAGTGTTAGTGGCAGATAAAATCATTAGCGCAAAGATGCTAATGCAAAATATGATCCACTGCTGCTTTACATAAATCAACATACGTAAATACAACGTTTTTGAATCCAGTTCGTTACGTTCTAATGAAGTGCTAGCTGCTTTAGGATTTTTGGATTTGAGCATAACGGAGAGATTGAATGGGAGGGAAATTTAATCAGAAACATCGATCTTTATGTGTCATGCCCAAACAAATCTCTGCTATATACTTTTGATTGCACATCAGCGATTTCTGGCATCAATCGATTCGCAACAATGATATCAGATTCTTGTTTAAACGCATCCAGATTGCTTATTAGGCGAGATCGAAAGAACTCTGCTTCCTGTAACATTGGTTCATAGATAATGACTTCAATACCTTTCGCTTTGATGCGCTTCATTATTCCTTGAATAGAGGATGAGCGAAAGTTATCCGATCCGCTTTTCATAATTAAGCGGTATATTCCCACCACCTTAGGTGACTTTTTAATGATTTCTGCAGCAATAAAATCTTTTCTCGTATTATTGGACTCAACAATCGCATGAATTAAATTCTGCGGTACGTTTTGATAGTTTGCGAGCAATTGTCTTGTGTCTTTAGGTAGACAGTAACCACCATAACCAAATGAAGGGTTGTTGTAATGAAAGCCAATACGTTGATCGAGACATACTCCATTGATAATGTGTTCTGTATTTAAGTGATGAGTTGCCGCATAAGTATCTAATTCATTAAAGTAAGCAACACGCATCGCTAAATAGGTATTTGCAAACAACTTAATTGCTTCTGCCTCAGCGGCGTCGGTAAAAAGTGTTGGAATGTCTTGTTTTATAGCGCCTTGTTTCAATAAATTTGCAAATTTCTCCGCGCGAACTGATCGTTCCCCAATGATTATTCGAGCAGGGTAGAGATTGTCGTGCAGTGCTTTACCCTCACGCAAAAACTCAGGAGAAAAAATAATATTCTCGCAATTAAATTTATGTTTAATTTGCTTGGTATACCCAACAGGCAGGGTCGATTTAATAATGATTGTTGCATCAAGATTGAAAGATAAAATATCTTCAATCACACTGTCTACTGAAGAGGTATTGAAGTAACCAGTTTCTGGATCATAGTCGGTGGGTGTGGCCACAATTACAAAATCTGCGCGAGTATATGCGGTTATTTTGTTTGTTGTGGCTGTTAGATTAAGTGATTTATTCTGTAAAAAATCTCCAATATCAACATCTGGAATAGGCGAGATTTTGTTATTTAAGGTATCAACTCGTCCTTGGTGAATATCTAAAGCAAAAACTTCATTATGTTGAGCTAGTAGTACAGCAATTGATAAACCCACATAGCCAATACCCGCAACAGCGATTTTCATTTGTATAAACAATTCATTAAAGGTTTAATTATAATTAAGGACAATCTCGACAGGAGTCAAATTTAAGAGAATTGTGTTTGAGTTATCGCCAATAA
>NCGC01000197.1 GCA_002281475.1 Methylophilales bacterium 28-44-11
CGTCTGACTTAAAAAAGCATCTTGCCAAACCGGCTGACGTACTTTTTCTCTAAATGCCATATATTGCACATCATCTGTGCAAAGCATATCGCCGTGACTTAATAAAATGGGTAAACCATATAGATGAGTAAGCGTGGGATCGTCGAGTAATTGCACGCCGGTTGCTTTTGCAAACACATCACGAATCAAAAAATCCCGATTGCCATGCATCAACCATATTTGTGTTCCACGTTGGTTGAGCTGTTGTAATGCTTGAATGATAGGACGATGGAAGTCGTCCATCATGGCATCGTCGCCCGCCCAGTACTCAAAAAAATCGCCCAAAATATAAAGCGCATCTGATTGCGTAGCCACCTCGGCTAACCACGTAATAAAAGCCGAGGTGATTTGTGGGCGTGATTCACATAAATGCAAATCCGAAATAAAAAGGGTATGACCCCGCATTCAGATTTAACAAACCGTGGCTTGTAAAATCACCACTGGCTCTACTGGAACATCTTGATGGCCGGCACGACTAGTTGTTGGCACAGCTTTGATTTTATCCACCACATCCATGCCCTCCACTACTTTACCAAACACACAATATCCCCAACCACTTGACGTAGGTGCGGTATGGTTCAAGAAATCGTTATCAGCCACATTGATAAAAAATTGACTGCTGGCAGAATCAGGTACAGAGGTGCGTGCCATGGCAACCGTATATTTATTATTGGCCAAGCCGTTGTCCGCTTCATTTTTAATGGGTGCATCTGTTGGCTTTTGTTTCATATTGGCATCAAAACCACCGCCTTGCACCATAAAACCGTTCATCACTCGATGAAAAATCACACCCTCGTAAAACCCTTTTTCTACATATTGTAAAAAATTGGCGGCTGTAATCGGCGCCTTTTCAGCATCTAATTCAATGGTGATGTCACCAAAATTGGTGGATAGTTTGACCACAATGTTTCCTTTATTAAATGATGTGTAGCTTGTTAATATATTAAGGGGGTTGATCTATTTAGCGATAGTTGCTGATTTGATTGTTGCTTTCTTAATCACAATCGGCTTGATTGGCACATCTGAGAAACCACGGTTATTGCCAGTGGGTACAATGCCAATTTTATGCACGACTTCCATACCACTCACCACTTTACCAAAGACACAATAGCCGATGAAATCAGGCTCTGGGCTTGTGTAATTCAAGAATTGATTATCTGCTAAGTTAACAAAAAACTGCGCAGTCGCAGAATTAGGATCTTGCGTTCTCGCCATCGCAATGGTGCCTGTTTGATTTAGCAAACCATTATTTGACTCATTGATAATCGGTGCACGTGTTGATTTTTCTGTCAGATCACGTTCAAAACCACCACCTTGTATCATAAAACGGCTAATGACACGATGAAACACGGTGTTGTTATAAAAACCATCTTCTACATACTTTAAAAAGTTCTCCACCGTTTTAGGCGCTTTGTCAGGATACACTTCCACGACAAAATTACCTGCTGTTGTGACAAACTCCACTTGTGTTGCAGCCATTGACGAAGTCGTCAAAGCCATCAGCAGTGTTGTAGTAGCAAATATTGTATTAAACCATTTCATTAAGCAGCACCTTCGTAAATAATTTTCCATTGATTGTTTTCATGAATCCAATACTGGCGTTTTTTCATACGATTTTGTAGCGATGCGCTTTTAAAATCCTGTTCAAAATTCACCACCACCATGGTTTGTTGCGCGTTTGGATAGGTAAACATGCTCAGTTTATCTATGCCGACTTCCACTTTGGGTTTTCTTTGTTGTATCGC
>NCGC01000198.1 GCA_002281475.1 Methylophilales bacterium 28-44-11
TTGATTGAAGCACTGCAGGCTGCTGCCGTGGCGTTGGGACTCAATGAAGCGCAAGCCAAACAATTGAGCATCGCTACGTTTAAAGGCGCTAGCCAGCTTGCAGCCATGAGCACCACACCTGTGGAAACCTTACGCGCACAAGTCACCTCTAAAGGAGGCACTACTGAGCAAGGCATACTGAGCTTGGAAGCTTCACAGGTAAAGCTATCTATTTTACTAGCCGCTCAGCAAGCCGAAAAACGCGCTAAAATAATGGGCGATGAACTAGGGAAATCATAACGATGTTGCAAACTGCTTTTAGTTTTTTAATTCATACCATCTTTGATATTTTGACGTTTGTGTTGCTATTGCGCTTTTTCATGCAATGGCTCAAAGCCCCTTTTCAAAATCCATTGGCGCAAATGACCATCGCACTCAGTGATTTTATAGTCAAACCAGCAAGACGTTGGATCCCTAGTTATAAAAAGGTGGACCTCTCAACCTTGGTATTGGCTTTTGTGGTGCAATTACTTTTACAGCTGATATTACTGAGTTTGCGTGGCTTTCCATTTGCAGTTGCAGGTGGTGCGATTTGGCTCAACCTAGTATTGATGGCTTTATTGTCATTAGTACGTATGAGTTTAGATTTATTCTTTTATGCCATTTTGATTCAAGCCCTTTTAAGTTGGGTGAACCCTAACACACCGATATCTGGCGTATTACATGCACTGACAAGGCCAATCTTAGATCCCATCAGACGTTGGATACCACCCCTCAATGGGATTGATTTTTCAGCATTGATTGCAATGATATTGTTGCAAATGGTAAACATTGCCTTTATAAGCTATGCACAACAATCACTTAATGCAGTTTTTTAGTGAAAACAAATAATGTTCATGATTTAATGAGGTGCGTGGATAGGTTGTACTTTATAACGACATGTAGAGACGAACACTGCATATGACACAAGAATTATTACAAGCATCCTTACAAGAAAAAATTGCAGACTATCATCAATGGCGCAATGCACTGGCTGATACGATCATTGGTTATCGTGACTGGCTAGTAAGAAGCGACAACAGCAACTCTCTACAAGAACTACGTTTAACAGATTTTGCAGACATGTTACGTAAAGACCGGCTTATCTTAGCCCTGGTCGCCGAATTTTCTCGTGGCAAAACAGAAACCATCAATGCCCTTTTCTTTGCAGACCATGATCAACGCTTATTACCCAGCGAAGCGGGACGCACTACCATGTGCCCGACCGAGTTGTTATGGGAAGAAGGTGAAGAACCTTGTATTAAGCTCCTACCTATTGAAACGCGTCTGACAGATGACTCGCTGACTTATCTTAAAACGCTGCCCAAACTGTGGAAAAAATTTAGGTTAGAAACAGATTTCCCCGAACAAATGCGCAAGACATTGCGCCAGTTGATAGAAAAAAAAGAAGTCAGTATTGAAGAAGCCATTAAGCTAGGTTTATGGAGCCCGAAAGACCCCAATAACGCATTACAAAATCGCACGCACATTGAAGTGCCGGTTTGGCGTCACGCCATCATCAATTATCCCCATGAGCTATTAAAAAATGGTTTAGTGGTGATTGATACGCCAGGGTTAAATGTATTGGGCACAGAGCCAGAACTCACGCACAAAGTCATTCCAGGTGCGCATGCCGTATTATTTCTGACTGCAACTGATACTGGGGTCACCCATTCCGACATGCAAATTTGGAATGAATTTATTCGAGATCAGGCAAAATACAAATT
>NCGC01000199.1 GCA_002281475.1 Methylophilales bacterium 28-44-11
TTGAATACAACTTAAATGCGCACCCACTGTGCCTGCGAAATTAATCAAGCTTTGAGGAGGTGATCGGTCTCCACAGATCGCAATTTGATTGGCACGATACACACCAGCCTTTTCAAAGCCAATTTTTTCACGGGTATCGCCTAAATATTCCATGTGGTCTAAATCGACATTAGTCACGATCGCACAATCTGCATCCAAAATATTCACTGCATCTAAGCGACCGCCCAACCCCACTTCTAACAGCAGCACATCCAGCGATAATCTTGAAAAATGCCATAACGCTGCTAACGTACCCATTTCAAAATACGTGAGCTCTATTGTTTCTCGCGCAGTTTCAACGGCATCAAAGGCCTCACATAATGCATGGTCTGAAATTTCTTTACAACCTACCCTAACTCGCTCGTGATAGCGTAAAAGATGAGGGGATGTATAACATCCAACTTGATAGCCCGCATGCGTATAAATACTTTCTAACATAGCACATGAAGAACCTTTACCATTGGTCCCCGCTACTGTAATGATGACTGGTGGTCGGGTGTGCTTAAAAAGCGCTAGTCGATCCGCAACAACTGAAACGCGCTCCAAGCCCATTGCAATAGACTTTGGGTGTAGCGCTTCAATGTATGCTAGCCATCCATCTACAGTGTTTGGCTTGGCTGCTAATAGCGTCACTGAATAGACTTAGATTAGGCTGCTTTGGTGATTTTGAGCAAGCTAGACAACATACTCACAAGGCGTTGACGCATTTCTCGGCGGTCCATGATTAAATCAATCGCACCATGTGCCAGTAAAAATTCAGCACGCTGAAAACCTTCTGGTAAAGTTTCACGAACCGTTTGTTCAATCACACGAGGTCCCGCAAACCCAATTAAGGCATTCGGTTCTGCAATAATAATGTCGCCAAGCATAGCAAAGCTTGCAGAAACGCCACCCATAGTAGGATCTGTCAATATTGATACATAGGGCATTCCAGCTTCAGACAGCTTAGTTAGTGAAGCGCTGGTTTTGGCCATTTGCATTAATGAGAGCAATCCCTCTTGCATACGGGCACCACCACTTGCAGATACGCATATAAAAGGTGACTTTTGATCAATGGCTGCTTGCACGCCACGCACGAAACGCTCACCCACTACGGCTCCCATAGAGCCGCCCATGAACTTAAATTCGAATACTGCCACTACTACCGGCAATCCCTGTATGGCACCTTTCATGACAATGAGCGCATCTTTTTCACCCACATCTTTTTGTGCCTGCTTCATGCGCTCTGCATAGGTTTTACTGTCTTTAAATTTAAGCGCATCGACTGGACTGACTTCATCGCCAATTTCAATACGATTTTCAGGATCCAACAGTGCATTTAGTCTTGCACGCGCACCTATACGATTATGGTGGCTGCATTTTGGACATACTTCCGCATTGGATTCCAAATCTGAACGATATAACACCGTTTGGCATGAATCACACTTACTCCATAAACCTTCTGGTACATTACGTTTTTGGACTGAGCCAACTGCACGTTTTATTTTTTGCGGTATTTTATCTAACCAACTCATGGCGACTCCCAGACTGTTATCGTGTTATATTTATGTCGCATCAATCGCAGCACGCAACTCTTGCATCAACTTAGTGACATTTTCAATCAAATTTTCTTCGTTCGATGCCTCAATCGTCAATACCATTCGGCTACCGACTACTATCGCATCTGCAATGGCCGCCACAGATTGAGCGGT
>NCGC01000200.1 GCA_002281475.1 Methylophilales bacterium 28-44-11
GTGTTTGATCAAGTGACCAAACGCTACCCAAGCAGTGGCGATGTTTTGCAACAAGTCAGCTTTACCATTGATGATGGAGATATGGTATTTGTCACGGGTCATTCTGGGGCGGGTAAAAGCACTTTGTTAAAATTGATTGCCGCAATTGAGCGACCCACCCATGGCACCGTACTCATTAATAACCAGAATGTCAGTAAAATCAGTAATGCTGCATTGCCCTTTTTACGTCGTAAATTTGGTCTCATTTTTCAAGACCACAAATTACTTTATGATAGAAATTGTTTTCATAACGTCGCCCTGCCGCTGAGTATCAATGGCATCACTGGGGAAGAGGCCGCAAAACGCATTCGCGCCGCGCTAGACAAAGTTGGGTTATTGCACAAAGAAAAGGCTATGCCCATCACACTCTCTGGGGGTGAACAACAGCGTTTAGCCATCGCCCGCGCAGTGGTGAGCCGGCCATCCATATTAATTGCCGATGAGCCTACTGGTAGTTTGGATAGCACCTATGCCACCGATATCATGCAGTTATTCAAAGCCTTTAACCAAGTCGGCGTCACCATTATCATTGCCATGCATGATACCGCCATTCCACAAGACACCTCCTATCGCACACTCCATTTAGAACAGGGCCGCTTAAGCGCGCAGTTACAACATGCACAAGTGGTTTAATCAACACATCCAAGCAGCATCACTTGTCATAGAACGATTGCGTCAACAATGGTTGGGCACTCTCCTCATTGTCACGGTGATTGGTGTTACGTTAGCCATTCCTAGTTTGATCTATGTGATATTACAAAATGCAAATGCGTTGATTTCCGACGTCAAAAAAGACGCTCAGCTAAGTGTATTTTTAACGAAAAGTGCCACGCAAAGTAATATTGACACTGCCAAATCTACACTTGAAAAACTTAGCAACATCGCTGAAGTGACCTTTGTATCTAAACAAACCGCACTTAAACAGCTGGAAGAAACTTCTGACAATCCTGAGTTAATAAACGCACTAGAAGAAAATCCTTTGCCGCATGCATTTTTCATCAAACCGCTTTCTATCGATAACCTTGCTATTCAATCCCTGAAGTCTGAGATAGAAAAAATGGATCACGTAGCAGAAGTCATTGTCGACAGTGCTTGGGTCAATCGCTTAAACAGCTTATTAAATATTGGCAAAAAAGCTGTGTGGATTTTTGGTTGTCTACTGGGTTTTGCCCTAATCACAGTCATCAGCAATACTATCCGTATGCAAATCCTCACGCATAAAGAAGAAATTGAAGTGAGCGAATTATTTGGTGCCACAACCAGTTTTATACGCCGCCCATTTCTCTACCTTGGCACGCTTTACGGCATCGGCGGAGGCATCGTTGCCTGTATCTTATTATGGTTGATTCTCTTCTTGTTTAATCAATCGGTCGAGGAGATTGCACGCGAATATGCCTCTGACTTTACCCTGCAATTTTATGCTGTGTCTACCTTTGCCTACATCGTGATCATTTCCGTTTTAATTGGGTGGATTGCCTCTTATTTCGCGATCACTTTTAAAAAGTCAACGCCTTAAAAGCCCCCTAAACAGGGGATTGTTGCTAACCCAACGAATTGCTACATTCCGACTGCGCGTTATTAATTAAATACAACAAAGCGCAGTAAGGTTTAAAAGGCACACCTCAGGGTGTGTCTTTTTTT
>NCGC01000201.1 GCA_002281475.1 Methylophilales bacterium 28-44-11
TATGAAAGCTACTCAAGTCAGCGCGTTATCACCCTATTTAGTTGTGCCACAACCTACATGGAATTCGGAATCAGAACGTGTTGCGGCCATACAAAGCGGCGCGCAAATTTTACCGCCCGCTTTACTCAAACATGTGAATGACAAAGGGCAGTCTTTTCTAATGAAAGCGTTGCAGCCGAGCCAAGACCGACTAGATTTAACCTTATGGGATGGCAGGTTAAATATGCTGGACAACGTATTTGATACCATGGCTGAGATTTCTGCTTGGGGTCACTTGCGCAATGCGGGTTATCATGACGCAGATAGTCGAGAAGCATTGATGCAGTTTGGCATGCAGGTAGCACAATGGAAAGATGCGACCCTCACATTAGCAAAAGAAGCAGCGACACAAACTGTTGAGCAGTGGAAAGCGTTTAAAGCGGAGTATGCACTTACATCAGTTAAAAACTAAACAGCAAAATTATGTCAATTATTTGCAAACCATCTTCAACGCAAACAACATCATCTGGGCGTTTTACCAAAGCAGCTACATTAGCGAGTAAAGCAACTTAACAACCAGATTGCATGGTGCTGCAGAATAATCATAAAGATAAGTGTAAGTATGAATGCTAATTTTGGATGCACACCGACCTACTCCACCGTTGGCGCTAGCCTGCAGGCCAAATGTCACAAAAAGTTCATGCAACTAAGTGTCAGTAGGCTTATCAAAACTGTGTGATTAAAATCACACTAATGTTACAAAATGATGAAATGAATTCAAAAAAATCAACAAAGGAGACAAATCATGAAAAAGTTTTTACGTTTTGCACCATTGTTAATGATTATTTCATGTGCCAATGTGCAATCGAACACGGTGGATGGCAATGGAGTACAAACACATACGTTGACTTGTAGCGAATTTAATGATGTTAGTTTGGAAAGATGCAAAAACCAAGCAAAAGAGCTATGTGCCAATGACTACCATTTAGTCGCTCAACATAAAGAGGTGTCCCCAGATGCAGGTGATGGGTTTTATATGCCACCCAAACACCATCTTTCGATTCAATGTAAAATCTAATCAAGAAATACTTGAATTGATTTGCTCTGCTAAGTATGCAGGGACTAGGATTAATTGAAATATTAAATCAAGCTATCTCTGCATACGTATATTAGTGCATACCTTTATGAAGTTTTGTTAGACTTTTCACACTCAAACTTAGAAGTAACCATTCACACCCATCCAGCCTGTGAATTTTCCCGCTCTAAACTCCAGCTGTCGTAACAATTAAAATTGCTTATGCTAACGTGAACAATGTGACTTTAAAATGTATTAATCACACTTTGTGCGATTCTCAATTCCTTAAAATCGTTACATTTACACAAGCAAGTTATTGCTAACTCTGTCATTCTTGTTGGTTAAGCATTTATGTTTTAAACCTTCAGGAGATCCTATGAAATCAGCTGCCTATGGTGTGCAATCTGCCACCTCACCCGTGAGCCCAATGAGTATAGATCGTCGCGAGCCAAGCGCGCACGACGTACAAATTGATATTTTATATTGTGGCATTTGCCATTCAGATATTCACCAAGCGAGAAATGAATGGGGTGGTAGCTCACTTTACCCGATGGTGCCAGGGCATGAAATTGTTGGTCGAGTCAGCCAAGTTGGTAACCACACCACTAAATTTAAAGTGGGCCA
>NCGC01000202.1 GCA_002281475.1 Methylophilales bacterium 28-44-11
TGAGCGATTCACCCCCGACACACTTCCGTTGGTGGTGTTGGCACAGCCCGTCATTTGCAAACTGAATGCTGTAATTAGCGCTAAATATATTGTTTTCATAGCTATCTCCTTTTACTTACTTTGAATATTGATGACCATCACTATTAACGCATCACATTAGTTTTGGTTGAGAGCCACTGGTTAAAAAAAATCATTTCTTTTTACTGGGACAAACTTCAGCGCAATAATCATTGATTACCCTTTAAATTTTGACTTGTGTGCCTAATTCAACCACGCGATTTGGCGGTAATTTAAATTGATTGGTAATAGTCTCTGCTGTGCGGAACATGGCGATAAAGATTTTTTTACGCCAAACCGACATTTCAGTTTTTTCTTTAGCCAATAAAATTTCTTTGCCAATGAAAAATGAGGTGTCCATGGTGTCCAGCTCTAAGCCATGTTGCCCACATAACAGCAAATCTCTGGGTAAATCGGGCTCATCTTTAAAGCCATAATTTACCATGACTCGGTAAAACTGGTATGGCATGGCTTCTACTGAGACTCGTTCTTGGATATTGGTATGTGGGAAATCAGTAAAACGCACCGTCAAAATGATCACTTTTTCGTGCAACACTTTGTTGTGTTTCAAATTATGTAGCAATGCATGGGGCACACCTTCAGGGTTAGGTGTCATAAACATCCCTGACCCTGCAACACGAGCGGGGGGGTGTGCACCAATCGCGTCAATAAAAGGAACCAAATCCATGGATTCGGTTTTAAGCCGCGCATATAGCAAACGTCTCCCCGTTTTCCAAGTCAGCATTAGGATAAAAATAATGCTGCCTATAATTAATGGCACCCAGCCACCATCAGGAATTTTCAACACATTCGCGCCAAAAAACGCTAAGTCTACGACTAAAAATAGAGAAACCAATAAACCTGTTTTAAATTTACTCCATCCCCAGATTTCATGAAAGACAATGGCTGCCAATAACGTGGTGATGACCATGTCGCCAGTGACCGCTATGCCATATGCGGCAGCCAAATCACCAGAGCTTCCAAAGGTGATGACGAGCACCATCACCGCGATCATTAACCCCCAATTGATTCGCGGCATATACACTTGACCTTGCTCACTAGCTGAGGTGTGTGTGACGTGCATGCGTGGTAAATAGCCCAATTGTAAAGCTTGGCGTGATACTGAAAATGCCCCTGTAATTACAGCTTGTGATGCAATTACCGTTGCTAAGGTGGCGAGAATAATAAGCGGAAACAACGCCCATTCAGGCGCCAAATGATAAAACGGATTTTGTACAGAGCTTGCATCGCGCAAGATGAGTGCGCCTTGGCCAAAGTAATTGAGCAGTAACGCGGGAAGCACAAAGCCAAACCAAGCAAGACGAATGGGTAAACGTCCAAAGTGCCCCATATCGGCATATAGCGCTTCGGCACCAGTGACCGCCAGTACTACTGCACCGAGAGCGACAAACGCAATCCACGGTTGATACAAGAAGAAACGAATTGCATAGATTGGATTGAGCGCATGCAAAATAGAAGGGTCATGCGCAATATTCAAGACCCCAAGTACACCCAATGTTGCAAACCAAAGCAGCATCACCGGACCAAAAAAAGCACCAACCACTGCAGTGCCTTTGCT
>NCGC01000046.1 GCA_002281475.1 Methylophilales bacterium 28-44-11
ACCATCTCACCATGGTTTACAAAAAACCCTCCTAGTGAGGGTTTTATTGTTTATAACCTTACACCTCTCAATCCATCATAATCCATCAATACAAATATACTCTTAGACATGGTTTCAATTTTCAAGGTATTCATTTTGACCAATAGCTATATCTAGTGATGGCATCAACAATTTATCATTAATTAAAAAAGCCTCAGTGATTTCTGAGGCTTTTATGTTGGCGTTTTTAAGCTAAATATAAACAGTAATTACGGACTGACTGTTTTAGTCACAGGCAGACCAGCTGGATTAGTAGGGTTTGCACAAGTCGGTTGTTCCCATCCATCGGTTTTACCATTGTTATCCCCATTTAAATCATCAATCAGCATATTGTCAGGTCTGGTTGCATCGCCAGAGACACCTGCTGGTACATAGTCTAAGCTTAAACTATTACGTACACGCCATGAAATGTTGTGATCTGCACAAGATGTGTCACCGGACAATCCTACTGCGCCTACAATTTGACCTTTGTTGTTATATAAAGCTAAACCACCGCCAAATACGTTTACGCCACCCACACGGTTACCTACCATTGGGTCAACTTGCGTGCCGACCAAAGCAGGATTACCTGAATATGCAACGCTAGGATCAACTGGGTTAGAAAACTGCAAACCATATAGACTTCCGCCGAGTGGATTAGCTGCCGAAGTACCTTGTACCGCTGAATATAAGTTAGCTGTAGAGAGTGCTAAACCTGGAAGGCTAAATGCGTTGGCTGTATTAGCCTTTTGCGCTGAAATAACGCGACTACCTGGCCATTGTTGTCCACGATCTGAACCTGAGTAAGCTACGGCACACACCACACCATCCCGATTGACTAACGTTGCCCACATTTGCAAATTAAAACCTGAAGACTCGGTGCCTACAGCGCTGATAAGGGCTGATTTTAATTGTGAATAAGTAGGTAAATTGTTACAAGCGTTGGCTCTTAAGTTTGATTTATCATTTGCAAGTACATGACCACTGAGTAAAGTTGCATAAAGCAGGGTACAGACGATGAGTTTATTACGATGAGGTTTATTCATATTATCACTCCAAAATGTTGGGTTTGAATGCTTATATTTGGCAAACAGTTTTCAATTTATTGAAATGCGCTATCGGCTACAATAGACTAAAAACTTACAAAGAATAACAAACACAGCAGAGCGCGAATATCCCTAAAATGGTAGCGAATATATGAATATTGTGATTCAATCATTGGTCCCAATGGACTATCTGGAAAATATCCAATATCCTCTATTATGTTGATTAACATAGGATTATCTTAAGAATAATGCATCGTTTATTTTACTTTTCATCTTTATTGATTGCAGTAACAGTCTATGCACCTTTGACGCATGCAGACAGCGTATATGTAGACTTATCGAACACAGAAGAAATCACAGTATCTTCCGATCAGATTGAAGGCAGTCACGTGTTAGAGATTCAATCCTATGATGAACATGAGAAGCAAGCAAACTCAACGCGCATCAACACTAACAATATCAATATGCAAACGTTGCCATTCCATCAAGAAGTATTAGTAGCTGCCAATAGAACTGCTTTAGAACCAGCTTTGATACATGCCGTGATTGATGTGGAGTCTAAACATAATCCTACAGCCTCCTCAAAAAAGGGTGCCTACGGCTTGATGCAGTTAATGCCTGCCACAGCGCTGCGATTTGGATTAACCAAGTTAAAACAAGGCTCGCATCAGCAGAATATTTTAGTGGGGGCACGCTATCTGAAAGAAATGTTGGTTCTATTTGATGGTGATGTGGAGTTGGCATTGGCTGCCTATAATGCTGGGCCGGGAGCGGTAAAAAAATACCATCACAGCATACCGCCTTATCAAGAGACCAAATTATACGTACCTAAAGTGCTGAAGTTATACCGAAGATATACGAGTTAATAGATAAGCTACTTAATTCAGTTGTTTAATTGTTTACAGCAATAAACTTCCACTCATCATACATTGTTGCTTCTCCAAAGCTTTCGTAAAGTGCGGGGAAGCCCGTTTTTTTAATTGTTTTTTGTTGGGATAAGCTGTAAACGCCAACAATGAAGTCTTGTTGTTTGATCAGGCCCCAAGGTTGTTTTGCGCGCATGGGGTCTTCATATACACGGCGAAGGTAACGTTTGACTACTGGATAACGATTATCCAACAGTAAGTCTTCTAGTTTTCTGGGATATTGTTTAACGCCGTTAGGTGTCGATTCATAGTAGTTTGAAATGGCTAGTCGATATTGCTCTCCGATAAAAAGCAACTCTTTTTCTTTTTCGCGTTGCATGGTCTGATGCCACACAATACCCACAGTACTTAACGCGATGCCAGACAATGCAACGATGATTAAAATGCCAATAAAAGTAAACCCTCGCGATGTTTGAGGCTGATAAAAGATTACCATTCTGAATATGGACTACCGTCTTTTGCTTTGGTGGTTGCCCCACTATGAATATCGTAAACCATTCCTTCTAGTGGAGGTTCAGGTTGATCGAGTACCCATGTTGTTGTGCTGTCAGTAATAGGGTCAAGGGGTAATTTATTGATATATTTCTTTTCAACAAGTTCTTCTAAGCTATCTGGATATTTGCCAGTGTCTGCATAGTATTTATCAATGCCCTCACGTACCGTGTTCAACGTTTGCTTAAGCGCAGCGTCCTGTGCACGTTCAACACTAGAGAAATATTTTGGATAAGCCAAAGACAATAACAAGGCCAGAATGGACAGCACCACCAGTAACTCGACAAGGGTAAATCCCATCTTGCGTTGTGTATAGCTACCACTTTGCATAAGGAATCCCATTCGTACCGATTTGCGTGCTGAGCGAGTAAACATCATAAACATCTTTGCCTGCGCTTGGATTTTCAGCGCTACTTTCATAACTGCGTAGACCCCAGTCATGCCCTTGCTCAATTGAGAATTCATCCGTGATGGCATGACTTACCATTGGGTCGGGTGGAAGTCTTCTCAGAAATTTAATTTTCTTTTTGTCTGGATCTTTCAAATCTTCCGCACCTTCTACCAATATTTCAAGACTGGGCGGATAGCCAGTTTCGTCTGCATTTTTTTTAATTCGCCCATCCTCAGTGGCTTTTTTATAGGCATCAATCGCTTCGCGCATTTGGCGTAAATGATGTTTTAGCTCGTTCTCTTTAGACCTCTGCACCGTCACAGATACGAGTGGCATGGCAACGCTGGCAAGTATGGCAACTATTGCCAGCGTGACAATTAACTCGATGAGTGAAAATCCGTGAGAATGTTGCAATGCCATAAATTTAGAACCGCGGCGGCGGGTTGGTGGTGTCAATCACGGCGCCTGGCGGTGCCTGAGGTTGAATTAATTCCGACGGCTGCTCGGTTGTCGTGGTCGTTGTGGTGGTTGTGGTCGTAGCCGTCGGTTCAACCACCTCACCAGGAATAATTTGTGACGAATTGTCTTGAACAGGCGCTGCTGGCGCAGGGTTTGATGGAGCGCCGTCTTGAGGTGCGTTAAGTTGAATCTGACGCTCACGTCTTTGTTCACGCAAACGCTCCAGTGGCGTCATAGGCGCACCACTGCTACCAGAAAAGGCTGGAATTAGTTTCTTTGGTTTATCTGTAATCACAGATTCCGTACCAGACCAATATTCGGATACATCCGATTGGGGAAGATCTAAGTTAGTAATTATTCTAGGTGTAATCGCCAGTACGATTTCGGTTTTACTTTTGCTGTCTGTTTGATCTGAGAATAGACGTCCAATCAGTGGAATATCTCCTAATCCAGGTATACGGCTGGCATTTTTTCGTTCGTCATCTGAAATGAGACCCGCCAAGATTTGTGTTTCACCATCTTTAAGGCGTAATACGGTACTAGCATTACGTGTACCAATCCTAAAAACAGTGGTATTAGTGTTAGGCACCTGTTCCCCAAGTGAACTAACTTCTAATGCAACTTTAATATTCACAAAGTCATCCAGCGTGATTTTTGGTTCTACATCCAGTTTCAACCCAACGTCAATATAGGTGACGTTTTCAGAAATCCCCACGTTAGCCGTTGAAGTGGTTGTAATAATAGGAATTTTGTCACCCACTAATATTCTGGCTTTTTCATTGTTTTTGACGCGGATTCGTGGGTTTGATAGCAAGTTGACGTCGCCAACTGTCTTTTTAAAGTTTATAGCAGGATTGGGGGAGAGATTGATTGTGCCGGAGTTCAGACCTTTAAGTGCTTCAAGCGTTATGCTATTAGCTGTGGTGCCAATCACGCCCAGTTGAGTGGGGTAAACTATCCCAAGTTGTTGCAAACGACTACGGGTTATTTCTAATATTTCAATTTCTAACATCACCTCTGAGTCTGCAATATCAATAGCGGTGACTAATTTTTCAGCAATACGTACTGCCTCTGGGGTATCGCGCATCACAAGCATATTGATACGTTCATCAATGAAAATATCTTTAGTTTTAAGCATGGATTTCAGCATGCCCGCCACTTGCTTTGCATTGGTATTGTTTAAATAAAAACTGCGAATCTTCAGGTCTTGATAATCCTTCAATTTTTGTTGATTACTCGGAAATACTAAAGCCGTATTATCAGACAATGCCTTTTTTTGCAGACCATTACTGGAAAGCACCATGTCAATCGCTTCTTCAATAGGCAGTTTTTTGATAAATATCGTCGCTTTGGTGTCTGGCTTAATATCTTTATCCAAAATAAAGTTGATGCCAGTCGCACGCGATAATGCTTCGAACACGGCTTTGATATTGGCGTCACGTAATTCTAAAGAGATGGGTTTGTCTGTTGTAGGTTTGAGCTCTGGAGGTTCTGCATTAGCGTTGCCAAGTTGCTTATTTAATTGATTCTCTAATATCAAAGCGGATTTCTTCTGCGGATTTTCAAGCAACACTTGATGCACTTCATTTTTAGCTTGCTCGAGCTGATTGCTTTTGGCTAACTCGGAGGCCTTGTTTAATTTTGCATTCTGTTCAATCTCTCTCTGTATCTCATTTTTGCTAGCAATGGCACTTTGGTTGTCCGGTGCAAAGCTTAGCACGCGCTCATATAAACGTTGTGCTGCATCTAAATCTCCGCTGAGTCGCGCTTGCTCTGCTTGCGTCAACAGTTCTGTTACTGCAGCGTCTTTATTGAAATAGAAATCTTTGCGTAACTTGGTGGATTCTGGATTTTTTTCAAAGTCTTTTTGTGATTCTGTTGCGCGCACTTCTGGCGGTTCATTTTTATATTTGTTTTGCTCCCACGGCGCAAAGGCGCAGCTGGTTATAAAAGACATGACAAACAAGCAATAGGATGCGTGACGTAATCGTTTGAGTGTTCGGTTAAGGTGAAACAGTCGCATTGCGTATCCTTATACTAGTTAATTGCACTGTCTGCCGCATTTGGCAAATCAGGTGAAATTAATGGCTGCGTTTTTGATAATGTTTGAGGGAGGTTTAGCGGTAAAAACGTGAACATCAATTGATTCGCGTCTTCACCCTCTAAACGCCAGAATGCATCTACTTGCTCACCTTTTGCCACAGAATACACTTTGTTATTGGCCATAAGAAATATTAGAGTGCCTTTAGGGCCGTCCTCTAATTTTCCCATGTAAGTAAATGGTGCCGGTGGAGCCACCGGTGGCGGAGGTGGCGCAGGTTTGGTCTTTTGTGTGGGCGCAATCACAGCCCATGAATGCACTGGAAACAGATTGGTTGGCTTGTCGGTCAATGGCTCTCTGTGCGATATTTCCCAAGCACCTTGTTGAGTGACGCTTTGTAAGGGGCTTGCCGAGGATAAACGCAACGTATTTTTCACTATGTTGGTAGTACGTTGATTATTGGTAGAGACCACTAGGTCTGTTGCAGTGCTCTCTTCATCGGGTTGAAAAGCGGTCCAAGCAGTCAATGCAACTGTGATGGTCAATATCAGCCATAGCCAAATATTCTTGTTTTGTGTGCCAGCGAGTTGCATCGTCATGTCTGATCACCTCGCACAAAGAATATCAGCACCAATCGCGCCTCAACCTGCGGGCTTAAGGTGCTTTCTCGTTTGATTTGAATATCAGAGATGGCCACTGACGGTAACGTGCTCAAGATGCCTGCGATAAATGCACGTATATTGTGATAACTGCCCTCAATCGGAAGCACCATTTCATATTGCGTAAGCGTCCTGGCACTGGTGGTATTTTTTGCTACCACTTTATTGAGCTTATAGTCGCCACTATTCAAAAGTAACTGCTGAGCTGCCGCAAGTTGATTGAGCTGAGACAGCGTGTCTGGAATCGCTGGGGCAGAAGGGAAAGTTTGATAGAACTCAGTCATTGTTTGCAAAGTATTGTTTTGCGCTACTGGCGTTTCGATAACCTCACTGCTTGGGCTAGAAGCTTCTTTTTCTGCAATTTTGGTTTCTAAAAGATTGATCTCTTGTTGTATTTCTGTTGTTTTTGAAATAAACATAGCTAGGGTTAAGCCAATCATCAATAAGCTCAACAAACCCCAAAGCCCTAGTTTTTTTGCAATGGCACGGAGTACCCAGCTTAGATAATGTGTGTTGAACGAAGTCATATTTTCCATTGCGCCAAAATGGTAAAGCCCACTGGTTTGAATGGATCAGTTTGGTCGATGCTGTGTTTAAGCAAATAGACTTGCGATAAAGTCTCGATGCGCTCCAGTTGTTTGATGTAGCTGAGCGTTGACTGAATATTTTTGGCCTGACCAGTCAAAATAATTTGTTGTTTTTTTCGATTTGGCTCTATGCTTAATAAGGCAATATTTGACATATTGCTTTGTTCAAGAGTGCTCATGAGCGGGTTCCATGGTGTGCTGAGTTGTGCCACAACTTCACGTGCATATTTAATTTCAGCCTCTGATGCTGTTTCTACCACAGTCTCTACCGTAGTCGTTTTAACCTCTGGCGCAATGGCATCTAAGCGATTTTGAGCGATTGTTAATGCAGTTTGAGATGCATTGATATGTTGTATGCAATAGATGCCTAAAGCGAAAGCGATTAGCATCAGTATCAAACCATACGCAGTCATTCTTTTAAATGACAGGGCATTGGGTGCAACAAAATCTATATCGACTATTTTGCTCACATCATCACCTCTAGCATGGCGTAAGGGGAGGGCAATGAATTGGATGTTAAAGATAAGCCTAAGCGCTTGATTTGCCAATCTTTAATGGGCGAAAGGGTGTTGGTTTTATGTGTTGGCGCATAGATAGAAACCACGCGCGCAACCTCATCTTCAACTAATAAAGTGCGCGACAATAGCTCAGGTAAATGCTCTTGCCAGTCTGGCATTAGCGCTTGTGAGCGTAATTGTATGCAGACTCCTTGTTTAAACGTAGCCATCAGTAATCTGGCGTGTTCAACCATTACAACAATCCCATCGGCTTTTTTCAACGCACCAGATAATGCATTCGCTGCGCTGACAAAGTAGGGTTGAACAGATTTGAGTGTCAGGTTTTTTTGTGTCGAAAGCGTTTGTAAGGCATCTAATAAAAATTGATCGACCGCCGCGCAAACTGCTGGCGCATTGGGTGCGGCGTCATCACATTGTATGGACCATCCCAACGATTCAGCACCAAACGTCTCTCTAAACGCAGCTTGCGCAAATGCGTGTCTGTCTGATTGTGCAATACTTTGATCGGTAGCAGGCAACACCAAATAGCGCACGAGATCACTGGCAAGGCTAATGTGTAACTGGGTATTAGCAGGTAATGATAATTCACTCAATAACCGGCCAAACACCTGTAATGCATCTTGCCAAGGTGCATCTGTGTTTACCGGTACCGTATGTTCATGTTGCGCTACTATTTTTTTGGACAAACCAGAGCTGTGGATTAGAGCCACATGTCTTGCACCCAAGGTGACTAGCAAATGGTTAGGCCACAAAGGTAACACGGTTGATCTCCTGTAATGTGGTCATGCCTTCACCCACTGCCTCTATGGCAGCTTCGCGTATGGTGCGCATGCCACTGCGCTTGGCCGCTTCTTTTAATTTTCGAATAGGTTCGCGTGCCACAATCATTTCACGTAATTCATCATTGAGTACCAATAATTCCGCCAAGGCTTTACGTCCTTTGTAGCCTGTGCCTCGGCAATGTCCACAGCCTTTTGCGTGTTTAAATTTCATACCGCTGGCAGTTTCTGGGGAAATGGCAGACTCTTCTAATAATGCTTGGGATGGTTGCTCGTCTTCCATGCAATGTGGGCACAACACGCGCACCAAGCGCTGCGCCATAATGCCGTTAACGGCGGAGACAAAGTTATAGGGATCGACCCCCATATGCATAAAACGGGCGATAACATCTAATACGTTATTGGCATGCACTGTAGTAAACACTAAGTGACCAGTCAGCGCGGCCTGCACTGCAATTTGTGCAGTTTCTGGGTCCCGAATCTCGCCCACCATGATTTTGTCAGGATCGTGCCGCAAAATTGAACGTAATCCACGCGCAAACGTTAAGCCTTTTTTCTCATTCACTGGAATTTGCAACACACCCGGAAGTTGGTACTCAACGGGGTCCTCAATAGTGATGATTTTGTCATGACCCGTGTTGACTTCTGAAATAGCCGCATAAAGCGATGTGGTTTTGCCACTACCGGTAGGACCAGTCACTAACACCATGCCATATGGTTCTGTTGCTAACCGTCTAAATTGCGTGATAATGCTTGGGTTAAAGCCTAAGGCTTGCAAGCTGAGCCCTTGTGCCTCCTCGGACAAAGATTTACGGTCAAGCACACGTAATACGGCATCTTCACCAAACACACTTGGCATAATCGACACCCGAAAATCGACTTCACGCCCCTGTGTAATCACTTTAAAGCGACCATCTTGCGGGATACGTCGCTCGGCAATATCTAATTGCGCCATGACTTTAATTCTGGAAATGGCTTGGTCAGCATTGTCTTGCCCTTGCATGCCACCTACGCTTGCCATAACGCCATCAATCCGATATTTCACCATCAGACCTGCATGCGCGCACTCCAAATGAATATCACTGGCCCCGGTTTTTAATGCGTCATATAGGGTGGAGTTCATCAGTTTGACAATTGGATTAGATTCTTCACTAATCGACTTTAACGAGAGATGCACAACAGACTCATCGTTGTCCGTTAAGACATTTTGTTCGCCAGTGGGGAGCCCATCCATGGCACGCATGGTTTCTTCATGGCGTGCTAAAAAAGCTGCAATATCAGTACGGTGTGCAATACGCCAAGTAAACGGTTGCCTAATAGACTCAGTAGCCCATTCCTGCAGGCTCATATTAAACGGGTCTGCAAAGACCAGCGTGAGTTGTTCATCCTCATTAAAAAATGCCAGACACTCTTTTTGTTGTGCCTTAGAAAACGGAATCGCATCAAAACCAGCAATCAGTGTGTGCATTTCTTTCATGCTGATGGGGCTGTAATGCAGACATGCGCCTAACGCGGATAAGAAAGTCTCTTGATTGCTGCCAACGAGTTCTTCTAATACCTCTATCACGCGACGTTGCTGTTGCAATGCCAGAGCTTTGGCTTGCTTGATTAAGGTGGCGTGGATGACAACGATGTCATCATGCACTGATAGCGTAGTGGTAATCATTGTATATTGCCTGCAAGCTCAAATATGGGCATATAAAGTAGCAATACTACTACGCCGATGACTAAGCCTATCATCAACATCAAAATCGGTTCAAACAAACGCGTAAACCAATCAATCCATCGAGATAATTCCTCATCGTAAAAGCCTGCAATTCGTTCCATCATGTCGCCAATATTGCCTCCACGTTCACCCACAGCCAGCATGCGAACCGCCACGGGCGTGGTCAGACCAGTTTTGTCTAGCGCCTCCGAGATGGGCAGGCCTTCATTGATGGCAATTGAAGCTCGTTTCATGCTGCTTTGTAAGGCCGAATCTAGTAGGCCTGAGACCGATTGTAGTGCAAGTAGAATAGGCGTGCCGCCTTTGAGCAACATGCCAAGTGTACGATAAAATCGTGCGAGCTGGTATATACGCAAACGGTCACCCAATGCAGGGATTTTCCAAAATTGTTGTGCAAACCATTTTCTAACGGGTGGCTGTGAAAAAGCGACGAACAGGCCAGCAATTAAGCCAATAGACACCATCATCATCGCAAAACCATGATTTTCTAGAAATACTCCCCATGCCAGTAAAACCTGTGAAAGAAATGGCAACTCACCGCCAGTACCTTCATAAATTCGACTAAATTTTGGTACCACGAATCCGAGTAAAAATAGAATCACTAAGCCGCCCACGCTCATGAGCAATATTGGGTATATGGAAGCACTGACTATTTTCTTCTTGAGCAATCCAATTTGTAATTCATAAGCAATGTAGCGGCTCATTGCTTGTGGTAAATCGCCTGTTTTTTCACTGGCTTTGACGGTAGCGACAAATAACATCGGGAAAGCTTGAGGTTGTTGCTCGAGTGCAGCTGAAAAGGTGTGACCTTGATAGAGTGATTGCAATAGGTTATCTAAAATAGACTTTCCATTGCTACGGTCATCTTTGACCGCCAGTGTTTCTATGGCCTCTACTAAATTAAGGCCCGCCTCCAATAATGCATGCAATTCTTGGCTAAATAAGATGAGTGGGAATTTATTACTAGACCCTTTTACAACGTTTTGTGCCACTGCAGAAATGGGCGTATAGCCTCGCGATTGCGCTTGTAAAAGTGCATCTTCAACATGAATAGCAGAGATGCTTAATAGCACCATCTCTCTTCCGCGTACCGCTTTAACTTGGTAATTCATAGTGGTGAACGGAATTACCAGTTCGTGACGTCTTCAGCTTCTTTAGTACCGCCTTGCTGCCCATCTTTACCAAGGGAGTACAAATCGTAATCACCATGTTCACCAGGCGCTTTATAAATATAAGGCTTATCCCATGGATCATTTGGCACACTTTTCTTTAAATAAGGGCCAGCCCATTTTGGATTGTTAGCTGGGTTTTTATTGAGCGCATCTAACCCTTGGTCAGAACTTGGGTAACTGCCAGTATCAATTCTAAATTGATCGAGCGCTTTACCTAATGCATCGATTTGTGCTTTGGCAGTTTTGGTTTCGGATTTACCAATTTGTTCAAAGTATTTGGGACCTACGTAGCCAGCTAGCAAGCCAATAATCACCATAACGACGAGCAATTCAAGCAATGTAAATCCTTGAATTTTAATATTTAATTTTAATTCTGATATGGTATGTGTCATGTCATCAATTCTATCAAAGCAACTTTATATGTCAATTGTAGTGAAAGTCGATGACGTATACATTTCAATTTTGTGACAACTTAGTCACAATTCTTTATCTGAAGCTGCGACCCAACATGGTGTTTGCTCAGAGACATTTGTTCAATCTGTCTTTTATGGAGTGACATACAGCTGTGGTTTAGGCACAGCAGTGAAGGTAGTCGTTGCAGGTTTTTTCCAAAACAACTGCATGACTGCACCGCCACCATAGTCAACATATTCAATAGTGATTGGTAGACGT
>NCGC01000047.1 GCA_002281475.1 Methylophilales bacterium 28-44-11
GGTATTGACGGAAAATCCTTGAAGAAAATGTCCTACTGCCCAAAACAATAGGCCATTAATCACAAAGATAAATAAACCTAAGGTCAATATGGTGACCGGCAATGTCAAAATGACCAATATTGGTTTTATTAAAATATTAGCCAAACCAATGACTGCTGCTGCAATTAAGGCGGTAGTAAAACTATCCACCTGAATATTGGGCACAATGTAAGCAACACCAATCAAAGCCAAACCATTAATAATCCAGCTCACCAGTAATTTGAACATTTTGCACTCCACATGAAAAAAAGATACGGCAAGTGTAGCACCGACCGTATCTGTAATTCCACTGGGTGATCAGCTCACTTCACTCATCACACAAGCTTAATAGCGATATTGCTCAGGCTTGTAAGGGCCTTGTTTTGAGACACCAATATAAGCCGCTTGCTCATCGGTCAACTCAGTGAGTTGCGCGTTGAGTTTTTTCAGTTGCAACACGGCTACTTTTTCATCCAGATGTTTAGGCAAGGTATACACGCCGACTGGGTACTTAGCAGTTTGTGTAAATAACTCAATTTGTGCAATGGTTTGGTTGGCAAAACTTGAGCTCATGACATAACTAGGGTGACCTGTACCGCAGCCCAAGTTTACCAAACGCCCTTTTGCTAACAGAATGATACGTTTGCCATCTGGGAAAATCACATGGTCCACTTGTGGCTTGATTTCTTCCCATTGATATTTTTCAACGGATACAACGTCAATCTCGTTATCGAAATGGCCAATGTTGCACACAATCGCTTGGTCTTTCATTTTTGCCATGTGGTCATGCGTAATAACATGGTAATTGCCCGTTGCAGTGACAAAGATATCGGCATGTTCTGCCGCGTAATCCATGGTGACTACACGGTAACCTTCCATGGCGGCTTGCAATGCACAAATAGGGTCAATTTCAGTCACCCACACTTGAGCAGATAAAGCACGCAATGCTTGTGCTGAGCCTTTACCTACATCGCCATAACCAGCCACAACCGCCACTTTACCTGCAATCATCACATCGGTTGCACGTTTGATCCCATCCACTAGTGATTCACGACAGCCATATAAATTGTCGAATTTAGATTTAGTCACAGAATCATTGACGTTAATCGCTGGGAACGCCAATTTGCCTTCTTTGTGCATTTGATATAAACGATGCACACCTGTTGTGGTTTCTTCTGTCACACCTTTGACTTTGCTTAAACGTGTGGAATACCAAGTAGGATCTACTTTTAACTTTTCTTTAATCGAGTTAAACAAACAGATTTCTTCTTCTGAACCTGGGTTAGCCAATACAGAAGCATCTTTTTCGGCACGTGTGCCTAGGTGCAACAATAATGTTGCATCGCCACCATCATCTAAAATCATGTTGGTGTAACCACCGTCTGTCCACTCAAAAATACGGTGAGTGTAATCCCAATAATCTTCTAGTGACTCACCTTTTACTGCAAACACTGGTGTGCCGGTTGCTGCAATCGCAGCCGCTGCGTGGTCTTGTGTAGAGTAAATATTGCAAGAAGCCCAACGCACTTCAGCGCCAAGGTCTTTCAAAGTTTCAATGAGGACAGCGGTTTGGATGGTCATGTGAAGTGAACCCGTGATGCGCGCACCTTTGAGGGGTTGCGCTTTTGCAAACTCATCACGAATCGCCATTAAACCTGGCATTTCAGTTTCGGCAATCGCAATTTCTTTGCGACCCCAATGTGCCAATGATAAATCGGCAATTACATAGTCTTTGATATCAGCTACAGTATTCATAATCTTCCTTAATGAATGAAAACTGAGCAGGGAAAACATACTGGAGGGCCTACGCTCACCTTTATATTCCGTGCTCGCACAGTTATTAAAAGTGAACGCCGTTTACAACATCTCTGAGCCTGGGAGCATGGGAATGACTCTCGCAGCGTTCCTCAGAAGGACAACATTATATCGGTAAAACAAAGTTTTGCCAAAAATCAGACGTCAGACGGTGTCCAAAGTTCATGTACATCATGAATTCCCAATGTGCGTGCAGATTCATGTCCAATGATTTCATCCATTGCACTGGGTTTAGATAGATCGACGACCTCAACTTGAATGCGCGCTTTTGATTTTGTTGAGAAAAATACTTTCACTATGGGCTGGAGCAAACTTTTGGCGGATTGGTCGATGACTACTGCTAAGCGTCCCGACTTAAGCAAGACCACTGAACCTACGGGATAGATACCAACACTTTTCACAAATGCTTTAAATACAGTTCCATCAAAATGGTGCTTCCATTGCGCCATGCGCTGTAAAGACATCCCTGGCTCCCAACCTAGTTTATAGGGTCGATCAGAAGTGACTGCATCATACACATCGCACACAGCGCCCATTTTTGCAAACAAGCTTATTTGATCTCCTTTTAATCGATTTGGGTAACCAGAACCATCTATTTTTTCATGATGATGCAAGCACACATCTAAGGTAACGGAGCCAACGATTCCTGCTTTCATTAATAGTTTATGACCCTCTTCTGGGTGCATCTTCACTTTAACAAATTCTTGATCGGTCAGCGCACCCGGCTTATTCAAGATTTCGAGTGGAACTAAGGCTTTACCAATGTCATGCAACAGTCCGGCTAATCCGGCTTGTCTGATTTCTTTTTCACCTAGCTTCAGCTCTTTTGCTAGTGCGGTCATCATGGCGCATACTGCGACCGAGTGCATATAGGTATAGTCGTCTTTTGTTTTTAAACGCACCAAGCTAATCAGCGCACCCTCATTGCGATCAATCGAAGCTGCAACCTCTTCGACAATAAACATTGACGCCTCTGTATTAACTATCCTTCCAAGTCGAGCATCGTTGAACATTGCAGCTACCGCGCGCTTGGACGCATTGATGATTCTAGAAGCTTCTTGTAGCTCTTGAGCTATCGTAGTTTTTCCCACTTTAGCAGGTGATTTCTCATCTTTGACTGTTGGATTATTTGGTACTTCAATACTGACTTGCTCCTCTTTTGCTAACACCGTGCTAGGTTCAGGTACATCTAAACCCTTAGAGATATCAATGACCACCTCTTTGATAACACTGGACCTTAATTTTTTAAGGTCCTGGATATCACTCAACACAAAACTAGTTTTCCAAAAGGGATGGTCCACCCAAGCGCCATTTAAGGCATGGATATGCATACCAATAATTACTTGATGTGTTGGGATGGTTTTAAGCATAGTAGTCACTATTTTCGCCTAAACAAGAAAGAACAGAAGCAAAGAAAAAGGGGCTAAATAGCCCCCATTTCCTACATTTCAAGATCAACAGTTTTTAAGACGCAAGATTTACTTCTGCATCATTGCAACCTACAGACTGATTTGCCCACTACTTGTATTGCTTATAATCCTGCAGCTGCGCGCAACATTGCTGCTTTATCAGTGTTTTCCCAAGTAAATTCTGGTTCATCGCGACCAAAGTGACCGTAGGCTGCTGTTTTTGCATAAATTGGGCGTAACAAATCTAACATTTTGACGATGCCTTTTGGACGCAGATCAAAATGTTCAAGCACTAACGCAGTCAAGACTTCGTTAGACACTTTGCCAGTACCGTATGTTTCCACCATCACACTGGTGGGTTGCGCTACGCCAATGGCATAACTCACTTGCACCAAGCACTTGTCTGCCAAACCTGCTGCCACAATGTTTTTTGCTACATAGCGACCTGCATAGGCGGCTGAACGATCGACTTTAGATGGGTCTTTTCCTGAGAAAGCACCACCGCCATGCGGTGCGGCACCGCCATACGTATCCACAATAATTTTACGGCCGGTTAAACCACAATCACCTTGTGGTCCGCCCACGACAAATCGTCCTGTTGGATTGACCAAATACTTGATTTCTCCTTTGATCAACTCTTGTGGCAACATCGGTTTAATGATTTCTTCAATGGTCGCTTCGCGAATCGCATCCAACGTCATTTCAGGCGCATGTTGAGTTGACACCAATACGGTATCAATCTTATGTGGCTTGCCATCAATATATTGAATAGTGACCTGTGATTTAGCATCGGGACGCAACCATGGCAAACGGCCATCTTTACGCAATTGTGATTGACGCTCCATGATGCGATGGCTCAACCAAATGGGCAGCGGCATTAACTGTGGCGTCTCATTTACGGCATAACCAAACATCAACCCTTGGTCACCTGCACCTTGGTCTAGCGGGTCGTCATTGGCATGATCCACACCTTGCGCGATATCTGGCGATTGCTTGTCATAGGCGACTAAAACTGCGCATCCTTTGTAATCGATGCCGTACTCTGTATTGTCGTAACCGATACGTTTGATGGCATCGCGTGCCACTTTGATATAGTCGACATTTGCAGTGGTTGTAATTTCACCTGCTAAAACGATCAAGCCAGTATTGGCAAGCGTTTCAGCTGCCACACGAGCGGTCGGATCTTGCGCTAAAATAGCGTCTAAAATGCTGTCAGAAACTTGATCAGCGAGTTTGTCGGGATGGCCTTCGGAAACAGATTCAGAAGTAAAAAGATATTGACTCATGATGCGCCTTGAAAATATAAATGAAAAAAGTTTGAAATGACACACCGACTAAAGGCTAAAGCAAGTGCATCAGAACAACGAATTTGTTATTGTATGAGAAATTAAGTTCGCGCCCTAACAAAATTTTAGCTGGCCAAAATTAACTTGGCAAAATTTAATCGGGCGTACACAACATCAACGTCACACTATGCACTATCATCGGCACTATGAAGCTTAACTTTACAAAAATGCAAGGCGCTGGCAACGATTTTGTCGTAATCGACAGTTACAGCCAAGCCATCTCACTTACGACCGAACAAATTCGACATATTGCCAATCGCTACTTGGGTGTGGGTTGCGACCAATTACTCATGGTCGAAAAAACCGAAACTCCCCATGTTGATTTTCGCTATCGTATTTTTAATGCGGATGGTGGAGAAGTTGAACAATGCGGCAATGGCGCCCGTTGCTTTGTAAAATATGTGGTTGAAAAGCGTTTGACCAATCAACATGAAATTTCGGTTGAAACAGCCAGTGGCGTTATTACCTTGGCATTACAAAACGATGGCCAAGTCATCGTTAATATGGGTGCGCCACAATTCTTGCCAGCAGATATTCCGTTTATAGCGAACGAACAAAGCAATCTATATACGCTTGCGCTTTCAAATACCACCATTCAAATCACTGCTGTCTCAATGGGCAACCCTCACGCGGTGACTCTAGTCGACAATGTGGACGTGGCACCCGTGGCTGAATTTGGTCCGCAAATAGAATCTCACCCAAGCTTTCCACAACGTGTCAATGCTGGGTTTATGCAAGTGGTAAGTCCACATGAAATCAACTTGCGTGTGTATGAGCGTGGAAGTGGCGAGACCTTATCTTGTGGCACCGGTGCGTGCGCTGCCGCCGTCAGTGGCATACAACTCGGGCTGTTGTCCTCCCCAGTTTCTGTCAACACGCGGGGTGGGAAACTCAGTATCGCTTGGGATGGCAAAGACTCGCCAGTCATGATGACAGGCCCTGCTGTAATTGTGTTTGAAGGCCAGATTGATATTTAATTGAACATTTAACTGCTTATAAGAAAGTCCTGTATGGAAAATGAAATCAAAGCGTATTTAAAAGCACATCCTGAATTTTTTGAACATAACGCACATTTGCTCACTGAAGTTTTTTTACCAAGCCCGCATGGCGAAGGCACGATTTCTTTGGCCCAGCGTCAACAATTGGCGCAACGTGACAAAATTCGTGTGCTCGAATCCAAATTTACTGAGCTTATTTTGAATGCGGAAGAAAATGAAGCAACCGCTGAAAAAGTGCATCGCCTTACCATTGGCTTATTGGGTGCGCCCAACTTTGAGCAGTTAAACGCGCACCTATCTGCTTATTTACGCGATTACTTTGAATTGCCCGATAGCCAACTAAAACTTTGGTCTAGCTCTAGTTTGCTTGCCGACAACATCAGCGCATTTATTGTGGCGGATGATGCCCTAAAAAATTGGGCGAAAGATTTAACGCAACCTTACTGCGGCCCTATGCCTAGCATTGATATTGCAAACTGGTTTACAGAAACTCCCGCTTCGATTGCGATTATTCCCATGCGTGGCAAAGAAACATTTGGCGTATTGGTGTTGCCAAGTGCGCACCCCACGCGCTTTTATCCGGGCATGGGCACGATGTTCCTCACCCGCATTGGGGAACTCGTGAGTGCATCGTTACTGCGCTACATTAACTAAAATAGTTATGCATAAGACAATCAAGCATTGGACTATTTAGATCAATATTTAGATTTTTTACATTTTGAGCGTGGCCTGAGTGATAACACGCGCAATAATTATGCGCGTGACATAGCGCAGTTGATGCAACTCAGCCAGCCAGCATCACTCGCCAGTTTACAAATTACGCATATCCGCAAATATGTTGCGATGTTGCATGGTAAAGGGCTAGGCGGTAAAACCATTGCCCGCATGCTCTCTAGCTGGCGCGGTTTTTATGATTATTTAATACAACGCCATCAGTTTAAGCAAAACCCAGTTATCGGCATGCGTGCGCCAAAATCCCCTAAAACCTTGCCACAAGCATTATCGATTGAACAAGCTAGTAAACTGGTTGAGATTGTAGAAGATGATGTACTTAGTCAACGCGACCATGCCATTTTAGAACTATTTTATTCCTCAGGTTTACGGCTTAGCGAGCTGGTAGGGTTGAATATCGACCATATTGATTTTGCTGAAGGCACTGTCATTGTCACCGGCAAAGGCAACAAAACACGGATCGTGCCACTGGGTGCGCAAGCCGCCAAAGCGATTCAAACTTGGTTGCAGGTGCGTGCGCACATGCTCATACGCAACCCTAGTGAACAAGCAGTATTTATCAGCAAACAGGGCCGGCGTATATCAGGACGCAATATCGAATATCGCATGAAAGCATGGTCGATTAAACAAGGATTACATACCTCTGTCCATCCACATATGTTACGCCACAGCTTTGCCACACATGTGTTGCAATCTAGTGGTGACCTGCGTGCCGTACAAGAAATGTTAGGTCACGCGAATATTAGTACGACACAAGTGTATACGCACTTGGATTATCAGCATCTTACTAAAGTCTATGATTTAGCGCATCCCAGAGCTAAAAAGAAATGATGATGACATTTGGGTGATGGCTTCTGTCGCTACAACTAATGTTTAGAACACTCCCCAACTTGCTACACACATTGCCAGTACGCATGCAATTGACTTGATGTTAACAAGTCCATTTCGATAGCAAGGTTTTTTTGTCATGTCAGCTGTGGCAAAATTTTGTTAGCACTCGCCACTTGTAAATAGTTTGCATTAACTCCATGTATAAAATGTTAAGTTGAATTATCTGCAATACATCAGAGTCTTAAATTTTAAACACATTTCTAAACCAAAACAAAGGAACATCATGGAACATACCTTACCTGCGCTTCCCTATGCAAAAAACGCATTAGTCCCACATCTCTCAGAAGAAACCCTTGAGTTTCACTATGGAAAACATCATCAGACTTATGTCACCAATTTGAACAACTTAATCAAAGGTACTGATTTTGAAAACGCTAGCTTAGAAGAAATTGTCAAGAAATCTGCTGCTGGCATTTATAACAATTCTGCACAAATTTGGAACCACACTTTCTTTTGGCATTGTATGAAACCCAATGGTGGCGGAGCGCCAACTGGAGTATTAGCAGATGCGATTAACCAAAAATGGGGTAGCTACGACGAATTTAAAAAAGCTTTTCAAGCATCGGCAGTGGGTAATTTTGGCTCTGGCTGGACATGGTTAGTCAAAAAAGCAGATGGTGCCTTAGAAATAGTGAATATGGGCGCTGCTGGTACACCACTCACTACGGGTGATACTGCATTACTAACTATTGATGTATGGGAACACGCGTATTACATTGACTACCGCAATGCACGGCCAAAATTTGTAGAAGTGTTTTTAAATTCCCTCGTCAACTGGGATTTTGCCAGCACAAATTACAGCGCTTAGTGCAATAAAGCGTGCCAACAAGCCAAGTGATTGCCACTTGGCTTTTTTTACGTCATCATGACCACTATTGCGAAAAGGTTGAATAAATAAAAATATTTTTAAAACAAGCCAATGCAAATGACAAACAATCCACTTAATACGCTCTATCACGCGCATATCTATTTCAACAATGAACAATCTGCGTTGGCAACTCAGGTGCGTGAACAAATCATTCACGATATCCCTCAACTTACCTATCGCGGTCAATTAATTCCGATGTCTATAGGGCCGCATCCTAAACCCATGTTTGAATTGCACATTCCGGGGGATTGCATCAACTTTGCGATGGCAAGTATTGATACGTTACGTGAGGGTTTGTCGGTCTTAATTCATCCAGTCAATGACAACGAATATCTTGCACATACGCAACATGCAAAGTGGTTGGGTGTAGCTTTACCCTTAAAAATTGAAGTATTGAAATAAATGCCTTAGCCCATTTGGTCTAAAACACGCACTTTGTATCGTTTATCAGTAACGCTGTCTTGAAAAATTTGATAATCTAGTTCTGTGTTTATCTTGTATCAATAGTTTTGATTTTGCATCCACAAGTTGGAAACAGCCAGTAGCAAAAATCTTATTCAACACTTAATGAAAAAAGCTTTATTCATCAACCCATGAGAAAGTTACCTGAAATGAGCACCACATTAATCCTACTTATTTTATGTAGTGTCATGCTGTCTTCCATTGCGCAAATTGTGCTTAAAACAGGGATGAGTAATCCAGGTGTGCTGAATGCAGTGCAATCAGGAGTAGCAATGCAAATGATCACTACAATCAGCACCAATCTATATGTGATTGGTGGCCTAACACTTTATTTTGCAAGTGCTGCGGTTTGGTTATTGGTATTGGCAAGAGTTGACGTTAGCTTTGCTTATCCGTTCGTCGGCTTAGGTTTTGTAGTTACTATGTTATTAGCGTTTTTCATCAATGGTGAAGTGCTTTCTACCGCAAAAGTAATTGGCACTTTGTGTATCGCACTCGGTGTTGCCATCATGGCACAGGGATAATAATGACAAACAATAATAATCCTTTATGTGTCGACCTCGATGGCACATTGATTGCAACGGACTTGTTGTATGAGGCATTTTTTTTGATGCTAAAACAATACCCGTTAGGCCTATTTTTTCTTCCCTTTTGGTTATTAAAAGGTAAAGCTTACTTAAAAAGTCGCTTGGCGGAAAAAGTAGAGTTTAATTGGTCTACGCTTCCTTATCGTGAAGAAGTATTGCAACATATTGCAGCAGCGCGCGCAGATGGTAGAAAAACGGTATTAGCCACAGCCTCTCCGCAAGTGTGGGCTGATGGTATTGCCAATCAGTTGGGTTGTTTTGATTTGGCAGTTGGCACAACGGAAACCACTAATCTCTCTGGAAAGCATAAAGCCGAACACCTCACGCAATTATTTGGTGAAAAAGGCTTTGAATACGCAGGTGATACGCAGGTAGACATACAAGTGTGGTCACATGCTGCGGGCGCCATTGTCGTATCCAACCATCAATCTTTATTGCGCCAACTTTCCAAGCTTTCTATCCCAGTGGTTGCACATATTGCACCAAATGCGGCTTCCGCCTTGGTGTATATCAAAGCCTTGCGTGTGCATCAATGGCTTAAAAATCTATTAATTTTAGTGCCTTTATTGGCGGCCCATCAACTTACATCATTACAAGGGCTAGTGAACGCAGGATATGCCTTTGTGGCTTTTAGTTTATGTGCTTCTGCCGTATACATACTGAATGATTTACTGGATTTAGAATCAGATCGCCAACACATCCGCAAACGAAAGCGCCCGTTCGCTGCTTGTACCATCCCATTATCTCAAGGTATGTTGCTAGTACCAGTATTATTGATCGTCGCTTTTGGTGTGTCATGCTTGCTTCCCATACAATTTACCATGGTGTTGTTCGCCTATTTTATGATGACTTTAGCCTATTCCATACGGCTTAAAAAACAAGTGATTGTCGATGTCATGATGTTGGCCGGCTTATATACGATGCGCATCATTGCTGGTGCCGCCGCGACAACTATCTCGCCATCCTTCTGGTTATTGGCATTTTCTATGTTTATTTTCTTAAGTTTGGCGATGGTTAAACGTTATTCAGAACTCCTCATCACATTACAAGCTAACAAAAAAGAACCTGCAGGTCGAGGCTATTCTGTTGAGGACTTACCAGTGTTGATGGCGATAGGTGTGAGTTCTGGAATTTGCTCTGTCTTGATTTTAGCCCTTTATATTAATAGTCCTGAAACTAGTCAAATGTATTCCAATACCATGTGGTTATGGCTAATACCGCCCATCATTTTATATTGGACTAGTCGGATGTGGATGAAAGCACACCGTGGTCAGGTTGATGATGATCCAGTTGTATTTGCAGCGCGTGACTGGCAAAGTTTGGTTGTTATATCCTTAACGGCGTGTATTTTTGCTGCAGCCCTCTACGCATAAATTCAGCTACAACAATAGTGACTCCATTTTAAAAGTTACCGCGTGAATCAAATGCTCGCAAGGTAAGTTTAATGCTTAATGCACTAATTTGTTTTATTTTCAGTATTAAACTGATAAAATGCAATAATGTTGCATCGCATCTTTTTGATTGTTTCGTTGATGGTGCTATTTGCTTTGACGCAAATAGGCGCTTTCTCGCATGAAATAAGTCATTTCAACACACCTTCTCAGCAAAGCCAGCAAGATCAGCACACAGTACCAGACCAATGTGGGCAATGTATTGCTCATGCACATGCAGCTGATGGCGTACTTGCACAAGCTGTGCCGTTATCCATTCATCATGCAGACTTTCAGCTGTCTTCTTTATACGCAGCGCAAACAAGCTTAGCGTTCAACGTTGTATATAGCGCACGCGCGCCCCCATCCATTCTTATTTAAATCAGCTAGTTTCCAGCCAATGTTGGTTGGTATTTTGTTATTTATTTAAGGATGCTTTTATGTTGAATATTCAACCATTTGCGCTTGTTTGCGCTAAGCCTATTGCTTTTAAACGCAAGTCCATCACCATTGCGATTGCTTGTTTAATGAGTCACTCAGTATTGGCAGCCGAACCTAACACCGTCGACTTAGACAATATCCCTGTGACTGGCAACCCCCTAGGCGTCAGCTCTGACGAGTTGGTAGTACCAGTATCTGTGCTAAATGGGCGTGAACTCAGTTTACGTCGTGAGGGCACATTAGGTGAAACCTTAAATGGCATCCCTGGCGTTACAGCAACCCAATTTGGACCAAATGCTTCACGACCCATTATTCGAGGTTTAGATGCCGAACGTGTACGTATCATGCAAAACGGCATAGGCATACTAGATGCA
>NCGC01000048.1 GCA_002281475.1 Methylophilales bacterium 28-44-11
GCAACTAGAATCTTGGAAATTAAATCTGACCGCATTATTGACTACACTGGTAATTATGAAGAGTATTTGGCTAGCCAAGGCATTGAATAAATATAATATTTTATCTGTATCGTCATGAATATGACGATGCATTTAGACAATAAAAAAGCCGCATGAAGCGGCTTTTTTATTGTCAGCAATTACTCTTTTAAAGAACGTTTACGCTCATGCTCAAGCAAGTAGCGTTTACGGATACGAATCGTTTTTGGCGTGATTTCTACCAACTCATCATCATCAATAAACTCAACTGCTGATTCTAATGTTAATGCAATTGGCGTAATCAAGCGCACTGCTTCATCGGTACCTGAGGAACGCACGTTGGTTAATTGTTTGCCTTTTATCGGGTTCACAATCAAATCGTTATCGCGACTGTGAATACCAATCACCATACCTTCGTACAACTTGTCACCTGGCACTGCAAACATTTTGCCACGATCTTGTAATTTCCATAGGGCGTAAGCAACTGCTTCACCGTGCTCTGATGAGATTAATACACCGTTACGACGACCTGGCATATCGGCTTTAACTGGTGCGTATTCATCAAAAATATGCGCCATTAAGCCAGTACCACGCGTGAGCGTTAAAAATTCGCCTTGAAAACCGATTAAACCACGCGCCGGGATTCTGTACTCTAAACGTGTACGTCCATTGCCATCCGATTCCATGTTAATCATATCACCACGGCGGCGACCAAGTTCTTCCATCACTGCACCTTGGTTATCATCTTCTAAGTCCACCGTTAAAATTTCGTACGGCTCACATTTTTCGCCATTAATTTCACGGAACACCACTTTTGGCTTACCTACAGCCATTTCAAAACCTTCGCGACGCATATTTTCCAGAAGAATCGTTAAATGTAATTCGCCACGGCCAGAAACGCGGAATATATCCGCATCTCCAGTTTCATCTACACGTAAGGCAACGTTAACCAATAGTTCTTTGGTCAAACGGTCACGAATTTGACGACTGGTCACAAATTTACCTTCTGTGCCAGCTAATGGTGATGTATTCACCATAAAGTCCATGGTTAAAGTTGGCTCATCTACACCTAAATGTGGCAACCCTTTTGGATTTTCACGATCACAAATTGTAAAACCAATACCAATATCATCTAAACCAGAAATAATGACAATGTCACCCGCTTCAGCTTCTTCGACTGGCACGCGCTCTAGGCCTTTAAAACCAAGCACTTGGTTGATTTTACCAGTGGCGATTTGTTTGTCTTCGTTCATAATCGTTACAGCTTGACCTGTTTTGATTTTACCGTTTGTGACACGGCCAACGCCTAGACGACCTGTATATGTTGAATAATCAAGTGCTGAAATTTGCATTTGTAATGGTGCAGCAGGGTCTCCTGCTGGTGGTGCCACATGGCTGATAATAGTTTCAAACAGCGCACGCATATTGTCAGTTGGTGCTTTCATATCTAACATGGCATAGCCATTTAAAGCAGATGCGTACACCACTGGGAAGTCTAACTGCTCATCAGTTGCCCCTAAATTGGCAAACAAATCAAAAGTATGATTGATTACCCAATCGGTACGTGCACCTGGACGGTCAACTTTGTTAATGACCACGATTGGTTTTAAACCAAGCGCTAAGGCTTTTTTGGTGACAAAACGCGTTTGTGGCATTGGGCCTTCAACCGCATCGACAAGCAATACAACACCGTCAACCATACCTAATACACGCTCTACTTCACCACCAAAGTCCGCATGGCCTGGTGTATCCACGATATTAATGTGTGTGCCCTCGTAAACCAAGGCGGTGTTTTTAGCCAAAATAGTAATACCGCGCTCTTTTTCAAGATCATTGCTATCCATCACACGCTCTACTACTGCGTGGTGAGAAGCAAACGTGCCAGCTTGTTGTAAAAGTTTATCAACCATGGTGGTTTTACCATGGTCAACGTGGGCAATAATAGCCACGTTGCGTAGATTTCTTGGATTAGGTGTAGACATAGATGAAGCCATTGGTTTGGAAGGGCGCGATTTTAACACATTTATTGTGAAACTCGTTTGACAAACCGCTAATATAATTTGACATTTAGTTTTAAATCGTTATACTGCGCACAACTTAAAACTTATACACCTCGATGTGTTCATAGTTTTAGATTCATTGCCCTGACCCAATAGCTACTCGCGAAAAATTGAATTAGCAATCTTTTAGATAATATTTATCTATCTTTTACTGGTTAGCGGCTGTGCCCGTGCGCTGGTAAAAAGCATTTTGATGAGTTTGTAGTATCTCTGCTTTCGCGTTTTTAGCTGATATTTTTTCAGCTGAGATGTATTTTGCTTGCGCCCTTTTTTATTTACATTTGAAGGGGACATACATTGTCTTTTGAATCATTAAATCTAGACCCAACTATTTTACGTGCCGTGCTTGAAGCAGGCTACGACACACCCACAGCAGTACAAGCACAAGCAATTCCACCTGCATTAGAAGGCCGTGACATCATGGCTTCTGCACAAACCGGTACCGGTAAAACCGCTGCATTTACATTGCCAGCGCTTAATTTATTAGCAACACCACATCCATTAAAAAGCCGTGGTCCACGTATTTTAGTGTTGACCCCAACCCGTGAGTTGGCTGCGCAAGTCAATGAAGCTGCTCGTAAATACGGTAAATATATTCGCGCACGTACTGTAAGTATTGTGGGCGGCATGCCTTACCCACTTCAAAACAAATTGCTGTCACAACCTTTAGATATCTTAGTAGCCACACCAGGTCGTTTTATTGACCATATGGAACGTGGCCGTATTGACTTAAGCCGTTTACAAATGTTGGTGCTAGATGAAGCTGACCGTATGTTAGACATGGGCTTTATGCCAGATGTTGAAAAGATTTGTGCAGCATTACCAAAAGAGCGTCAAACATTGTTGTTCTCAGCTACGTTAGATGGCATTGGTCATATTGCAAAACAATTCTTAAATAATCCAATCACATTACAAGTGGCTGGCCAAAAAGAAAAACATGCCAACATTGAGCAACGTTTGCACTTTGTGGATGATATGAATCACAAAAACAAATTGCTTGAGCATCTATTGATTGCTCCAGATGTCAATCAAGCGATTATTTTTACCAGCACAAAACGTCACGCTGACTTATTGGCTGAAGACTTATATGCAGCTGGCCATAAAACAGCAGCTTTGCATGGTGATATGACACAAGGCGCGCGTAACCGCACGTTGACTAAGTTACGTCATGGTGATGTTAAAGTGTTAGTAGCGACTGATGTGGCAGCCCGCGGTATTGATGTGCAAGGTATTAGTCACGTAATTAATTATGATTTACCAAAATTTGCTGAAGATTACGTACACCGCATTGGTCGTACTGGTCGCGCCAACAACACTGGTATTGCGATTTCGTTTGCCTCAAATATCGACCGTCATTTATTGCGTAAGATTGAGCAATATACTGGTCAAAAATTAGAAGGTTCTGTGATTGCAGGTTTTGAGCCAAAACGTCCGATGAAATCGGAAGCGCCAGCTGGCAAACGTGGTCGTAACAATGACCGTAGCAGCGCGCATAAACCAGGAGCTCGCGGTGGCTACCAATCGCGTGACAACGCAGCCCGTGGTTCAAGCTTTGGTGACCGTGTCATGAATGAACGTGGTGCAAAACCACAAGCAACGCGCTCATTCAATGATGGCGCACCTCGTGCTGATGGCGCTTCACGTCACCGTGACAGTCAACCACGTCATGCGGATGCAACACCACGTGATAGCCAACAAGAAGTGAACGGCAACAGCCGAAACTACACGAAAGATACAGACTTTCAATTTGCGCGCGCATTAAGCCAAGAGTTTGGCGGTCGTGGTCGTCAAGAGAGAACAGCGCGTACTGATGCACCTCGTGATAGTCGTCCAAGCAGCAAACCAAGTACAGGCGAAAAATTTGGCAATCCACGTCCGCAACGTAGTGCTCCGCGTGTAAACGCAAGTGGCTTCAGTGGTGATAACAAACCTAAACGTAACCGTAGTTTTGCTTAATTTAGGCTTACATTACTTTACATGGATACCAATACAGAAGTAAATTTTGATGGACTTGGCTTAGCAGCGCCTTTGCTGCAAGCCATTTTAGAGACAGGCTACACGACCCCTACGCCCATTCAAGCCAAAGCCATTCCATTGGCATTGGCGGGTGGGGATTTGATGGCGGGCGCGCAAACGGGTACGGGTAAAACGGCAGCGTTTGCGTTGCCTGTTTTGCAAAAATTGTTACCATTTGCCAGCACCAGCACATCACCAGCAAAACACCCTATTCGCGCATTGGTGCTGACACCAACGCGTGAGTTGGCCATTCAAGTAGAAGAAAGTGTCAAAGTGTATGCCAAACATACACCGCTTTCTAGCTTGGTGGTATATGGTGGTGTAGATATTAAGACGCAAACCCCGCAATTAAAAAAAGGGGTTGAAGTCTTAGTGGCCACGCCTGGTCGCTTATTAGACCATATCGAACAAAAAACACTTTCTCTTAGTCAGGTACAGATTTTAGTATTAGACGAAGCAGACCGCATGTTGGATATGGGCTTTATGCCAGACCTCAAACGTATTTTGGCATTATTGCCTAAACAACGTCAGAACATGATGTTTTCTGCTACTTTTTCGAACGACATTAAAAAGCTAGCAGACGAATTTTTAACCAATCCTACCCTAATTGAAGTGGCAAGAAGTAATGCTTCGAATGAGAACATTACACAGCAAGCTTATTCGGTAAGCGCCACAAGCAAACAGGCATTTTTGGTGCAATTGCTTAAACAAGCACAAACCGATCAAGTGATTGTGTTTACAAAAACCAAATTGACGGCGAGTCGTTTAGCGCGAGCGCTTCAGAAAGAAAATATTTCTGCAGATGCGATTCACGGCGATAAATCTCAAAAAGAACGAATCGAAGCACTTGATGCCTTTAAAGCAGGCAAAGTGATGGCACTAGTGGCGACTGATGTGGCTGCACGCGGTTTAGATATTACAGACTTGCCCATGGTCATCAATTACGAAATTCCAAGTGCGCCAGAAGACTATGTGCATAGAATTGGGCGTACAGGACGTGCTGGCGCGAGTGGTATTGCCATTTCTTTAATTTCAGAAGATGAAGAAAAATACTTCGTTGAAATTGAGAAATTGATGAAAAAAACGATTGTGCGCCAAATTGCGCAAGTCGAATCATCACACAGTGCAGGGTCACGCAATACTTCTACAGAAGATAAAAAACCACGCTCAACCTCTGCAAGCACTCACGTGAGTAGACCGAAAAGAACAACTGCGGACGCTTGGTTTAATAAGCCTTACGAACCAACTGCTGTAATTGACAAAGCTTCAACCAAAACCATGACTAGTCAAAGTCGCAAAACGCCGGTTGCTGCATTGTTAGGTGGTTTAAAGCAACGTAGTTAATTTACATTTTTTCTAAGCCAATGTGTCACTTGCTCAGGTGACACAGGTTTAGAATAAAAGTAACCTTGAATGACTTTGCAACCACTCGCTAATAGAATGTCAGCTTGATGTTGATTTTCCACACCCTCACCTACTAAATCCAAATCTAGGGCTTCGGCCAACGCCACCATTGCACGCACAATAGCGCGGTCCTCATCACTATTGACTAAGTCATTGACAAATGTACGATCAATTTTGACTTCATCTACCGCCCAGCGCTTAAGATAAAGCAATGAAGAGTGACCTGTACCGAAATCGTCTAACGAAATGCTGAACCCAGCCTTTTTAATGGCTTGCATATTGTTTCTGACTGTCGTGCTTTCTTCTAAAATGGCATGCTCAGTGATTTCAATACATAACATGCGGGGGTCAATGCCATAATGTTGTGGAATATTATTAAGTAGATGCATTAAGTTATCAGAACGCAAATGCCTTGCCGACATATTCACTGAGACACGCGGCAACTCATATCCTGCATCGATCCATGCACGCATCTGTCTGCACACTTCTTCTAATACCCAGTCATCAATATTGTTAATTAGAGACGATTGCTCAGCAATACGAATAAGCTCATTGGTGGCAATTAATCCATGGTCAGGATGTGTCCAGCGTATTAATGCTTCCATGCCTACGACTTCATTGCGCTCAGCATCTAATTGTGGTTGGTAAACCATATGAAATTCATCTTTATGCAAGGCCAAACGCATGCCATGCTCCATATCCATCCACTGTTTTGGAATGAAGTTCATATTGGGCGTATAAAACTCAAAACTATTACGGCCATTCTGTTTGGTGCGGTACATGGCTAAATCAGCATAGGTAAGCAAAGTTTGTGAATCTGTCGCATCATCAGGGTAGACACTTACGCCAATACTGACAGAGGTGTATACCCGTTGCCCCAAAATTTCAAAATGTAGCGAGAATGCTTTTACGATGTCTCGCACAATACGGTGTCCATCTTGCGGAGTGGCTGATTCAATCACCATCACGAATTCATCACCGCCCATGCGATACAACACGTCACTGCTTCTTGCACACTCCACAATACGTTTGGTTGCCATCATCAGGAGCTGGTCACCTGCCTCATGCCCTAAAGTATCGTTGACCAACTTAAAGTGATCAATATCAAAATATAATAAGAGTACTTGCTCAAGATTACGCTCCGCTTTTTTTAGTGCGAGCCCTAAGTTGGTTTTAAAGACATTACGGTTGGGAAGACCCGTTAATTCATCATGAGAAGCTAAAAACTCAACTTTTCGGTTTAGCGCAATCATTTCACTGACATCTTTACCCACGCCTCGATAGCCAATGAAATTTAACTTTTCATCAAAAATGGGTTTACCTGACACACGTAGATACATATGTTGATCATTGGCATCCACAAAATGCACAATAAAATCGGAAAAGGGTAAACGTTGATGGAGAACATGCAACATATCGTCAGCCAAGTGACTCTGACAGGCTTTGGCGATATCTTTTAAATTGCATACACTGAGGCCAGAAGGCGAACCACTTAACGCATGGATATTCAGTACTGCATCAGACTCCCAAAACCAATCTGCAGAGGCTTCTGCAAAATCCCTAAAACGTGCCTCACTTTCGATTAGTTTTTGACGCTCTTGATTGAGTTCTATAATTTTTTTATCCAGTTTTGCGCGTACTAGATCGGTATGTTGTTTATCAAACTTAACAGGTGCCACACGATACAACCCCCTGCCCTTGGGTGCTCTATGTTGTTTAGCATCTTTTTTGGTAACCTCAGCAATCACGTCTAAAAATGCGTATAAATCCATCGGTTTTATCAAAAAAGCTGCAGCCCCTAATGACATTGCAAACCGTTCATCTTGGCTTGAGGTATAGGTGGCGGTATAAAACACAAAGGGGATATGTTGCATTGATATATTTTGTTTTACCGCGCGACACAACCCATAGCCATCCATCTCTGGCATTAATATATCTGAGACAATCAAATCGACAGGATTTGCGTGTAAATAAGCAAGGGCGTTCAAGCCGTTATCAAAACTTGCGACCTCCTCCCCTTTGGAATGAAATAAATCCACGAGCAACTGTCTAGAATTATCATCATCCTCCGCAATTAATATTTTCATGATGTACTGTCCTTACCAATCACAGCTTCAATTTGCGCAATCACCGTCATCGGGTCAATCGGTTTTTCAATATAGCTAGTGCAGCCAGCAGCTAGCAACCGCTCTTTGTCACCAGACATGGCATAAGAAGTCATTGCAATAATAGGCACTGTCGCCCCAATTGCGTTTGCCCGAATACGTTTTAAGACCTCCAAGCCATTGATATCAGGCAATTGAATGTCCAGCACAATAAAGTCTGGCGGGATTGCCAAGGCTTGCTGAACCCCCTCAAGTCCTGTCATGGCAAAGCGCACTCGATAGCCAGCTTGTTGCAAAATAAAGCGTATCAGCTCTAAATTGTTGTCATTATCTTCAATAATCAACGCAGTTTTCATCATTGACCTTCTAAAATATTCACCGATTTTCGTGCTTCTAAGGTAGGCATTTGATAGGGCAGGCGTATGGTAAATGTGCTCCCTTTTTCAACCTGACTTTTTACCTCGATGCTACCGCCCAACAATAATGTGAGAATTTTGTGTGTAAGATATAAACCCAAGCCTGTACCCAACGTTTTGATTTTTAATCTTGAGTCAACGCGTTCAAAGGGTTTGAAAAGTTTTTTAAGGCCTTCGTCGTTAATGCCTATTCCCGTATCCTCAACCATGATTTCCAACACCTCATCTAATGGCGTCAATACGACCTTTACTTGCCCTGTTTCTGTGTATTTCAAGGCATTTGACACCACATTTAACACTACTTGGTAAATACGTTTTCGATCAGAGTTGAGCGTTAAATGCTCAGGACATTCAATCATCAATGCTAAATTTCGCTCTACGGCTAAATGTTGCACCGCATTAGCGACTTCATCCATCACATTTTTTACAAGAAATGTGTCTTGATGCGTTTCTAAAAAACCTGCCTCTATTTTGGAAATATCAATGACATCAGAAATCAGTGATAACAAATGTTTGGAGGAAGCATAAGCACGCCCAAGCTGGTCCTTTTGTTTGGGGTTTAGCTCACCGGACATCCCTTGTAATACCACCCCCAAAAATCCAATAATGGAATTTAAAGGCGTACGTAACTCGTGTGACATAGAAGCGACAAACATGGATTTGATACGGTCTGCAGATTCTGCGGCTTCTCTTGCCTGAATCAAAGAGACTTCCAACGCTTTCTGCTGACTGATGTCCTGCCCTATCGAAATAATCACAGGATTGCCTTCAGCATCCAACTCCATGCTTCTAGACACAGAGAGCTCAATGGTGGAGCCGTCTGCGCGACGGATCAGCATTTCTTGCCCTTGAATCTTATTACCATTAAACACTTCTCTAAAGTATTTATCGTAGTCATGGATGTGTCCATCCGGCACAAATAACTCACGATAGGTTTTGCCAATCGCGTCTTCCCGACGATAACCACTGATACGCTCTGCCTCTGGGTTCATTTCAATCACTTCGTTTGCAGCATTCATGTATAAAATAGTGACAGGAGCACGCTCTACCAAAAAACGAAATAACTTTGCATTACTTTCGATAGAGGCCGTCCGGCTTTTTAGCATGTCTTCAAAATTTTCACGGTGTTCTACCAAGTCCGTTTCTACTTGTTGTCGCCTATGCAGTTCAATAGTTAACCGTGCTAAATCCGCCAACGAGCCTGCATAGTTTTGTTCATCGATGGTCCACGCTCTTGTACCACCCACATGTTCATGGCAAATGACTCCCATCAACTCATCGTCATGCCATATGGTGGCATCTAGCATTGCGCCTATTTGGTGTGATGGAAAATAGTCGGATAAAAATTCCTGCGTAGCACTATGTTGATATACATCATCGGCAGCTACTACACGTGATTTTGCCAGTGCGCCAAAATATTGAGGTAACTCTTTTGCATACAACACTTGTTCTGATAGGTAACGTTGCGACTTTAAGTCATACAGTGTGTGACAAATCAATTCTTGTTTATCGTCTGAATATAGCCATACACTCACGCGCGCCACGTTCAAGGTTTCGGCAGATTGCTTGACTAATGCCTGATAAAAAGTCTCAGGCTCAGTGTGCTTATTGAGTTGCGTTGAAGCTAAATAAGCCAAACTGATGGATTGTTGCTTTAAACGTTGTTCGGCTTGTAATAACTTTTCTTGTGCTTCGTCCTTATTTTTAATATGCGTATGTAGCTTGTTCACTAAGCGCTCCATCTGGTGGGCACGTTTTAAACTGCCAAAAAAATAGGTGCCTGTCAGATTAAAAACAAAAACACTTATAGCCCAGAGAATAACGATTGTTTGATTGACATACGATTGGTAGGTAATGGTAATCAATATAAACGTGGCGATTAATGCCACTAAAAAGCCTAAGCGAGACAAAGTAATTTTCTGCATCAAGGCTGGGTCACTGACTTGAAAATTATTGTGATCTACATTGGGTGAAAGCTTGTGGCGTAATCTTGCACGAAATTCTTGGTCTAAAATAAACAATGCAAATGTAAGTATGGCCAAGACTAAAAACATGGCCATGGTCAGTTGCATTTTGTAGACAGTGACCCATGCCAATAAAGACTGCGCTTGTTGCGACGTAGATGCTGTCAATGTACTCAAATGATTTGGGGGAAGTATCAAATTTTGAAAAAAAGGATAGGCACTCACAACAGAAATTGCGAGAACGCTAAAAGAGACTGCACATACCACGCGTAATAATTGTTTCAATACCAAGAAAGCTACCTTTTATTGATGTTAGTGGGTATTCAACAGGTGTTATTGATGCAATGCAAACTAGGTAATACTAAACGATATTACAACTCCTAAAACTTATTTGATCTATGACCGGTTAATGGTTACGCATAAAATCAGCTACCCCATATAACTGGCTGGCTAATTTCTTCATGACCTCTTCATCCAATTGCAACGTATGCATGGCACGTATCATGCAATACATCCATTGATCGCGTTCAGATTCACCAATCACAAAAGGCATATGACGACGACGAAGCATGGGGTGACCGTGGCGTTCAATATACAGTTGTGGACCGCCCATCCAACCTGTCAAAAACATCGTCAGCTTTTCACGCGCATCCGTTAAGTCGGCCTGATGGATTGCACGAATGCCTGCTGCTTTTGGATCGCTCTCCATGACATCATAAAAAGTATCTACTAGCTGCTTGATGAGGGCTTGTCCACTCGCCTCACCGCCCAATAATTCGTAAAAGGTAGATTGATTACTACCGGCTTCTTCGATCTTATCTAACATCTATCATTCTCTTGTAGGTGCTCACAGAACCTTAGGTTTAACCAAGCTCGCAGCCAATTTTGCATTGACTCTGGCTTGATCTGTATTGGCTGCAGTAGCTAATGCCACCCCCATGCGACGACGCTCAAATGAGGCTGGCTTACCAAACAAGCGTATGTCGGTATTCGCAATTGCAAGGGCTTGCTCTACACCGGTAAAGCTAAGGTTGCTACTTTCTACCCCTCCGTAAATGACTGCACTTGCGCCCGGTTGCGTCATTGCAACATCCACCGGCAAGCCAAGAATAGCGCGCGCATGTAATTCAAACTCGCTTAAACGTTGACTACACATGGTCACCATTCCCGTATCATGCGGACGTGGGCTTACTTCTGAGAACCACACTTGATCACCTTGGACAAACAACTCTACGCCGAATAGACCTAATCCACCAAGCGCATCCGTCATGGTTTTTGCAATGTGTTGTGCAGATTTCAATGCGCCTGCCGTCATGATTTGTGGTTGCCAACTTTCTACGTAATCGCCTTTTTCTTGCACATGCCCAATCGGCTCGCA
>NCGC01000049.1 GCA_002281475.1 Methylophilales bacterium 28-44-11
ATTGTGCAAGACTATGTGCATGCTACAAAATCTGCGATGGCAGCCGGTTTTGATGGTGTCGAAATTCATGCAGCCAATGGCTACCTATTAGATCAATTTTTACGCGATGGGAGTAATCATCGTACAGACCAATATGGAGGTAGCTACGAGAATCGTGCGCGATTATTAATGGAAGTGACCCGTGCGGTAGTAGAAGTGATAGGGTCTGATAAAGTAGGTGTCAGATTGTCTCCTGTCAATCCGTTTAACGACATGAAAGACAGCAATCCACAAGGCATCTTTTATTACGTTGCCAATGCATTGAGCACGTTTGACTTGGCTTATTTACATGCGGTTGAGGGTGGTATTCATGGCGGAGGAGAAGCAGATCCGTTTGATTTTTCAGCATTTCGCAAGATGTTCAAAGGCGCATATATGGCTAACCTAAGTTACGATAAAGCGCGTGGTAATGCGGCAATTGCAAATGGTCATGCAGATGTCGTGGCTTATGGCGTCCCATTTATTGCTAACCCAGATTTGGTTGCGCGTTTTGAGCATGATGCACCATTAAATGAAGCGGATAGTAAAACTTTTTACGGCGGTACTGAAAAAGGCTACATTGATTACCCAGCATTAACGGCTTAATTAATCTTTATTCTTGGGTTTGGCTTGCCTTTATCATTGAAATCTTTAGTTAACTCACTTGCGCTGGGGGTCTTCAAAATAGACATCCAGTGTCTTATTCCAAATGTGCCAGTTTGGCAAAATGTATTGCCCTGTCATGGGTGACAGCGTAAAATTCAAGGTGCTCAATATTTATTGGTCTACCTCTTGTCTCCAAATCCAAATCCGCACGCAAAAATAGTCATCGCTAACTGGAAAATGCATGGCAATCTCCAGCAAAATGCAACCCTTCTCAACGCATATCTTAACGATTTAAGCTCTTTAAGTCACACGCAAATCGTGGTGTGTGTGCCTTATCCTTATCTCGCACAGGCGCAACAGATGTTGCAGCATACCAATATCGCCTGGGGCGCACAAAATATGGCTAAGTTTGAATTTGGGGCATATACCGGTGAGGTCGGTGCGGAAATGCTCAAGGATTTTGGTGCTCAGTACGTGATATTGGGACACTCTGAGCGAAGCACGGCGTACTGTGAATCTGATGAAAATATCGCAGATAAGTTTATGCTTGCCATCCATCATGGTCTTACTCCAGTGTTGTGCGTGGGAGAGACGCTGATTGAGCGTGAGGCTGGTGTCATGCAGATGGTAGTGGGGAAGCAATTGGACGCTATTGTGAGTAAATTTGGTGTCAAGGTATTTGAGCATGCTATTGTGTCTTACGAGCCGATATGGGCGATTGGTACTGGATTAGCTGCATCGCCAGTGCAAGCAGAAGCCATGCATCAATTTATTCGTCAAAAGTTGACGCAACCATCTTCCCAGTCAGAAAGTACGCTAAAAATACTGTACGGAGGAAGCGTAAACGCTCAAAATGCGGTACAATTATTCTCTGTGAATGGCATTGATGGGGGCTTAGTGGGTAAGTGCTCTCTCCATGCGCAAGATTTTGTCAAAATTTGTCAGGCAGCCGAACAAGTTTGCGAGATGTTGGTCACGTAAACATCGCTGTAAATCAAGAAAACATTATGGAAAAAATTATATTGGTAGTACATATCCTCGCAGCCGCTGCTGTGATTGGTCTGGTTTTGCTTCAGCACGGTAAAGGTGCTGACATGGGTGCTGCATTTGGAAGCGGCGCTTCAGGTAGTTTGTTTGGTGTTTCTGGATCTTCAAATGTGCTGAGTAAGTTAACGGCTGTGTTTGTTGCAGTATTTTTTGTTACCAGTTTAACACTGGCTTACCTGGCGAGTCACCGAAGCGGTAGTGGAAGTGTAATTAATACTGGCGAGATACCCGCTGTTGATACGAAAGGCAGTGTGCAATTGGATGCTTCCACGATACCAACTGAAGTTGCTCCTGCTGCTGAAACTGCGAAAGATATTCCTAACGAGTAAAGTGCTTGTGTTGTAATAATTGCCGTCGTGGTGGAATTGGTAGACACGCTATCTTGAGGGGGTAGTGACGAAAGTCGTGAGAGTTCGAGTCTCTCCGTCGGCACCAAAAACATTGAACTATCGTGATAATCTCAAGTCGAGAGTTAGGGTTTATGATGCATGAATTTAGGCATCCCCGGATGTGCGAAAGTATCAAATCAAAAACAGTAGTATGCGTTTTAAATTAGCTTAGGGCTGACCGGTGTTAGAAAATTATTTTCCTATCTTGATGTTTATTTTGGTTGGTTTGGCTGTAGGTTTAGGTCCGCTCGTCCTTGGTAAACTGGTCTCCCCCCATCGGCCAGACGCCGAAAAAAATTCTCCTTATGAATGTGGTTTTGAAGCCTTTGAAGATGCACGCATGAAATTTGATGTGCGTTATTACTTGGTGGCAATCCTGTTTATTCTGTTTGATTTGGAAATTGCATTTCTTTTCCCGTGGGCAGTGGTGATTCAAGAAATTGGCTTGGCTGGTTTTTGGGCAATGATGTTCTTCCTCTTTGTTTTGGTGGTTGGCTTTGTATATGAGTGGATGAAGGGCGCCTTAGAATGGGATTAATGATTCATCCATCCATACCTGCAAGTAAATGTTTGCGTAAGATTTCTAAGCGGCATGTATATAAGTTGTCAGTTCACACTATTTTAAAACCTTTTTGCCCGGCGCTTGAGTCGCTACGTGGCCTTGCTGAGGTTAGCGATCTATGAGTATTGAAGGTGTGTTAGAAAAAGGCTTTGTCACTACAACGCTGGATACTGTCATCAACTATACGCGGACAGGCTCTATGTGGCCGATGACATTTGGTTTGGCTTGTTGTGCGGTGGAGATGATGCATGCAGGTGCCTCGCGTTATGATTTGGACCGCTTTGGTATTGTGTTTAGACCCAGTCCACGTCAATCCGATGTCATGATTGTAGCGGGTACATTGGTTAACAAAATGGCCCCAGCCCTACGTAAAGTTTATGACCAAATGGCGGAACCGCGTTGGGTGATTTCCATGGGTAGCTGTGCCAATGGTGGTGGTTATTACCATTATTCTTACTCAGTTGTGCGCGGTTGCGATCGTATCGTACCTGTCGATGTATACGTGCCTGGCTGCCCCCCAACAGCAGAAGCCTTGCTGTATGGCATCATTCAACTCCAAAAGAAAATTAGAAGAACCAACACCATTGCTCGATAGTGTCGATATTGGATAAAAGCGTATTTATGTCAGCCAAATTAGAACAACTTTCTGCTCAATTAAAGCTCGCGCTAAGTGATTTGATCACCCAGCACGTGGTGGCACATGGCGAAATCACGATTGAAGTTAAGCTAGGCGATATGATGCAAACTTGTTTAAAGTTGCGAGATCATGCGGAATTAAAATTTGAGCAAATGATTGATCTGTGTGGGGTTGATTATTCAGAGTATGCGGATGGACAATGGCAAGGACAACGTTTTGCTGTGGTCATTCATTTGCTTTCAGTATCATTGAATCAGCGTGTACGTTTGCGTGTGTTTGCAACTGATGATGATTTCCCAGTGTTTCCAACCCTCGTTGACGTTTGGCCAGTGGCCAATTGGTTTGAACGCGAGGCGTTTGATTTGTATGGCATGATGTTTGAAAATCATCCTGATTTACGTCGACTACTTACAGATTACGGTTTTGTAGGACATCCATTCCGTAAAGATTTTCCCATGATTGGTAATGTTGAAATGCGTTATGACCCGGTACAACAGCGCGTAATCTATCAGCCGGTGTCAATAGAGTTGCGTAACAATGTGCCGCGTGTGATTCGTGATGAGGGATTTCACCATGGCTGAAATTAGAAACTACACGATGAATTTTGGTCCGCAGCACCCAGCTGCGCATGGCGTATTGCGCTTGGTGCTAGAGCTGGATGGAGAAGTGATTCAGCGCGCTGACCCGCATATCGGCTTATTGCACAGAGCGACTGAAAAGTTAGCAGAAAATCGTACTTACTTACAAAGCGTACCTTATATGGATCGCTTGGACTATGTGTCGATGATGGCCAATGAGCATGCGTATGTAATGGCTATTGAGAAAATGTTGGGTCTCGAAGTGCCCATTCGTGCACAGTATATCCGTGTCATGTTTGATGAAATCACGCGTGTATTAAATCATTTGTTGTGGTTAGGTGCGCACGCATTAGACGTAGGCGCGATGACGGTATTTTTATACGCATTTCGTGAGCGTGAAGATTTGTTTGACGTATACGAGGCGGTTTCTGGTGCACGTATGCATGCTGCTTATTATCGTCCTGGTGGCGTCTATCGTGATTTGCCCAATAAAATGCCGCAACACGAAACCACTAAATTCAGAAGTGCTAACGAAATCAATAAGCTCAATGAAAATCGTCAAGGTTCAGTGTTGGATTTTATTGAAGATTTTACCAATCGCTTTCCTACCTATGTAGATGAGTATGAAACCTTGCTCACGGACAACCGTATTTGGAAGCAACGTACCGTCGGTATTGGCGTAGTCACACCTGAGCGTGCGTTAGCTCTCGGGATGACGGGCCCGATGTTGCGCGGCTCTGGTATTGCTTGGGATTTACGCAAAAAGCAACCCTATGAAGTCTATGCTGATTTAGATTTTGATATTCCAATTGGTGTAAATGGTGATTGTTATGACCGTTATTTAGTGCGTATCGAAGAATTTAGACAATCGAATCGCATTATTAAGCAATGTGTGGATTGGTTGCGTAAACATCCAGGCCCAGTGATAACAGACGACCATAAAGTGGCGCCACCGAATCGTGAAGGTATGAAAACCAATATGGAAGACATGATTCACCACTTTAAACTCTTCACTGAAGGGTTTCATGTGCCAGCGGGCGAAGCTTATGCCGCGGTAGAACATCCTAAAGGTGAGTTTGGAATTTATATGGTGTCGGATGGTGCGAACAAGCCATATCGTTTAAAAATACGCGCACCAGGGTTCCCACATTTGGCGGCATTAGATGAAATGACGAGAGGACATATGATTGCTGATTTAGTGGCAATTATAGGTACACAGGATATTGTGTTTGGCGAGATAGATCGATAGATTATGTTAAGCAAAGAAGCCGTAGATAAAATTGAGTTTGAATTAAGCAAATATCCCGCAAATCAACGTCAGGCAGCGGTAATGTCGGCATTGCGTATTGTGCAAATGGAGCGTGGTTGGTTATCTAAAGAGAGCATCACAGAGGTCGCCGAATACTTGCGTATTCCTGAGATTGCGGCAATGGAAGTGGCTACTTTTTATAATATGTACGATTTGTCACCGGTCGGAAAATACAAAATCACAGTGTGTACCAATATTTCTTGTATGTTGCGCGATGCGGATGTAATTGTTGATCATTTGCAAGAAAAATTAGGTATTGGTTTTAATGAAGTAAGCGCAGATGGCAAATTTTGTTTAAAAGAAGGTGAGTGCATGGGCTGCTGTGGTGGTGCTCCATTGCTCCACATTAATAATGCACACATGCATGAATTTTTAACGCCAGAAAAAGTCGATGAGATTTTGAAGGAACTTCCATAATGGCTGCGTTAATGAAAACATCCTCTGCTCCTGTCATGACAGATTTAAACGGTCAGACTTTACTGACGCTTAGAACCTTAACGGAAAAAAATCCTGCATCGCTTGAAACCTATGAAAAACTAGGTGGATATGCGCAACTTAAGCGCATCGTCACGGAAAAAGTCAAAGCCACGGAGATTATTACGCAGGTCAAAGTCTCCAATTTACGTGGCCGCGGAGGTGCTGGTTTTCCAACGGGTCTAAAGTGGAGCTTTATGCCACGGTATTTTGACGGTACCAAGTATTTGGTATGTAATACCGATGAAGGCGAACCAGGTACATTTAAAGACCGTGATATTATTCGCTATAACCCCCACCAGTTGATTGAAGGCATGGCAATCGCCGCTTACACATTGGGCGCGCGTGTCGGCTATAACTATATTCACGGGGAAATATGGGAAGATTATGAGTCGTTTGAACGTGCGTTAGATGAAGCGCGTAAAGCTGGCTACATTGGCGATCAATTGTTTGGTACAAACTTTAGTTTTGATTTATACGCAGTGCATGGCTATGGCGCGTATATTTGCGGTGAAGAAACTGCACTCATTGAATCAATAGAAGGTAAAAAAGGCCAGCCACGCTTTAAGCCACCATTTCCAGCTAGTTATGGCGTATTTGGTAAGCCAACCAATGTCAATAACACAGAAAGTTTTGCTTCTATTCCTTGGATATTGCAGCACGGTGGCCAGGCGTTTGCGGATTTAGGCGTGCGAAACTCTGGTGGTACAAAATTGTTTTCAGTCTCAGGCCATGTAGAAAAGCCAGGTAACTATGAGGTAAAAATGGGAACGCCATTTACCGAGTTGCTAGCAATGTCAGGTGGAGTTTGGAAAGGTCGCCAACTCAAGGCTGTCATTCCTGGTGGCCCTTCAACTGCGGTGATGCCGGCCAGCGCGATTATGGAAGCCACCATGGATTATGATGGTTTAAGCAAAGCAGGCTCCAGCTTAGGTGCAGGCTCCATGATTGTGATGGACGAAACGACTTGCATGGTGAAAACGCTTAAAAGGCTGAGCTATTTCTTTTACGAAGAAAGTTGCGGACAATGCACCCCATGTCGTGAAGGCACGGGCTGGGTATACCGCGTCATTTCACGTATTGTAGACGGCAAAGGAAAAATGGAAGATTTAGATTTGCTGACCGACGTGAGCAATAACATTTCTGGGCGCACTATTTGCGCGTTAGGAGATGCTGCCGCTACGCCTGTATTGAGCTTTATTAAACATTTTAGGCCTGAGTTTGAATACTATATTCAGCATGGCAAAAGCATGGTTGACGGTAAGTAATCACGACGATATAAACAATACGGTATCTACATGTTAAATATTGAAATAGACGGCAAGCCCCTAGAAGTCGAACACGGCAGTACCATCATTGATGCAGCTGACAAGGTGGGCATTGCTATTCCTCGTTTCTGCTATCACAAGAAATTGTCGGTTGCGGCTAACTGTCGTATGTGTCTTGTTCAAGTTGAAAAATTCAATAAGCCATTACCAGCATGCGCTACGCCAGTGGCGGATGGCATGAAAATTTTCACGCGTAGCAAAGCAGCGGTGGAAGCACAAAAAAGCGTGATGGAATTTCTGTTAATCAATCATCCGTTAGATTGCCCAATTTGTGATCAAGGTGGGGAGTGCGATTTGCAAGACATTGCTGTCGCGTACGGTGCCAGTGGTTCTCGTTATACCGAAGAAAAACGCGTGGTGTTTAATAAAAATATTGGACCGCTCATTAGCACAGACATGACGCGCTGTATTCAATGTACACGTTGTGTACGCTTCTTAAAAGAAGTGGGTGGCATACAAGAGTTAGGTCTAGTCGGCCGTGGTGAACATGCTGAAATTACTGCGTATGTCGATAAATCCGTGAATTCTGAGTTAAGCGGCAACATCATTGATTTGTGCCCAGTAGGCGCCTTAACCAGTAAACCATTCAGGTATTCAGCCCGTAGTTGGGAGCTCACACGCCGCCCTTCGATCGCGCCTCATGATGGTTTAGGTTCGCATATTGAAGTGCATGTAAAAGACCATAAAGTCATGCGAGTATTGCCGCGTGAAAAAGAATCTATTAATGAATGTTGGCTGTCTGATCGCGATCGTTATTCTTACGAAGGTTTGAACAGTCCTGACCGTCTTAAAGTGCCCATGATTAAGCACAATGGTCAGTGGCAAGAAACCGATTGGAAAACGGCCCTAGAGTTTGCAGCTGGTCAACTTAAAGACATTACAACAGAACATGGTGCCGATGCATTGGGTGTGTTGGTTTCTCCCAATAGCACGATGGAAGAAGGCTATTTAATCAAGCAGTTGGCTAATGGCTTAGGTTGTGGCAATGTGGATTATCGTCTGCGCCAAACTGATTTTAGATTAGATGGTAAACGTATCGGTACGCCATGGATGGGTTGCAATATTCAAGAAATTGAAGAGCTCGATCGTATCTTGTTGATTGGCTCTAATATTCGAAATGAACACCCATTACTGGCACAGCGCTTCCGCAAAGCGGTAGCCAATGGTGCTGAACTGTCTATTGTGAGCCCATTGGACAATAACCCATTGATGGATGTGGCACATAAGGTGATTGTGCGTCCAAATGACATGGTGAATGTGTTGGGACAAATTCTTAAAGCCATGTCAGGTTTACAAAAACTTTCATTGTGCTTACCACCTTCTCTTAATCAATTGTTAGAAGAAATACGCGTGCGTCCAAATGCACAAGCCATCGCAGAAAGCTTAGCTGGGATGACTGATGACTTGGTGTTGATTGCACCTAAAGTCGGTATCTTTATTGGTAATATGGGCTTGAGTGATCCACGCTTTACTGAAATGTACAGTATGGCAGAAGCGATTGCAGGTATCTCAGGTGCCAAAGGCGGCATTTTACCTGCTGCAGCCAATAGTACAGGGATGCACATGATGGGTGTAATGCCTAGTCCGACGGGCATGCATGCGCGTGCGATGTTAGAAGTGCCACGTAAAGCATATTTGTTATTAAATATTGAACCAGAGCTGGATTGTCAGCATGCGGCTTTGGCAAAAGCAGCCATGGCAAAAGCGGAGTGTGTGGTTGCACTGACTGCCTATAAATCAACAGCCCTAGATCACGCAGATATCTTGTTACCCATTGCTCCATTTACAGAAACATCTGGCACTTTTATGAGTATGGAAGGGCGCGTACAAAGCTTTCAGGCTGTTACAAAGCCACTGGGTGAATGTAGACCTGCCTGGAAGGTGCTAAGAGTACTAGCCAATACATTAGGTTTGCAAGGGTTTGATTTTAACAGCAGTGAAGAAGTGAAAAATGCAGTGTTCAATCATGAAAAACCCTCCACCGTTGTATGGCGTAGTTTGAATAATAACTTAAAAGAATTAGTCGAAATTCAAATTAACATCAAAAAAGTAGGTTTACAGCGTATTGGCGAAGTGCCTCAATACGAGTCCGACCCGATAGTCCGCCGATCTGCACCGCTACAAAAAACCAAATACAATATCCGTCCGATGGCGAGAATGTGTGCTGAACAAATGGCCATGTTAGGCTTGGTAGAAGGAGATGTGGTGTTAGCGCGTCAAGATCATGGGAGTGCCGTGCTTAAAGTAAAATTGGATAACCATGTTGCAAAAGGATGTGTTCGTGTCGCCGCATCTCATGAATTAACAATTGGCTTAGGTGACTTAATGGGCGATATAACAATAGAAAAAACAACCGAAGAGTATTATAAGCCTTATGAAACCACTATCATGGAAGCGATGTAACCATGACGTTTTTAGCTGAGTTGTTTGGGGAGTATTGGGAACCCGTACAAACATTGACTTGGACACTGGTCAAGATTGTGGCCATCGTGTTGCCGTTGATGATTGCGGTTGCTTATTTGACATTGGCAGAACGTAAAGTTATTGGCTATATGCAAGTGCGTATTGGTCCCAACCGCGTTGGATATTGGGGTTTATTGCAGCCAATCGCAGATGGTCTCAAACTACTCTTTAAAGAAATAATCTTACCTACTGCTTCAAATAAAGGACTGTTTTTTTTAGGGCCTATATTGGCCATTGCGCCTGCCTTTGCTGCTTGGGCTGTGATTCCATTTGATGCCACCATGGTGCTTGCTGATATTGATGCCGGCTTACTTTACATTTTGGCGATGACGTCAGTTGCAGTCTACGGTGTGATTATTGCAGGCTGGGCTTCTAATTCTAAGTATGCATTTTTGGGTTCATTACGGTCTGCTGCACAAATTGTGTCGTATGAAATTGCGATGGGGTTTACCTTAGTGGGTGTGCTCATGTGCGCTAACTCCCTGAATTTAGGTAAGATTGTATTGGGACAAACAGGTGGATTCTGGCACTGGTACTTTATTCCATTATTTCCATTGTTTGTTGTGTATTTTATTAGTGCGGTAGCAGAAACCAACCGTGCACCTTTCGATGTGGCAGAAGGTGAATCTGAGATTGTGGCTGGATTCCACGTGGAATATTCGGGCATGGGCTTTGCAGTATTCTTTTTAGCAGAATATGCCAATATGATTTTAGTATCGATGCTGGCTGCCTTGATGTTCTTGGGCGGGTGGTTATCACCAGTTCCTTTTATTCCAGATAGTTTCTTGTGGTTGCTCGCTAAAGTAGCGTTCTTATTGTTTTTGTTTTTATGGTTCCGCGCAACCTTTCCGCGCTACCGCTATGACCAAATTATGCGTTTAGGCTGGAAAATATTCATTCCAATCACTTTAGTATGGATAGTATTTGTAGGTGCAATGATGCAAACCTCACTAGGTTATTTATTCCATTAATTATGTTGAATTCGATTAAAAACACACTGGGTAGTTTGATGCTTTGGGAGTTGCTCAAAGGCATGGCGCTGACTGGGCGTTATTTCTTTGCGCGCAAAATCACCATTCAGTATCCCGAAGAGCGCACACCACAATCCAATCGGTTTAGAGGGTTGCATGCCTTGCGTCGGTATCCGAATGGTGAAGAGCGTTGCATCGCATGTAAATTGTGTGAGGCTGTCTGCCCAGCTATGGCGATTACGATTGAATCTGAGCAGCGAGAAGACAATACCCGTAGAACGACACGGTATGACATTGATTTAACCAAATGTATTTTTTGCGGTTTATGTGAAGAATCATGCCCCGTAGATAGCATTGTGGAAACGCGCATCTTCGATTATCACGGTGAACAGCGTGGTGATTTACTGTACACCAAAGAAATGTTGTTGGCAGTGGGCGATAAGTACGAAAAACAGATTGCGGACGACCGCGCGCAAGATAAAAATTACAGATAAGACTCATTATGGTATTTACCGATTACGTATTTTATACACTCGCAGCTATCTTGCTGTTTGCAGGATTACGCGTCATTACAACGCGTAATCCGGTACATGCAGCATTGTTTTTGGTGTTAGCGTTTTTTACTGCTTCAGGAATTTGGTTGTTATTAGAAGCCGAGTTCTTAGGGATTGCTTTAGTGTTGGTATATGTCGGTGCTGTGATGGTGTTGTTCTTGTTTGTGGTGATGATGCTCGATATCAACGTTGATAAATTGCGAGAAGGCTTTTGGGAGTATTTACCCATGGCAGGATTTATCGGTATTCTGATGGTGATTGAAATGGCCATGGTGTTAAGTGGAAAATACTTTGATGCTAGTGATGCCGCAACTAAGCCATTGGGTTACAGCAATACGGCTGAATTAGGTCGCGTGATATATACAGAGTATTTATTACCATTTGAGCTGGCTTCGGTCGT
>NCGC01000050.1 GCA_002281475.1 Methylophilales bacterium 28-44-11
CCAAGTTGATTTTTGAAAGAGCTGCTGTTGAGCTTGATGCAAAATCTAACATTACTGCAGATATTAAGAAGCATGGCTATCACTTGCACTTAGTGAAATATCCCATCAGTTAGCTAGTCTTCCAATATCACAATCATTGTTAAGGTGCACTTAAATGAGTGCACCACTGCAAATTTGGTGTTATTAATGATTTTCAATCACCGCAAAATTGTCAGTTTTAAAATACAGATACGCTTGTGTTTGTAGACTATAAATTTATCAAATATTTGTCTCTATACAACAACTTTTCTATAAGATGAATGCCGGAAGTGAATAGAATGCCACCTAAAAACTTTTAACAGCTTGAAGAACCCGTTCATTTAAGTGTGTATCCAAACAATCCAACTCAACTGTATCTTCCATGCCACGCAGCCAAGTGAGCTGTCGTTTTGCCAATTGCCGTGTAGCAAATATACCGCGGTCGCACAACTCCTCTAAGGAGTATTCCCCTTGCATATATTCCAGCACTTGGCGGTAACCGACACAACGCATGGAGGTACTTTCCATGGTCAATGATGGGTATTTTTTCAATAGTGCCCTCACCTCTTCCACCAGACCATCGTCAAGCATTTGCTGAAAACGTGTGGCAATACGCGCATGCAACACGCTACGATCACCGGGAATCAATGCGAGCTTGAGTATACGATATGGAAAAGATTGTGCCGATTGCTTGGCGTGCAACTGCGTCATGGTTTGACCAGTGATGGCATATACCTCTAATGCCCGCTGAATGCGCTGCATATCATTCGGTTGTAATCTTGCTGAAGTTTCAGGGTCAATCCCCGCCAATTTATTATGCATGCCAGGCCAGCCCAATAGCACTGCTTCTGCATCAATTTCTTCGCGTATCACTTGATTTGCCTCTGGTAATCCACTTAAGCCTGAGACCAGTGATTTGAAGTACAACATGGTACCGCCCACTAATACTGGCACATTGCCACGAGCTGTAATCTCTGCCATCAGCGTTAATGCGTCTTCTCTAAAATTGGCTGAAGAATAAGCACTGGTTGGCGGGATGATGTCGATTAAAAAATGTGGTGCTTTTTCTAATGTGGCTTGGTCAGGCTTGGCGGTGCCGATGTTCATGTCTTGAAACACCAAAGCCGAATCTACACTAATCAGTTCAACAGGCAGATTCTGCTTTAAGTAAACCGCAGCATTGGTTTTGCCACTCGCTGTTGGGCCCATCAAGAAAATAGCGGGTGGTAATGGTGACATCAAGAAATTACGCAATCAGGTAAATAATAGGTTAATCGTATTTAATGTACTTAAAGCGCTGGTCTTCATTCGGCGTGCCTTCTAACGCAGAAGGTTGGCCTTTAAACCCTTGCGTTTTGGGTTGCCATTGAATGGTTTCTTCAATTTTAGTCGCCAGCTCAAAGTCTTTATCGGTAATGCCTTTTGCACTGTGCGTACATAACTTCACAATCACAAATGCATATGAAACCGTTAAGTCTGGGTGATGCCAAGCGGCTTCGGCCAAATGACCGACCGTATTCACCACCATCAAGGTGCCTTTCCAACTGCCTGTTTTATATTTGCGTCTTATCCAGCCGTCTTCAAAATACCAATGGGGCAATTCAGTTTGTAGTTTTTGCGTGATTTCAGCTTCGCTGTAAGCGCGCTCATGGGTTTCTGGTTCGTCTGACATGTCTTCTCCTGATGTATAAATGAGGTGTTTACTTACCACGCATAAACATTTTATCTAAATCTTGCATGGACACTTGAAACCAAGTGGGGCGCCCATGATTACATTGCCCGGAGCGCTCAGTGGCTTCCATATCACGCAATAAAGCGTTCATTTCGGCTAGTGCCAGTGCACGATTTGCGCGCACGGCAGCATGACAAGCCATGGTGCCTAACATTTCATTGCGACGCTCTGTGAGCGCACGCGACCCACCAAACGCACTTAAGTCTCGTAGTACATCACGCGCAAGTTTCACCGCATCTGCATCTTGCAACATCACGGGCACAGCGCGCACAGCCAATGTCGTTGGAGAAAGCACTGCAATATCAAAACCCAACTGCGCGAGATAATCATTCCCTGAGCTGATGGCCTCTTGCACGACAGCCATTTCTAAGCGGTCTGCATAAAAGCTCACTGGTAACAATAAAGGCTGCATTGGTACGCGATCACTTTCCATCGCCTGCTTGAGGCGCTCGTACATGATACGCTCATGTGCTGCATGCATATCCACCACCACCAAACCTTGTTGATTCTGCGCCAAAATATATACGCCATGCAATTGTGCCATTGCAAATCCCAATGGGAATTCAGTATTATCGCTACCAATACAGTTTACAAATGGACTAGATTCAGCCAGTGACTCATTCGAGGGTTTGATATCTGCAAACATCTTATTGTAAAAGCTACCGGCCTCGCCTGCCCTTAAATCCATCTGCGATTGATAAGTAGGATAGCTGAATCCGTCGCTGGCTTGGGGTGTTCCGTGGCTAGCTTGTGGCTGAAAAGGATTATGGTGCGCTTGCATTACTCCCACCACAGCAAGTGCGCCAGTAGGCGTTGCCAAGGCCTTGTGCAATGCATGAAAAATAAAACGGTGAATCGACTGGCCGTCTCTAAAGCGCACTTCTGTTTTAGCTGGATGCACATTGACATCTACCATCTGCGGGTCACACTCTAAAAACAACACATAAGCAGGATGACGGTCATGATGCAACACATCTTGGTAGGCTTGGCGTATGGCGTGGCTAATCAATTTATCTCGTACAAACCGCCCATTCACATACACATATTGTGTATCACGTGCATGACGCGAAAAAGTAGGTTTAGCGGCCAAGCCCCATAGTTTTAAATCAGCAACAGTGGTATCAATCGCAATCGCTTCATTAGCAAACTCTTGGCCAAGCACATCTGCAAAGCGTTTATGCGCTTCACCCTTAGTTAAGCGCATGGTGGCTTTACCATTATGCTGTAGCAAAAAGCCTACATCTGCCCGTGACAATGCAATGCGTGTAAAAGCCTCTTCACAATGGCCGTATTCTGTGGCCTCGGTTTTTAAAAACTTGCGACGCGCTGGCGTATTAAAGTACACATCGTTCACTTCTACAATCGTGCCTGCATCTAGTGCAGCAGGCTCTATTTGGCTGATATCACTGCCTATAGAGTGAATGCGCCAAGCATGTTTTTCATTGCTGTGTTTGCTGATGAGTTGTGTACGAGAGATAGAAGCAATGCTGGCTAACGCCTCACCACGAAACCCCAAGCTTGCCACTGATTCTAGATCTTCTAGGGTGGCGATTTTACTAGTGGCGTGACGGGTAAGAGCGAGAGATAAATCGTCTTTTGCAACTCCTTTTCCATTGTCGGCCACGCGTAGTTGTTTAATGCCACCTTGCATCAAGGTGACTTGAATTTCATCACTGTCTGCATCCAAACTATTTTCAAGCAATTCTTTTAAAGCTGAGGCAGGTCGTTCCACCACCTCACCTGCCGCAATTTGGCTAATGAGTTGGTCAGATAATAGTTGTATATGCATAACGCTTATTTTACTTGGTTTAAGTGACGACTAAAGCCGCAGCAATAAAATTTCTGTCGTTAAGTTATGTTAAAGGTATCCATATATTCTGGCACTGTTACACGCCAATGCAAACGCTCCTCTACATGTCGACGCATCATGTCTGCGGCAATAGGCTCACCATGGGTAATAAACACTTGCTTGGGCGCAGTTTCAATCGATGTTAACCAATCAATGATTTCTTCGTAATCTGCGTGGGCAGAAAGATTGGTGATCACCTCCACTTTGGCACGTACAGGAATGTATTCACCATGAATTTTGATAGTGTCTGCACCATCGATGAGGGCAGCACCACGTGTGCCAGCTGCTTGAAAACCAACGAATAAAATTGTGTTATTTGATTTTGGGGCAAACGCTTTGAGATGATGCACGACTCTTCCGCCCGATGCCATGCCACTGGCTGAAAGAATAATCATCGGCCCTTTCATTTCATTTAAACGTTTTGACTCTTCCACACTGTTCACCATATGCGCACACCGACTTAAGCCACGACATTGCTCAGGCGTTAACTTATGTTCGCCTTTATGTTGAGTAAAGATGGCGGTCGCATCTACTGCCATCGGACTATTTAAAAACACAGGAATGTCATCCTCTATTTGTCCCGCTTGTTTCAATTGATGAATACAATACAGAAGCTCTTGCGCTCTACCCACTGCAAATACAGGAATCAGCACCACGCCTTTGCGTTTGACAGTTTTATTGATGATGGTGGCTAGTTGCTGTTTCGGGTCCGATTGCTCATGTAATCGGTTGCCATATGTGGATTCCAACACCAAATAATCAGCTTGTTTGATGGGGGTAGGCGGATGCATCAAGATGTCATTCGGTCGCCCCACATCGCCTGAAAACACTACAGAAGTAGCTAAGTTAGCCACGCGCACGCTGGCTGAGCCCAATATATGGCCGTTTGGCAATAAACGTATATGGGTATCATGGCCTAAAGCAATGTCTTGCGCAAAGTCCACTGGGACAAACAAAGCCAAAGCGTTCTGTGCATCTTCTTGCGTATACAAAGGCAACGCAGGATGGTGCTTAGAGAAACCACGCCGATTAGCATATTCCGCTTCTTCCTCTTGTAAATGCGCGGCATCTGGCAACAGTATTTTGCATAAATCGTGCGTGGCGCGAGAGCAATACACTTTGCCTGAAAACCCATTTTTTACAAATAAAGGCAAATAGCCGGTGTGATCAATGTGGGCATGCGTAAGTACCACCGCATCCACTTGGCTTGGTTGAATGGGCAACGCAGCCCAGTTTTTTAAGCGCAACTGTTTTAAACCTTGAAACAAGCCACAATCCACCAATAGCTTAAAACCATTAGATTTTAATAAATACTTAGAGCCTGTAACTGTGCCCACTGCACCTAAAAATGTCAGTTCCATATAATCTTTCCTTAATGCCAACGAATTCAATCAGGCTAGTCGTTATTTTTGGTATTCTACTCGCTTTCTTCCGCGCACTCCTTGATGGCACGCTATTCTCATATCATTGATTTAGACGATTACGCGCAAAGCTTTAGCAAAGCACGTAGCCTAGCGCGTCATCATCATTTTTATGTTGGGCCGACCAACTCTGGCAAAACCTATCAAGCCTTAAATGCGCTGATGCAAGCGCCGTCAGGTATCTATTTAGCGCCATTACGTCTGTTGGCCATGGAGATACGCGATAAATTAATGGCAGCTGGCATCCCATGCAATTTAATCACCGGTGAAGAGCGCCTACTGGTGGATGGTGCACGCCATACTGCCTCGACCATTGAAATGATGAACACCAAGCAAGTGGTCGATGTTGCTGTGATTGATGAAATTCAGATGTTACAAGACCCAGACCGTGGAAGCGCTTGGACCGCAGCATTAGTAGGTGCGCCAGCTAGGCAAGTATTTGTGTGCGGTTCCAATGCTGTCACAGCACCATGTTTGGCGCTTATCACCCATTTAAATGAACGTTATACCATTACACAATGTGAACGGATGACACCTTTGCTGATGGAAGAACATAGCATTTGTGGTCAACGTTACAGTAAACTCAAGCTTAAACACCAACTACAAGTGGGTGATACCGTCATTGCGTTTAGTCGTAAAGATGTGTTGACCCTATCTGCGCGCATTCGCAACTGGGGGTATCGTGTGGCGAGTATTTATGGTGCGCTTTCTCCCGAGGTAAGACGTACAGAATCTGAACGTTTCAATTGTGGGGATGCAGATGTACTGGTTGCGACCGATGCCATTGGCATGGGACTTAATTTGCCGATTCGACGCGTTATATTTGCTAATACGCATAAATTTGATGGTGTTGCTTCAAGACCCCTGAATGCTACCGAAGTGCGCCAAATTGCAGGCCGTGCTGGTCGTTATGGCATTTACCCTACTGGCTTTGTGAATGTACTAGAGGACGATGAGCAATTGCACATTTCGCATATGTTAACGACTGATGATACGGCACACTTAACGCAACTTCCCATTGCGTTGCAATTCTCACAACTGGCAGAAGTCGCCAATCAATTGTTTACTAATCGAATTGCTGAGTGCTTGGCTTATTTGATACAACACACACAAGTCATCCATCCTTTGTTGCATCTCACCAAAATGGACGCGCAATACACACAAGCATTATTGGTGGATGCTTACGCCCCCAATATGGCGATGCAGGATAAATTTATCTTTACCTGTGCACCGATTGCCATTCAAGTATCGATTGAAAAAGACTATTTTTTGTTGTGCTTGCAGAGTGTTGATAACCATCTGGTGAGACTACTACCCAAGTCGCCCCCATGGTTAGATGGCAATCATCCACAGCATTTAGAACAAGCAGAGCAACTGAGCCAACACATCAGTGTATATGCTTGGCTAAGTTTTAAATTTCCGCAAATCTTTATTGAAGGTAACGCTGTGCAAGGCTTACGTAGTAAGGTGAGTCGCTATATCGAGCGCGCATTGTTGATTCAAAAAGGGTATGGTGAAACCAGTCGCGAATATGATTTAGTTGGGCGAAAAAAACGCTAAATTATCTGCTGACCAATGCAGGATTATTGGCAAAATATTTTTTTACGCCACTTAAAATAGAGTCTACCAGTTTATCTTGATAGCTACTGTCCTTCAGTTTTCGCTCTTCTTCTGGGTTGCTGATAAACGCTGTTTCCACCAGAATTGAAGGGATATCGGGAGATTTCAGTACCGCAAATCCCGCTTGTTCCACATGATTTTTGTGCAATTTGTTGATTTGCCCAATATTTGTTAACACGTGTTTACCTAATTTAATGCTGTCATTAATGGTGGCCGCCTGCGATAAATCTAGTAACGTTCTTGCCAATTCTGGGTCTTTACCTCCCAAACTCACACCGCCAATTAAATCCGATTCATTTTCTTTTTTCGCTAGATAGCGCGCACTGGCACTGGTTGCACCACGTTCAGACAACGCAAATACAGAGGAGCCACGTGCCGCAGGATTGGTGAAAGAATCTGCATGAATGGAAATAAATAAATCAGCCCTAAGCTTGCGCGCTTTAATCACACGCCCTTGCAAAGGAATAAAATAATCTCCATCACGAATCAATACGCCACGCATATTGTCCTCTGCATCAATTTTGTCTTTTAATTTCTTTGCAATTTGCAAGGTGATCTCTTTTTCATGTGTGCCCGTGGCGCCCCTTGCACCTGGATCTTCCCCGCCATGGCCTGCATCAATAGCAATGGTAATCACACGCTCTTTTTTCTTGTTAAGTTCTGGCTTAGTTTTAGCATCATTCGTAGCTGTTTCTTGTGTTGTTACCACGGCTTCACTTGACGCTTGATCAGGTATTGGCTCAACCGGCGCATCTGGTATTGCTTCAATAGTCGGCAAATCTTGATTCTCAACTTGTGAAGACGCGTCGTTAGGCAGAGGTGCTGGCACTGGTTTAGCAGTGTCTTGCGATTGCTTACCGTCGCCGATTAATTCATTATCACGCTTTTCCAACATCGCCATGATAGGGTCTTTATCAGGATAAATATCTACCACTAATCGATGCTTATAATCGCCGGCAGGTGCAAGGGCGAATACATTGGGGCTGACTTCCGCTTTTAAATCAATGGCTATGCGCAATACATTCGGTTTAAACATGCCAACCCGAATCTGTTTAATGTAAGGGTCGCTTGATAGAATACGATCAGACAATGTTTTAAGGATTGGATTGAGTTCAACATCTTCGATATCCAACACCAAGCGATGTGGGTTTTTTAAGATTAACAATTGATGTTTTACTGGTAACTGCGCCTCAAATGCTATGCGTGTGTAATCCTGTGCTGGCCAAACACGTGCTGCAGTAATGTTATTGCTGGCCGCATGTCCGCTCACACAAAAAGACAATAACCAAAGCGAAAGCCAAAGATGCAAATACTTAATCATGTTTTTCAAATTGTTTTAGAACCTGTTCAGCTGTAGATGTGTTGGCTTGAAATTTAACTGCTCTGCCAAGCGTTAGATGTTGTAAATACACTTCAATATCGGCTTGTGGGAGTAATGATTGCGCTTTTTCTGGCCATTCAATCATACAAATGCTGTTTGGGTTAAAGTAGTCACGAAACCCAGCTTCCTCCCACTCCTCTCCATCTAAAAGTCTATACAAATCAAAATGGTATATCGTTTTATTCAAAAAATTATAAGGTTCTACCAAAGTATAGGTAGGGCTTTTAACTTTACCTTGATAACCCAATCCTTGCAAGACACCACGGACAAAAGTGGTTTTGCCCGCACCTAAATCACCATGTAAAAACACAGTATATCCACTAGGCAAATATTGAGAAAAGCATTGACCAGCTATGAGTGTAGCTGCTTCATCTTTCAAAATCTGTGTAAAATTATAATGATTCATGAACAATACTTTAGATAACGCACTTGTACAGCTGGCCGCCGACATCAAACGATGGGGTCAAACTTTGGGTTTTGCAGAGGTGGGTATCACAGACACAGCGCTGGGGACTGCAGAACATGAACATCAGGCTTGGATCGAAAAAGGCTTTCATGGTGAAATGCATTATATGGCAAAACATGGGACTAAGCGCACGCGCCCTGCAGAATTAGTCCCCAATACCCAACGCGTTATCTCAGTTCGGCTAGATTACAAGCCGCCCAACGCCAAAGATAGTTGGCAAGTGATTCATCAACCTAATCAGGCGTTTATTTCTAGATATGCATTAGGCCGTGATTATCACAAAGTTGTGCGTCAGAAATTACAGCAGTTATGCGACCAAATCCAATCAGCGACTCAAGCCATGGAGTATCGCGTGTTCACGGATAGTGCACCAGTATTGGAGGTTGCGTTGGCAGAAAAAGCAGGACTAGGATGGCGCGGAAAACATACCTTATTGATTAACAAACACCATGGTTCATGGTTTTTTCTGGGTGAAATTTACACTAATTTACCGTTGCCTGTTGACCCCCCTGCTACAGAGCATTGTGGCACCTGTCATGCATGTTTAGACATATGCCCTACCAACGCCATTGTTGCGCCCTACGAAGTGGATGCAAGACGTTGTATATCATATCTCACCATCGAGTTGAAATCGGCTATTCCCATCGAGTTTAGAAAAAGTATCGGAAATCGCGTGTACGGCTGCGATGACTGCCAGCTGATTTGTCCTTGGAACAAATTTGCAGAAACGACCAAAGAACCTGATTTTCAGGTCCGACACGGCTTAGACGATATTGATTTGGTCACATGTTTTGGTTGGAGTGAAGCTGAATTCCAGCAAAAAATGGCGGGCAGCGCTATCTACCGTATTGGCTATCAGCAATGGTTACGCAATATCGCTGTGGGCTTAGGTAATGCAGCTCACTCTCCAGAGGTCATTGAAGCGTTGCAAGCAAGACAAGCAGATGACTCGGAAATAGTACGAGAGCACGTTGCCTGGGCATTAGACCAGCATCTTACCAATGTCTAGCTAACAATGAAGCCCCTAACATGCCTGCGATATCATCTGTTTTTGACGGCCGCACCTGAAGCTTGCCTCGCAATACTGGAATCAAATCCGCATTGAGTTTTGCCTCGAATGCAGCAGACATCAAATGCCATGCATGACACATACCACCGCCTATCACCACATTAGGCACATCGAGCACTTTCACGACAGAGGCTAGCATTTGTGCAAGGTATTCCCCTGCTTGGTGATAAGCAGACAATGCTTCAGTATCGCCGGCATCGGCCAATTGAGCAATATGATGGGCACTATGGTGTTGCCCTGTCATTAATTCATAACTAATGGTGACCCCACTAGCAGATGCATATTGCTCTACACAACCAGAATTACCACAGCCACAAAGACGTCCGTTTGGCTCCACAATAATATGCCCTACTTCCATCGCCACCCCATGGTGACCAGCAAAAGGGGCCCCAGCGTAGATCAACCCACCACCTAGCCCAGTACCTAAACCAAGATAAATTAAGCCTGTAGTCGGTTTATCTGCTAAACAATACTCCCCATACGCCGCAGCTAAAGCATCATTTTCAACAATCACTTTTTTTTGCAATACGCAGGATAAGTCATGCGCCAGATTGACGTTTTTTAGTCCTGGGAAATTGGGAGACTGTGCCACCGTTTGTGTTTTTGGATCAATAAATCCGGGGAAACCGATACCAATGTGTTGTATCTCTGGAAACTGATTGAGTACGTTTCGTATCCCAGTCGCTGTCGTATCGATGATCTTGTCCCATGCTTGTTCTGGCGCATGGGTATGGCAAATGTAGGAAAAGTCTGCTTGAAAGCGTGTTTCTTGTATTAAACGATGGTCCTCAAATACGCCTACACGTAAATTAGTACCACCCACATCAATACCGATGGCCTTAGCCATGGGTACTACGCCCAGAAGCTTTGACTGTCTCCCTTAAAGCCAATTGATGGGCCATGGTGAGTTGATCCCACTCAAAATGCCAAGACCAATTGTTAACGATTGTGCCTGGTGTATTCATCCGGCAATCGCTGTCTAAACCCATTACATCTTGCATAGGAATGATAGCCAAATAGCCACGGCTTTGCATCACAATATCTATCAATGCCTTGGGCATGTCGGGTGATTCATTGTTTAAATAGTGGCGCAAATGCGCAATCACATTGGGCTCGGCCTGACGATACCAGCCCAACGTTGTGTCATTATCATGCGTCCCTGTATAGACCACGCTATTGACGTCAATATGTTCGGGCAAATAGGGATTATGCTCATCACCACCAAAAGCAAACTGCAAAATTTTCATGCCGGGCAATGCAAACTTCATACGCAAGGCATCCACTTCTGCCGTGATAATGCCTAAGTCTTCTGCCACCAAATGCACATCAGGCAATTGACGGAAGATTGCTGACAACAATGCTTCTCCAGGTGCTGTTACCCAAGTGCCTGCAATTGCAGTGTCTTCATGCACAGAGATTTCCCAAGCAGCTTCTAAGCCCCGAAAATGGTCAATTCGCACCAAGTCAAATAGCTCGGATTGCGTATGCAGTCGATCAACCCACCACGCATAATCATCTTTGGCCATTTCATCCCATTGATAATGTGGGTTACCCCAACGCTGACCAGTAGCTGAAAAGTAATCGGGTGGCACACCTGCTACCACTGTCATAAGTCTATTGGCATCCAACTTAAACAGATGTGGATTTGCCCAGACATCGGCGCTGTCATATGCCACGAAGATAGGAATATCTCCAAATAAATGTACGGCATGCGCATTGGCATAACTTTTT
>NCGC01000203.1 GCA_002281475.1 Methylophilales bacterium 28-44-11
TAGGTAATCACATGATGATGCGCATCGTTTAACTTATCCGCAATACGCTTACCAAAGGCATCATCATAGTTAATGACACTGGCTTTTAAACTGGGCCACGCAAATAGCTTTTCTTTCGCTGCTTGATACGCTTCCATCGTCTTATGATAATCAAGATGGTCTTGCGTCAGATTTGTGAACACCGCAACATCAAACTCCACGCCATTCAACCGTCCTTGATCCAGCCCGTGAGAAGAAACCTCCATTGACACTACACTCGCCTTGGCATTCAAGTAACGCGCCAACGTCTTTTGCAATTCAATTGGTCCAGGGGTAGTATTGATGGTGGGCTCTAAACTCTCAAGAAACCCATTGCCCAGCGTTCCAACCACTGCGGTTCGACGGTGTAAAAAATCAAAGGCTTGCGCCAACCAGTGACTCACTGAGGTTTTACCATTGGTGCCTGTCACACCTATCGTCCAAAGGGTTGTCGACGGTTTTTTATAAAACTGACTTGCAATATGACCCGCTTGAAGTTTCAACTGTGGAATTGCAATATTTTTTACATCCCAATCTGGATTCCAAGTAAAACCGTCTTCGTCCCACACCACAGCGACGGCACCTTTTTTAATAGCTTCTGCAATGTAGGCGCGACCATCAGAATACTGCCCAGGATACGCAACAAATAAACTATTTTTCTCCACTAAACGACTATCTGAGGCGATGCTGGCAATGGGCGCTTTGATAACATATTTAGTCATACCACCTCCTTCTCATCCACCACATCCGCTGGAATCACCACATTATCGTTTGGCGCATCTTGTGGTACTGCTAGCATACGTAAGGCATCAGCCATGACTGCGCTAAATACTGGTGCAGCCACGGTACCTCCGTAATATTCTCCTGTGGTGGGTTCGTCGATCATCACCGCCATGATCAGCCTTGGATTAGAAGCTGGCGCCATCCCGACAAACGAGCCGACATATTTATCTTTTTCGTAACCTGCTGGTCCTAACTTATGTGCAGTACCCGTTTTGCCAGCCACGCGATATCCTGCCACTTGCGCACGCAATGCAGTGCCGCCTGGCCTCACCACTAGCTCAAGCATGTCTTTCATGTCATTCGCCACTTTGGCTGAAAATACCTGATGCCCCACCGGTGCTTCGTTGGTTTTTAATAATGAAACTGGCTTAAGCTCACCCTCATTGGCAAACACGGTGTAGGCACGGGCAAGCTGCAATAACGTCAAACTAATTCCATGTCCATACGACATCGTGGCCTGCTCAATCGGACGCCAGGTTTTGTAATTTCTTAGACGACCAGAGGCTTCACCCGGAAATCCCACATGTGTTGGTGTACCAAAACCAAGTTGATGGAATGTATTCCACATTGCCTCTTTTCTTAAGCTCAGCGCCATTTTTGCTGATCCCACGTTAGAGGATTTTTGAATGACTTCAGAGACCGTCAAAACCCCATGTGGGTGCGCGTCATGAATGACCGCAGGCCCGATTACCATATAGCCTGGCGCTGTTTGTATTTTGGTTTCAGGGGTGTAGTCACCAAACTCCATGGCGGCGGCGCCT
>NCGC01000204.1 GCA_002281475.1 Methylophilales bacterium 28-44-11
ATAACTCTCAGCTAATTGTACTTTCTCAGTCGCTTTTTGCACGATAGGCAGAAATTTAGCGGCCATTTGTATTGAGGTTGTTTTCTTAAAATATTGAGTAGCCGCGTCATTTGGGCCGGTCAATATGGACTTAGCATCCGCCACACTCATTTTTTTTATCGAATCCACCAACAACGCTTTGGCTTCAGGTACTGCCGCCTCAGCCGCACGGTTCATCTTAAGCACCAGCTCATCAGATTGCTTACCCATGCCCATGAACTTCATGCCCTTTTCAATTTTCTTGAGTGAGTCTGGCAATGGAATTTTGACTTCTTTATTCCCCAAAAACCCATCGGTACTGCCCAGCATGCTCACCGCTTTACTTACTCCCTGCGTCAACGCTTCTTTAAGACCACCGCTAGCCTCAGCATTACTCAAGTCAGCAATACTGAGCGCATTAGCATGCGTCACGCTCAGCATAAACAAGACAGCCATTAAACTTTTCTTCATCACTTACCTCGCTTATAGTTAAGAACAGAAGTTAAAGTTTACGCTTTATGTGCATTATTTTGGCGCTTTTAAGTTGCTATTTTTAAATGGGCTGACATTCCAAATTTTGCTTGCATATTCACCAATGGTTCTATCGCTTGAAAATTTCGCCATGCGCGCCACATTTAAGATTGCTCGACGTGACCATTCCTCTTGATCTTGATAAACGCGCGATACTTCATCTTGTGTTTCGATATAACTGGCATAGTCCGCAAGTAGTAAGTAATGATCACCTTTGTGTAATAAGGTATCGAAAATTGCTTGATATCGCGTCGGCTCATCGACTGAGAAAAAGCCAGACACAATCATGTCTAACACTTGCTTCAGCTCTGGATTGCTATGGTAAATATCCCAAGGGTTGTAGTGATTAGCTTTGGCTTCAGCCACTTCAGGTGTGGTGAGACCAAAAATGAAGATATTGTCGTCACCTACCTCCTCTTTTATCTCTACATTCGCGCCATCTAGCGTGCCGATAGTCAACGCACCGTTCAGAGCCATTTTCATATTACCTGTGCCGCTTGCTTCTGTACCTGCAGTTGAAATTTGCTCAGATAAATCGCTACCAGGGAATAAAATCTCTGCGGCCGACACTTCGTAATTGGGGTAGAACACCACTTTTAATTTACCACCTACTGCTGGGTCATCATTCACGATAGCCGCTACATCGTTTATCAACCTAATGATTTGCTTGGCTAGCCAATATCCTGGCGCAGCTTTACCACCGAAGATGACTACGCGTGGTGCAGCATCTTTTGCGTGACCATGACGAATACGGTTATACAAAGTAATGACATGCAAGACATTGAGTAACTGCCGTTTATATTCGTGAATACGTTTGATCTGTACATCAAACAGAGCATTAGGGTTAAGTTGCACGCCAGTCAACTTGGCAATTTTATTTGCAAGACGCTGTTTGTTTGCAAACTTAACGGCTCTAAATGACGCTCTAAAATCCTTGTCATCTGCCAACGGTGTGAGCTTGACTATTTGAGTTAAATCTTTTTGGAACCCATCGCCTATCGCTGAACGAATCAACTCAGTCAGACCTGGATTAGCTTGGTTCAACCAACGACGCGGCGTAATACCGTTGGTCATATTGGTCAATTTGTTAGGGTAAATGCGATTGAAGTCCGCAAATAAGGTGGTTTTCAATAATTCACTATGCAATGCTGCGACGCCATTGACAGTGTGGCTTCCCACCACTGCCAAATGCGCCATGCGTACTCGGCGACCATTGGATTCATCAATGATTGACACGCGTTTTAATAACTCTTTGTCATCAGGAAAGTGATGGTTCACCATTTGTAAAAAGTGGTGATTGATTTCATAAATGATTTCTAAATGGCGGGGCAGTAAGTTACCAAATAACTCTAACGACCAAGTCTCCAAGGCTTCTGGCATGAGGGTATGATTAGTATACGCAAATACATGCGTGACCAAATCCCAAGCAAACGCCCATTCAAGCTGATGTACATCGACAAGTTGATACATCATTTCTGCCACACCGATAGCAGGATGCGTGTCATTTAGCTGGATAGCTACCTTATTTGGTAGGTCCTTCCAGTCCAATTTGGTCATGTTGGGTTTTGACGCAATGAAGCGTCGTAAGATATCTTGAATTGAAGCAGAGACAAAAAAGTATTGCTGCTTAAGCCTTAATTCACGTCCGGATGCTGATGCATCATTGGGGTATAGGACTTTGGAAATGGTTTCGCTATCATTGCGTTGCTCAACCGCTTGCTCATAGTTGCCTTCGTTAAAGTGACGCAAATCAAACTCTCGATTGGCCTTGGCTGCCCATAAACGCAAATTGTTGACGGTTTCAGTGCCATAACCAGGTACGGGCATATCATATGCCATTGCAATGACATGATCTTCATCTACCCAATGACTTTTATGGCCATGCGGAGTTGGCACTTGCACCACTCTGCCATAGAACTTAATCTGATAAGTCACTTCAGGACGTTGAAACTCCCAAACATTGCCGTAACGCAGCCAATTGTCTGGATTTTCCACTTGTTGACCATGCTCAATAGATTGTCTAAACATGCCATATTCATATCGAATACCATACCCAGTTGCGGGAATATCCATCGTAGCCATAGAATCTAAGAAACAAGCGGCTAATCGACCCAAACCA
>NCGC01000051.1 GCA_002281475.1 Methylophilales bacterium 28-44-11
ACACCGAAAATGAAATTCTTATAAAAATCAATGCTGTATGTATTGGCGCGTAATTTGCTTCCAGTCTTTCAAAAATTAAATCATCAATAATGATCAAGGAGATTGCCATGGAGGGCTTGGTTTCAGCCAATGATGTCTTGTTTGTTTTATTAGGCGCCATTATGGTGCTTGCAATGCATGCATGATTTGCGTTTTTAGAAGTAGGAACAGTGCGAAGTAAAAACCAAGTGAATGCCTTGGTGAAGATTATGGTGGATTTTTCAATCTCTACCATTGCTTACTTTTTTATTGGCTACAGCATTGCTTATGGCATTAGCTTTTATAGCGGTGCAGAAGTGTTGGCAGCAAAAAATGGCTATGATTTAGTCAAATTCTTTTTCTTACTAACTTTTGCCGCGGCCATACCTGCCATTGTTTCAGGGGGTATTGCGGAGCGTGCAAAATTTAACCCACAGATTGCGGCAACATTTTTAGTGGTTGGGTTTGTTTATCCCTTCTTTGAAGGTATCGCTTGGAATGGTCATTTCGGTTTTCAAGATTGGCTATTGACTACTTTTGGAGCCAAGTTTAGAGATTTTGCTGGCTCAGTCGTGGTGCATGCCATGGGTGGTTGGATTGCGCTCACAGCTGTTATTTTGCTGGGCGCTAGAAGCGGTCGCTATAGCAAAGAAGGCAAACTTCATGCATATCCTCCTTCTAATATTCCCTTTTTAGCGTTGGGTGCTTGGATATTAACGGTGGGTTGGTTTGGCTTTAACGTCATGTCAGCCCAATCAGTGCAGGGGATATCAGGTTTGGTGGCGGTCAATTCGCTGATGGCTTTGGTGGGCGGCACGTTGGCAGCGTTGGTATTAGGTAAAAACGACCCAGGCTTTGTACATAATGGTCCCTTGGCTGGCTTAGTAGCAGTTTGTGCAGGATCCGATATCATGCATCCACTAGGGGCGCTAACCACAGGGTTAGTTGCAGGTGCCTTGTTTGTTTGGGCTTTCACCATTACGCAAAGTCGTTTAAAGATAGATGATGTGTTAGGGGTATGGCCATTGCACGGTTTATGTGGTGCATGGGGTGGCTTAGCTGCCGGCATCTTCGGTGCCAAGGCCTTAGGTGGCACAGGGGGTGGAGAAGCTGGCGTGAGTTTTATGTCCCAACTAATTGGCACAGGCGTCGGCATTGTCGTGGCATTAGTGGGTGGTTTTATTGTGTATGGCTTGTTAAAAATGACTGTGGGAATTCGTATGGATACTGAAGCGGAATTTGATGGAGCTGATATAAGTATTCACAAAATTCCTGCACGATCAGAAGATTAAACTGAACGCTGAGTGTGAATTTTCTAAAACAATGATCACAAAAAGGGCTTGAAAATTTCAGGCCCTTTTTAATTGATACATGAGATATTACTCTAGTGAATGAAAAATGACTGCACGACTTTTTCACTTTTTAGGTAGCATGCGAAGCAAAGTATTGTCTTTTACTACGTAATGATGAAATAACGCAGCCACCGTATGCAACGCAATCACGTAATAACCAATTTCACCTACCGTGGTGTGTATGTTTTTAATTGTTTTGGCTAGTTCTTTGTTTTCGTCAATCAGCGCCGGTAACGACAAGCCAAAAAAAGGAATCGTCTTGCCAGATGCGCTTAGTATGAGCCATCCACCAATCGGCACAGCAATCATTAGAATGTATAAAAAGGCATGCACTATATGTGCCGAAATCATTTGCCATTGTACGGGCGCTGGTTGAATGGGTGGAGTAGTTTGACTAACTCTAAAAATTAATCGGAACGATGCAAGCATAAGCACCGATAAACCCAGCATGAAATGCCATGTTTTAAATCCTTCACGAATATCACTCCCTTTTGGATATAACTCGCGTAGCTCGATGCAGGCATATACTGCAATCATCAGTAACAACATGACCCAGTGCAGCGTAATTGATGTTTTGTGGTAGTGCTGAGGAGTGGTTTTTGTAGTCATTATTAAGTATCTCCAAGAGGGTATGCATGTGTAGCGCAATGTTGCTTCTAAAATTTAACTATTATAAATATTAATCCCAATTATTGATTCACTACAACCATATTTCTAATCAAAGCGATTGCGCACTCTTTTGAACGTTCAAAACTCGGATTTACTTGCTTGAGTGATGTTAAAAAATGGCTGAATGTAACCAAATATGTAAAAAATATGTAAAAGAATCAATTACCTATTGAACTTTTTAGCTCTGGACCCATACTATACACTTAAACTTTATTGTAACGATTAGGAGAAATGATACATGGTACGTTTAACACTAGGAGCTACGTTGTTAGTAGCAGCATTTGGCGCAAGTTCTGCATTTGCAGGTCACGATACATTAAAGCCAAAGAGTTATGACAGTTTAGGCAAATGCGTCAAAGCAGCGCTGACTAAGCATGATGGCAAGATTGTCAAAGTAGAATATAAGTCAGAGAATAAAGCTGGCGTATATGAGTTTGATGTGCAAACACCTGATGGTAAAGCTTGGGATATAGAGTGTGATGTCAAAACTAGCAAAATTATTGAAATAGAAGAAGAAGTGAAAGCGGATGACGCAAAATTTGTTGCATTGGCAAAAGTGTCTGAAGCTGATGCAAAAGCAACCGCACTTGCAGCACATCCAGGTACAGTGGTTGAAATTGAGTACGAGTTAGAGCCTGATGGTAAAGCTTCCTATGAATTCGACATTCTTGAAGCCGATGGTGAAGAGATTAAAGTTGAAGTTGATGCGACCACAGGTAAAATTGTAGAAGTGAGCTACGAAAACTACCAAATTGGTGAAGAGTAATTACTAGCTTGATTAAACGTTTTTAGTCATACAAAAAGGCGCGTTAAGCGCCTTTTTTATTGCGCACGATAATCATTTAAGTCGGACGAGTTATTCCAGTCTTCATTGTTTATCTGCATGTTAAAATGCAGTATGACCAAACTACATGCTTTAATTCCGGCTGCAGGAAACGGCGCTCGCATGGGTGCTGAGATCCCTAAACAATATCTAATGCTTCATGGTAAGCCATTGATTCAGCATGTTATTCATACATTTGAGCAATCTGAGTCTATTCATTCTGTGCATGTTGTGTTAAGTCCTGAAGATGAAACTTGGGCGGAAGCAGGCATTCACCTGAGTGCAAAAACCATTGTGCATACTTGTGGTGGCGCAACACGTGCAGAGACTGTGTTAAATGGGCTAAACGCGATGGCATGCTATGACGATACAGACTGGGTGCTGGTGCATGATGCCGCTAGACCTGGACTAGATCAAACCATGTTAAATTTACTTATTGAAAGTTTGCGTGAAGATGAAGTGGGGGGATTGCTTGCGATGCCATTGGCCGACACTCTAAAATTAGCAGATGCTACTCAGCATGCCCAAAAAACAATTCCGCGAGAGCAACTTTGGCAAGCGCAAACCCCTCAAATGTTCAAAATCGCCACATTAAGGAATGCACTTAGCAACTTTCATGGTGTACCTACAGATGAAGCGCAAGCCATTGAATCTTTGGGCTTGCAGCCAACCTTAGTACGCGGTGCATTACGAAATTTGAAAGTTACCTATCCCGAAGATCTCGCCGTTTTAAATGCACTGATAACTGAGTGAATATAACAAAATGAATATCCCGTTTAGAGTCGGACATGGTGTTGATGTACATGCCTTAGTGGAGGGACGTCCTTGCATTATTGGCGGGGTGCATATTCCATTTGAACTTGGTTTAGACGGTCATTCAGATGCCGATGTATTACTACACGCGATCTGCGACGCTTTGCTTGGTGCAGCTGCGCTTGGTGATATAGGTAAGCATTTTCCGCCTACAGATATGCGTTACAAAGGCGTTGATTCGAGAACGTTACTTCGCCATGTGATTGCGTTATTGCACAGCCAACAGTTTGTGGTGGGCAATATCGATGCCACCGTGATATGTGAAGCACCAAGACTGAGTCAACATACGGCACAAATGCAAATCAATATCGCAGAAGATTGTGCTATTGACGTGAAGCAAGTGAATGTTAAAGCAACCACTACAGAAAAACTTGGGTTTACCGGTCGTGGTGAAGGTATAGCTGCCGAAGCTGTTTGCCTGATTGTTGTTAAGTAAACAATTCGTTAGGTAGACAATTCTATGTTGCGCTGGTTTGAAAATTTAGTTAATCCCTTCCCTGAGTCTATCATCGATGTGCCTCCCAAGCATTTTTGGGCTTTTGTATGGTCATGTACTCAAGGCATGCGCCCATTTATTTTGGGCATGACGATTTTAACTGCGTTAATCGGAGCATTCGAGGCCTTATTGTTTGCCATGATGGGTAAGGTGGTGGACGAATTAAGTAAACTCGCTCCCAATACTTTATGGGATCAGCATTTACATGACTTGGCTGTGCTCGCTGTCATTCTATTATTAAGCACGGTCGTGATTTGGGTGCAAACCTTACTTAAGCATCAAACCTTGGCGGGCAATTTTCCTATGCGTTTACGTTGGAATTTTCACAGGCTGATGTTGGGTCAAAGTATGAGCTTTTACCAAGACGAATTTGCAGGTCGGGTATCGGCAAAAGTGATGCAAACGGCGTTGGCTGTGCGCGATGTCTGGTTTATCGTCTCAGATATTATGGTGTATGTGGTCATTTATTTCGTGACGATTGTCACCGTGGTAGGAAGCTTTAGCCTCACCATTGTGTGGCCATTTTTAATTTGGCTCACGCTCTATGTAGGGGCACTCAGATACTTTATACCTCGTCTGGCAAAAGTGTCGCAACAACAAGCAGATGCGCGCGCGTTGATGACGGGCCGCATTACCGATGCCTACACCAATATCAGTACCATCAAATTGTTTTCACATGCTGGTCGCGAAGCGAATTACGCAAAATCTGCAATGCGTGAATTTCTCAATACGGTCAAACAACAGATGCAAATGGTGAGCGGGGTCGAAACCATCAATCATCTGCTCAATATGTTGTTGATTATTGGTAGCGTGGGTATGGCGCTATGGCTTTGGACAAAGGGACAAGTCGGCATGGGTGCAGTGGCAGCAATTACAGCCATGTGCTTGCGTTTAAACGGTATATCGCATTGGGTGATGTGGGAAATGACCTCGCTCTACGAGCAAATTGGAACCGTGCAGGATGGCATCAATACGTTATCAGCGATGCATAAAGTACAAGATGCCACCGACGCAAGCAACATAGAAGTCACAAGAGGTGAGGTGGTGTTTGAGCATGTTAATTTTGGCTATGAGAGCCAACCCTTTTTATTGCAAGACTTTCAATTACATATTCAAGCAGGTGAGCGCGTAGGCTTGGTCGGACGTTCTGGCGCAGGGAAATCCACACTCGTCAATTTACTTTTACGCTTTTATGATATCCAGTCCGGTCAGATTTTAATCGATGGCCAGAACATTCAACATGTCACGCAAAATAGTCTGCGCGCCAATATCGGCATGGTCACGCAAGACACCTCTTTGTTGCATCGTTCTGTACGCGACAATATTTTGTATGGTCGGCCAGATGCAACTGAGGAGGATATGTTACAAGCGGCCAAACGAGCAGAAGCGCATGACTTTATATTGAATTTACGGGATGCAAAAGGCCGCACTGGCTACGACGCACATGTGGGAGAGCGTGGCGTAAAACTATCTGGGGGTCAGCGTCAGCGTGTTGCCATTGCGCGCGTCATGTTAAAAGATGCACCGATATTACTATTGGACGAAGCTACTAGTGCGCTAGACTCTGAAGTAGAAGTAGCCATACAAAGTCATTTATACCAATTGATGGAAGGAAAAACGGTCGTGGCGATTGCCCACCGTTTATCAACGATTGCAGCTATGGATCGTTTAATTGTGTTGGACAATGGCAAGATTGTGGAGGAGGGTTCGCACACTGAATTGCTTGCCTGCAATGGTGTATACGCTAAATTATGGGCGCATCAAAGTGGTGGTTTTTTGGTGGACACAGATTGATTTAGGTCAATTTTTTTTAAAATAAAACTCAACACCTTAACAATGTTGTTCGCTTACAGCACTTCAATTTAAAAAGGTAACAATTAACATGATGCACCATACTCCGTTTTTTATCCAAACCTTCTAAATGAATAGTACTCCAGCACCCAACCTACAAACCAAGGCAAAAGAACAACCCGTGCTTTTGGACAATCAAGCTCCAGCTAACCCAACATTATTTATTGTCCTAAACGCCGGATCTGGTGGTAAAAATACTGCATTAGTCAAAAGCAATTTGGCAAAACTGTTTCGCGATGCTAATCAACCTTATGAATTGTTGATTTGTCGCCGTCCTCACGATCTACCTACTTTTACAACGCAAGCGGTCGACCAAGCACGTCGATGCAACAGCGTAGTTGTTGCATCTGGTGGTGATGGCACTATCCGATTTGTCGCACAGGAAGTGCTTGCTGCGGGACTGCCATTTGGTGTCATTCCGCTAGGCACCTTCAATTATTTTGCTCGTGACAATGGGATACCACAAGACGCAATTGCTTCAGCAGAAGCGCTGATTGCTGGCATGCGCGCAGGTTGTGAGCGAGCGGTGCAAGTAGGTCAGCTCAATGATCAGATTTTTTTAGTGAATGCGAGCCTAGGTCTTTATCCACAATTGCTTGAGGACCGCGAAAAATTTAAACAGCAACATGGGCGTAGTCGTATCATGGCAAGATGGGCGGGACTGCTTACTTTACTCAAGCGGGAAAGCAAGATGCTATTGCGTATTGAATATGCGGGCGGCCATCAAGAAAACGGTGCGGATGTAGTGCCTGCATCCACAATCTTTGTTGGCAATAATCCACTTCAACTGAGTGATGTTGGCTTGGCTACTGAAGCTGAACGTGTTCAACAAGGGCAACTGGCCATTATCACTTTGCCACCAATGGGCGCTCTTGCACGTGTAGCCGTTGCACTGCGCAGTATGCTTGGGCAACTAGGAGATGCGCCAAATGTGTCACACTTTTCCTGTCGTCAACTGATCGTTGAACCGCTATCGCGCCACCAACGACAATTTGTAAAAGTCGCTATGGACGGAGAAGGCGCAAAGATGCGCCCACCTTTGGTGTTTTCAGTTGGACCGCGGCCTTTACGACTGATCGTTTCACCCGAAGCCGGAGTTGAAGTGTGAGCTTGGTTCTCCACCTGTCTGACACCCATTTCGGTACCGAACGTACAGAGGTGAGTGATGCGCTACTGCTGCTAGCGCGAGAAATGCAACCTGACCTTGCAATCCTATCGGGCGATGTTACCCAGCGAGCCAGAGCTAGTCAATTTGCCGCCGCTCGTCGCTTTCTTGATGCGTTGGCTACGCCTGTGAAGTTGGTCATTCCCGGAAATCATGATATCCCTCTATTTAATTTGGCCGCACGTCTTTTTAATCCGTATGGTAACTATTGTCACGCATTTGGAACTGAGCTAGAGCCGCAATTTTCTAATGAAGATGTGTTGGTCATCGGGGTCAATGCCACGCGACCATGGCGTCATAAGGATGGAGAAGTATCTGCTCAACAAATAGGACGTGTGTCCGAGCAATTGCAACGCGCACAGCCACATCAGTTACGCATTGTGGTGGTTCACCAACCAATATTCGTCGTTAGTGACTCTGATCGCGAAAATTTATTGCATGGTCATCAACATGCTACTCAGGCATGGTCTGCGGCTGGTGCAGACTTAGTACTAAGCGGACATATTCATCTGGCGTATGTACGCAATCTGAAAGAGCACATGCACGACTTGCCACGTGCACTTTGGGTGGCATCTGCTGGCACTGCTATATCCAAACGAGTGCGAGAGGGACAACCTAATTCTGTCAATCTTATCCGCTACGAGCCCACACAAATGCCTCGTGCCTGCAAGGTTGAACGGATGGACTTCGATGCGGTAACTTCCCGATTTGTCCTAGCACAAACGACTTTGTTGGAGATGTAAATTTAATATGCAGTCACCGCATGGGGTCTCCGGTAAGCATTTGTTCATCAGCGTCGTTGTGTTTGTGTTTTCAGTACTTATATTCGCAGGTATTGCTCTTAATGTGACGAACGTAGGTGCGTTGACCATAGTAGATACACAGATTGCACAGTGGTTGCATACACACAGCACGCCAATCGTTACACAATGCTTGTTGATCTTAACGCACATGCATGACCCGATTGTGATTTGCTTGATGGTTGCTTTGTTGGCGCTTTATTTGATTTGGAAAAAAAGATGGTATGCAGTATTGGCTGTTTTGCTTGTAGTACCTGGCGGCATGCTACTCAATTTGCTTGTGAAGAGTCTATTCCAACGCGCGCGCCCATCCTTTGAACAACCACTGGTCTTGCTCACTACGTATAGTTTTCCAAGTGGACATGTTGCCGCCACTACGTTTTTTTACGGTGTGTTGGCAGCGCTGCTGATTTCGCAAACACCCTCATGGCGTCGGGCCACTTGTATTTTGCTAATAGCGTTTAGCATGGTGTTGCTGGTAGCGTTTAGTCGTATGTATCTTGGGGCGCATTATTTGAGTGATGTGCTAGCCGCTTTTTTTGAAGGCATTGCTTGGCTTACGTTATGTTTAACTGCAATTTATACCTACATTTTTTGCCACGAGACTAAAGTTGGGTAAAAAATAAGACTAGGGATGTTTTGATTATCCGAATAGAAATTGGCAGGAGAACCGCGAGCTATCGCATGGTATGAGTGTGCAAACTACCCAATGACTAACGACTCGTGTTAAGTTTAAGCTTTAAGCAAAACAATGACGGCACCACCCCCACCATCGTTGGGTTTAGCCTGTGCATAGGCCAGTACTTCATCTTTCTGCATCAGCCAACTGCGTAGTTTATGTTTAAGTACGGGCTCACGGTTTCTTGATCCAAGTCCTTTGCCATGCACAATACGTACGCATCGAATATTGCGCTTTTTGCAACTTGCAATAAAATCAGCCACATATACGCGCGCCTCATCAGCAATCAGCCCATGTAAATCAATGCTGGCTTGCACAACCCAATGACCACGCCTAAGTTTACTCAAAATAACGGGGGATTGGCCATCACGCAAGTATAGTAACTCTTCACCGCTTTCTAACTCGTGAGCAGGGTAGTAGTGGTCACTCAATGAATCGACCAACAGCGTTTCCTATCAAACCGCATACACACTCAAACATCGAGCGGTATGCGTAATGGTGTACTTACAATTAGGTTAAGCTGGTTAAATAACGTTCAGCATCAAGTGCAGCCATACAGCCTGTGCCGGCACTAGTCACAGCTTGGCGATAAATATGATCCTGTACATCTCCCGCTGCAAATACGCCAGGCACACTCGTCGCTGTAAAATTACCTTGACGACCAGTATTGGTCACAATATAACCGCCTTCCATCTCAAGCTGGCCTTCAAATATATCGGTATTTGGTTTATGTCCAATCGCAATAAACACGCCTTTTAAAGGAATGTCTTTAGTGATGTTGGTATTTACATCTTTAATGCGCATACCGGTAACACCCGAGGCATCACCCAATACTTCATCCAAAGTTTGGAACGTTTCTAAGACTACTTTACCTTCTTTCACACGTTCCATTAGCTTATCGACGAGGATAGCTTCCGCTTTGAATTTATCGCGACGATGTACCAAGGTCACTTTACTTGCGATATTGGCTAAATATAGGGTTTCTTCCACTGCGGTATTGCCGCCACCAATCACTGCAACTTCTTGATTGCGATAGAAGAATCCATCACAAGTTGCGCAAGCAGAAACACCTTTGCCAGCAAAGGCTTCTTCAGAAGGTAAACCTAAATATTTTGCACTTGCGCCAGTGGCAATAATCAGCGCATCGCAAGTGTATTCACCACTATCACCAACCAATCGTATCGGTTTTTCACTGAGATGGGTGGTGTGAATATGGTCAAAAATCATTTCCGTATTAAATCGCTCGGCATGTTTTTGAAAACGCGCCATGAGTTCTGGACCCATCACGCCGTCTGCATCCGCAGGCCAGTTGTCTACTTCAGTCGTCGTCATGAGCTGACCGCCCTGTGCGATGCCTGTAATTAACACAGGTTTTAGGTTGGCACGTGCTGCATAAACTGCGGCAGAATAGCCTGCAGGGCCTGACCCTAAAATAAGTAAATGTGCGTGTTTTGTTGCCATGAGTATGCTTTCGTTGAGTTGTCTATTTTAAAGATGGGGTCGTGCAATGGCCTTTTAAAGACTACGCAATCCAACATTAAACTTATGAGTAAGCTGTGTTGCCTTTTGCGGTTTACTGAATGCAAGCATCCAAGCGGTTTTTTCATGCAGTTGTAAACGTTGGGTAAGCAAGTCTGCAGTTGCTTCATCCGCCGCTGCTTCGGCTGCAGGAAAAACGTTGCGTGCAGTCCGGCAAACCGCTTCGTGTCCTGCCACTAACTCTTTAATCATATCATTGGCTTTGGGTACACCGTCTGCCTCTTTGATTGAGGAGAGTTTTGCAAATTGGCTATAAGTGCCAGGTGCATATACGTCCAATGCGCGAATACGCTCAGCCACCAAATCAACAGCTAAAGCCAGCTCGGTGTATTGCGTCTCAAACATGAGATGCAAAGTGTTAAACATCGGCCCAGTCACGTTCCAGTGAAAATAATGGGTTTTTAGATACAAGGTGTACGTATCTGCCAGTAATTTAGATAAGCCTTCAGCAATTACTTTTCTATCTTTTGCTTTGATTCCAGTATCCATGTGCATTCCTTAATATTTATGTGTACATTTTAAGGATTTGACTCACTTAGTGCAATTTGATTTTGCTATAATCAAATAATAATTCAGTATCTCGATTTCAACGAATATAAGGTTTATAACACATTGTTTTTTAATAAAAAAACCTCGCCGTCCAACGGCCGTATTCAAGCAGAGCCCAGTGAAAAAGCATTGCATGGTGCCAGTTTAGTCCGAGAAGCATGGTGGCTAGGATTGGTATTGGTTGGGGCTTACTTGGCAGTCATTTTAATCACCTATTCCCCACAAGATCCTTCATGGTCGCATATGGCGAGTGAAGGCGCCTCTGTAGACAATGCTGGTGGCTCTGTCGGCGCTTGGGTGTCTGATATGTTGTTGTATTTATTTGGTTTTTCAGCGTGGTGGTGGGTGGTGTTAGCGTTTTATGGCATGTGGTTAGTCTATAAACGTCTAGGCAGTACCATCAGCGAGCGTCCCTTTTTATTATTTAATCTTGTCGGATTTGTGTTATTGATTTTAGCCTCTGCGGCGTTTGAATCAGGTCACTTATTGGCGATACCCGCACAGTTTCCTCTGACACAAGGCGGGATGATAGGCAATGCTTTAGATACGTTACTCCGCAGTATGTTTGGCTTTGCTGGCTCTACCATGTGTTTGATTATTTTGATGGCAATCGGTTTTAGCCTGTTCACTGGCTGGTCATGGATTATGATGACCGAAAAATTAGGAGCGTGGGTGCTTGCCGCACATGCGTGGGGTTTAAATAAATATTACGATTGGCAAGACCGCAAAGCCGGTAAGCAAGTTGAAATCAAACGTGATGAATATATAGAAACAGAACGTAAACGTACTGAAGACAGGCCGCCCATCGAGATTAAAGTCCCTGAATTAGAGATTCCTAAAAGCGAGCGTGTGCTAAAAGAACGGCAAACTGTCTTGTTTGAGAGCATGCCAGACAGTGCATTGCCACCATTGCATTTGTTAGATGAAGTCACTACCACTGTAGAGCTGCAATCCGCCGAAACTCTAGACTTTACTTCACGGTTAATTGAACGAAAATTAGTGGATTTTGGCATTGATGTCAAAGTACTTTCTGCCCAACCAGGCCCTGTGATTACGCGCTATGAGTTTGAGCCTGCACCTGGGGTGAAGGGCAGTCAAATTACCAATCTTGCCAAAGATTTAGCACGCGCTCTGTCGGTGGTGAGCGTTCGCGTAGTGGAGACGATTCCTGGCAAGAGCTTTATGGGCTTGGAAATTCCCAATCCAAAACGCCAAATCGTATGCTTGTCAGAAATTATGGGTAGTCAAGTTTACGCCGATATGCATTCACCTTTAGCGATTGCCATGGGGAAAGACATTGCTGGCAAACCTGTGGTGGCAGATTTAGCCAAAATGCCACACGTGTTGGTGGCAGGTACCACTGGCTCTGGTAAATCCGTTGCAATTAATGCGTTGATTTTGAGTTTGCTTTACAAAGCCGAAGCCAGCAAAGTGCGCATGATTTTGATCGACCCAAAAATGTTGGAATTGTCAGTGTATGAGGGCATCCCTCATTTGTTAGCCCCAGTCGTGACCGATATGCGTCAGGCTGCCAACGCCTTGAATTGGTGTGTGGCCGAGATGGAACGTCGCTACAAGTTGATGTCAATGTTGGGTGTGCGTAATTTAGCAGGATACAACCAGAAAATTCAAGATGCCAAAAAAGCTGACACATCGATTCCACATCCATTTAGCTTAACGCCTGATGATCCTGAACCATTAGATGAAATGCCATTGATTGTGGTGGTCATTGACGAATTAGCGGATTTGATGATGGTGGTGGGCAAGAAAGTGGAAGAATTGATTGCACGATTGGCACAGAAAGCACGTGCATCTGGTATTCACTTAGTGTTAGCCACACAACGTCCATCGGTGGATGTGATCACTGGGTTAATTAAAGCCAATATTCCCACGCGTGTGGCGTTTCAAGTGTCTAGCAAAATCGATTCACGCACCATACTAGACCAAATGGGCGCTGAAGCGTTACTAGGTCAGGGCGATATGTTGTATATGCCACCGGGTACTGGTTTTCCACAGCGTATCCATGGCGCATTTGTATCTGATCAAGAGGTGCATAAGGTGGTGAATCACCTGAAAGCACAAGGTGAACCAAATTATATTGAAGGTATTCTCACCAACGAAACAGAAGAAAGTAGCGAAGGCAGTGTGCAGAGTGATACTGGTGGTGAAAAAGACCCGTTATATGATGAAGCAGTGAATATCGTTTTGACCAGTCGCCGTGCTTCAATTTCCTCTGTACAGCGGCAGTTACGTATTGGCTACAATCGCGCTGCACGCTTGATTGAAGAAATGGAACGTGCTGGTTTGGTCTCTGCGATGCAAAGCAATGGTAATCGGGAAGTATTAGTGAACAGCAGTTCGGGAACTCATGAATAAATTTTTAGTAATATTAGCCTGTCTTTTGATTGCAAGTGTTGCACACGCGGATGGCGTGAGCAGCTTAAAAGATTTTTTCTTAAATACGCAGTCCATGCGTGCCGATTTTAAACAAGAGGTTGTCGACAAACAGGGACGTAAGGTGCAAAAAGTGGAAGGCACCATGCAACTGCAACGCCCCAATAAATTTCGCTGGGATTATCAAAAGCCATACGAGCAACAAATTATCAGTGATGGTAAACAAGTGTTTCTGTATGACATGGATTTACAACAAGTCACCGTGCGAGATTTAAGCAAAACCTTAGGTTCGAGTCCTGCTGCTATGTTGGCAGGTGGTGAGACAGTTGAAAAAAGTTTTACGCTTAAAAACGCGGTTCGCAAAGATGATTTAACTTGGGTCTTAGCGCTGCCAAAAGACAAGGAAAGTGGCTTTGAGCGTGTGTTACTGGGGTTTAAAGAAGGGCAACTAAAGAAAATGGAGTTGTATGATAGTTTTAGTCATGTCACCCACATTGTCTTTAATCAGATAGAACGTAACCCTGCTTTAGCGACCGAAACTTTCTTATTCAGCACACCGAAAGGTGTGGATGTGGTAGGCGAATAAAAGCACGATGTTACGCGCACATACAATCTGGCTAATAGGTTGTATGTGGATGTTTTCTATTTTAAGCGCTAGTGTTTTGGCGGCAGAACCTACAACGCATTCCGCAATTCAGCATGCAGAAACTTTAATCCAATCTGGGGACTACGAGGCGGCATATGAAACCTTGTTGCCACTCGAGCAACAATTTGCAGGTAACCTCCATTTTGATGATTTGCTTGGTAAAGCAGCGGTTGAGAGCGGTCATTATTCACAAGGCATGTTTGCACTCGAGCGAGTATTGGCGATAGAGCCCAATCATCAAGCAGCCCGAGCCAATATTGCCAAAGCCCATTTCTTTTTGGGTGAAGTAGCGTCTTCCAAAACAGAATTCAGTTATCTATTAAATCAAAATCCCTCGGCAGCCACTGCCATCGCCATTGAAAAATATTTATCCGCTATCGATAAAGCCATGGGGTTAAGTGCGACCTATCAGGGGTTTTTAGAAACAGGTATCGGCTGGGATGACAACGTAAACAGCGCCACAAGTGCAAACACGATATCCGTGCCCGTGTTTGGCGGATTAAATTTCGCCTTAGCAGAGGATGCCAAAAAGAAATCAGACAGCTTTTTAAGTTTATCGGGGGGCGCAGGTTTTCGTATTCCATCCTCTGAGCGTGTAGCTTTTTTTGGAAATCTGCAGTTTGCTAAACGCATCAACCAAACCTATCACGCATTTGAAACTGCCGCGATTGATTTGAACTTGGGTATGCAAATCAAACATGACGACAATAGCGTTACGCTTGCCTTACAAGATGGCCACTTTTATGTGGATGACGCTAGTTTTCGTCATGCCTATGGCGCTACAGCGCAATGGCAACATACTTTGGATGCGCGAAACCAAGCCAGTCTTTATGGACAATATGCAAAGTTAGAGTATGAAGATAGCCCCATTCGTGACGCTGACCGTTATGTGCTGGGGCTTAATTATGCCCATGCGTTTGAGGCCAGCACCAACCCTGTGGTGTATTTGGGTGCCTATGTAGCGCAAGAAGATGCAGTCAAAGCAAATACACGTTTCTTAGACCAAGACATCTATGGTGTGCGTGCGGGTGGACAATTGGTAGTAGCGCCAAGTTGGTTGGCTTATTTGTCTGCAGGTTACGAGTCGCGTGATTTCAAAGCGGAAGACTTGGCTTTTTTACGCAAACGTAAAGATGACCAATATGATATTACCCTAGGCGTGAATTATGTACCCGCCCGTTATTGGACAGTGAAGCCTCAAATTAGCTTGATTAAAAACGAATCTAATATTGAATTAAATGCGTTTGACCGCGCCACCATGTCGATTCAGATTCGCCGTGATTTTGATTGGTAAAGCAACCAGTCGAACCTAACCAGTGCTCAAACAATTACGCTAAGCCATAAACTTAGGTGGTAAATCATCACATTCACGCATAAAATCTTGTCATGCAAAGTTTATTTCAACCTGTGAGCCCACAAGCGCCGTTAGCAGAACAACTTAGACCTAAAACTCTTAACGATGTAGTGGGACAAACCCATTTGTTAGGTGAAGGCAAGCCGTTACGTCGCGCATTTGAATCAGGTAAATTGCCCTCTATGATTCTATGGGGCCCACCAGGCGTAGGTAAAACAACCTTGGCAAGATTAATTGCCACCACAGCTGATGCAGAGTTTATTCCATTATCTGCCGTACTCTCTGGCATTAAAGACATTCGTGAAGCGGTAGAGCGTGCTGACCAAATACTGCAACAAACAGGGCGTAGCACCATTTTGTTTGTGGATGAGGTTCACCGCTTTAACAAAGGCCAGCAAGATGCATTTTTGCCGTTTGTGGAAAGTGGCCTGATTACTTTTATTGGCGCCACCACCGAAAACCCCTCCTTCGAAGTGAATAGCGCATTACTCAGTCGTGCACAGGTGTTTGTGCTAAGCGCGTTGTCAGAGCCAGAACTTGCTCAGTTATTAGAACGTGCGCGTTTGCTCATGGCACCCAATATTCAACTCAATGCTGATGTCATCGAGCAGGTACTTGCGTATGCGGATGGTGATGCCAGACGATTATTAAATTTTGTTGAAGGTCTCTTCAATAACGCTCTCTCAAGTAATATGGAAATCATCGATGCTGACTTTTTACAGGCCAGTATGGCGAGTAAAATGCGGCGGTTTGATAAAGGCGGTGAAGCGTTTTACGACCAAATCTCTGCCTTACATAAATCTGTACGTGGCTCTAACCCAGATGCAGCACTCTATTGGTTTTTGCGCATGATTGATGGTGGTGCCGACCCGTTGTATTTGGGTCGACGCATCATACGCATGGCGATTGAAGATATCGGTATTGCCGACCCCCGCGCACAAACCATGGCGTTAGAAGCCTGCCAAATTTATGAGCGCTTAGGCTCGCCAGAAGGTGAATTAGCGTTATCGAACGCTGTGATTTATTTAGCGGTTGCGCCAAAAAGCAATGCTGCTTATATGGCATACAATCAGGCCAAAGCCTTTGTCGGTCAGGATAAGTCGCGCCCTGTGCCGCTACATTTGCGTAATGCACCTACCAAGCTCATGAAGGCGTTGGATTACGGAAAAGAATATCGTTATGCGCACAACGAACCAGATGCGTATGCAGCAGGTGAGCATTACTTTCCTGAAGATTTACAAGCGATTGAATTTTATAGCCCCACACCACGAGGTTTGGAAGGTAAAATAGCGGAAAAATTAGCACGCTTGCGCGAGCTAGATCTACAACGCAATCGAAAAGAAAAGAAATAGAGACTACATGTTAGACATACAACAATTACGCAATGATTTAGATAATGTAGTAGCCAAGTTGGCCAGTCGCAAATTTGTATTTGATACAGCGACTTTCACTGCGTTAGAGACTGAGCGCAAAGTAGTGCAAACCCGCACGCAAGATTTGCAAGCAAAACGTAATAACACCTCTAAGCAAATTGGTATTGCTAAATCCAAAGGTGAGGATGTAAGTGCCATCATGGCCGAAGTGGCTGGTCTTGGCGATCAATTAAAAGCAGATGAGGCAAGATTGCTTGAGATTCAAACCGAGTTGCAAAACTTGTTATTGAATGTGCCCAATGTACCGCATGCAAGTGTGCCAGTGGGTAAAGATGAAGCCGATAACGTAGAAGTGCGTAAAGTGGGCACGCCACGTACCTTTGATTTTGAGATCAAAGACCATACCGATGTTGGAACACCGCTAGGCTTGGATTTTGATACTGGGGCAAAACTATCGGGCGCACGATTTACGTTGATGCGCGGCCAAATCGCCAAACTGCATCGCGCGATTGCGCAGTTTATGCTGGATACTCAAACTGAGCAGCATGGATATGAAGAGTGCTACACACCATATATGGTGAATGCCGAAACTTTAATTGGGACAGGGCAACTGCCAAAATTTGAGGAAGACTTATTTTCTTTGGCGCACAACGACAGTAAGCTTTACTTAATTCCCACCTCAGAAGTGACCTTAACCAATACTGTCCGTGATGAAATCGTAACGTTAGAATCCTTACCTATTAAGCTCACTGCACATACGCCATGCTTCCGTTCTGAGGCGGGCTCTTACGGCAAAGATACCAAGGGCATGATACGTCAACACCAGTTTGATAAAGTCGAGATGGTGCAGATTGTGCATCCAGACAAAAGCTACGAGGCACTCGAAGAGATGGTTGGACATGCTGAGAATATTTTAAAAGCATTAGAGTTGCCGTACCGCGTTGTTTCACTTTGCACTGGCGATATGGGCTTTGGCGCTGCTAAAACCTACGATTTGGAAGTATGGTTGCCCGCACAAAATACCTATCGTGAAATCTCTTCTGTATCTAATTGCGAAGCGTTTCAAGCACGTCGTTTACAAGCACGTTTTAGAAACGCACAAGGTAAACCAGAACTTGTCCATACTTTAAATGGCTCTGGTTTGGCGGTAGGGCGTACATTGGTGGCGGTTTTAGAGAACTATCAAAATGCCGATGGCAGTGTGACGATTCCAAAAGTGCTTCAACCTTATATGCAGAATAAAACTGCAATTACTATTTAAACTAAGCTTATTCAAGCTACTCACACTAGCTTCAGTTAACAGCAATTTTATACGGCTCTAAGTCTGGGCTATGGCTAGGTAAATGTTTGAGTAAAATTTGATAGTAGCTGCGAATAGATTCTGTATAAATAATAGGCGCGCCACAGCTACAATAACCATGCTTGGCATTTAAATAGTATTGCGGGTCATTTAGCTTAAGCAAGGTCGTTTTTACATCGGCCCAGCTGTCTGGGTTGAGACCAAGCCGTTGTGCAATTACGCGTGCATCTTCAATATGGCCTACGCCATTATTGTAGGCCGCTAGGGCAAAGTAGGTGCGGTCTGGCTCAGGTATGCGCTCAGGAAAGCGATCTTTCATCCATAAAAAGAATTTAGCCCCAGCCGGAATGCTTTGTTTGGGGTCCAACCTGTCTTGCACATTCATCATATCTGAAGTCTGTTCGGTCAACATCATCAGCCCACGTACATTGGTAGGTGAGGTGCTAAAAGTATCCCAATGCGACTCCTGATAACTAATTGCAGCGATTAAACGCCAATCGACATCCGTAATGTCCTGCGCTTCTTTAAATAAGCGTGTGTATTTAGGCAATAGGGTGCGTGTGCGCATCAAAAACGCTTTCACATCAATGGTTTTGAGTCGCTTAGTATTACCGTGATAGCGGTCGAGTAAACTGCGAAGAGTGCCGTCTTGCTTAATGTGTTTAAAATAAGCATTCACCTGTTTTAGTAGATCTGGATTTCTGCCTCGTGCCATTGCCCACGCAATTTTTTCAGGTTCGCCCACAGTAAAGGCGGTATTGATGCTTGGGTAGTAATATTGCATCACTGCCAGTAGGTGGCTGTCAGCAATGGTGTAATCAATTTCCTCATTGGCTAGAGATTCCAACATTTGTTCGGAACTGGTGTTTTCAATTTCATCCCACACCAGCCCAGGATGTTGTTTAGACAATTTACGTATGCGTTCTGCAAAACTAGTGCCTGCGGGTACGGCAATGATATGACCATCCAGTGCAGCTAAATTCTTTGGCCGTTTATTGTGGTCTCGATTAAACGCCAAGTACTGTTGTACTTCATGATAGGACTCAGAATAGTCGACAATATTTTTGCGCTCAGTGGTCACAGAAATATCTGCCGCGGCAATGTCGGCTTTATTTGAAAGTAATGTTGGGATGATTTTGGAAAAGCTATCAACCACGATAAATTTAAACTGGTAATCGGGGCCTAAACTTTTCACAAATCGTGTCGCCAATTCGTATTCTAGTCCTGCAAGATTTTCGTTTTCATTGACGAAATAGGTGTTGGGACTATTGATGGTGACGAAGCGGATAATTTTAGGGTCGTTGGCTTCTTTAGGTTTTTTTTGTGTCGGAAATGCATTCTCATCGCTACAACTGAGTAGCGACAACAACATAAATCCAACCAAGAGTCGAATCGGGCGCACAGTCATTTTTAATGGCAATTAGGCGCAGGTTACTTCCAGCGCGCTTCAACCTGCTGACTATCTGCAATTAAAATGCCATGTGCTAAGGCACAGAAAATGCCATGCTCTACAACCCCAGGGACGTTATTTAACAGTTGATTTAGCGCTACTTCATCTAGTTCTGGTGGAAAGCGCATATCTAACACCAAGCTACCATAACTGGTGATGCTTAAACCGTCCTTGGCTGCGTTGGGACGCAAATCACCCACGCCACCTAACGCTTCAATACTCTTCTTTGTTGCTTGCCAGGAAAAAGGCATCACTTCAATAGGAATTGGAAAATTGGTACCGATCTTATCAACGAGTTTGCTTTTATCCGCCACCACCAAAAATTGTTTTGCGGCCTTGGCTAATAATTTTTCCATGACCAAATCGTAGCCACGCCCCTTCAGCAAAGCCATGCTGGGTGTGATTTCATCTGCGCCATCCACATACAAATCTATCGAAGCCACTTGCTGTAACCCAATCACGTTTAGTCCCAAGCTCTGTGCTTTGATCATGCTGATATTAGAGCTAGCAATAGTTGTGACCTTTAGCCCATCCTCACGTTGCTTACGTGCTAGCTCTTCAATAAAGTAATTAGCGGTTGAGCCAGTGCCTAAACCGATCAGCATTCCAGATTGCACAAAGTTGGCGGCATGGATGGCAACAAGTTGTTTATCGTTCATAAGCGGTGTACCCCAAATGATGAAGCCATATAGTTATGTTAATCGCGTGAATGTAGCATCAAATTAAGCGCGATTAAGATGAATTGATGTTTGTTTAAATAGTTATCCATTCAATGATTGCATGGATTGCGGCACGCATATTTAGTGATCAACTCTAAAACGCATAATCTATTCACGTGCTTGCAGTTATAATAGGCAATGTTTGGTGTTAATCCAAGTTTTTCTTCTTCATCTTAGCTACTTTTCAACATTCATTTATGGTCTTATCTCAACCTACGGTTGGACATCCTGTACGTTTTTCTTATGCTGCCAATGGCTTAGATAGCGTTGCGCTGTCTGCATTGGCTTGTCGCTTAAAAACAACACATGCACCCCTAGTCATCGTCACTGCCAATGCATTTGAAGCACAGCGTTTATTAGAAGAAATACCTTTTTTTGCCCCAGATTTAAAAGTCAATTTATTACCAGATTGGGAGACCTTGCCGTATGACGTGTTTTCTCCCCATCCTGATCTCATTTCAGAACGTTTGGCCACGCTCTATCAAATTAGCCAAAATGTCAGCGATGTGATTATTGTGCCGATGGCTACCGCGTTGCTTCGGTTACCACCCGTGGCGTTTCTTTCTGCGCATACCTTTATGCTTAAAAAAGGTCAGCAGTTAGATTTAGAGGCTCTCAGAAACCAATGCGCGCATGCAGGGTATCATCATGTCAGCCAAGTGATGAGTCCTGGTGAGTTTAGTGTACGTGGTGGTTTAGTCGATTTATTTCCAATGGGCAGCGTATTGCCTTACCGCATAGATTTATTTGACGCAGAAATCGAAACGATTCGTACCTTTGATATTGATACGCAACGCAGTTTGTATCCAGTACCAGAAATTCGCTTGCTACCTGCGCGTGAATTTCCACTGGACGAAGCAGGAATTGCTAAGTTTCGTAGCCAATTCAGAGAGCACTTCGAGGGTGATCCGCAACGCGCCAAAATTTATAAGGATGTGAGTAAAGGCACTGCCAGTGGTGGTATTGAATGGTATTTGCCCTTATTTTTTGACGCAACTGCGACGATTTTTGACTATCTGCCAGCGCAAGCCGTGTTGTGTTTACACGGCACACTAGACAAAGCTGCGCAAAGTTTTTGGTTTGATGCCACTTCGCGTTATCGCTTGATGGCGCATGATCCAGAAAAGCCTATCTTGCAACCAGAAGTATTGTTACTTAAAGCCGATGCGTTTTTTAGCCAGACCCACAATTTCTCGATTATCCAAGCGCAACTAGACCTAGCGAATCCGTTACCTGCCATTGATGTGGATAGGCGCGCAGAACATCCTTTACATAAACTTAATGCATTTATTGCACAAACTCAACAGAGAGTGCTGATTGTTGCAGAGAGTTTAGGTCGACGCGAAACCATGTTGCAGTTGTTTAATGAGCATGGGCTCCAAGTGCAAACGTGTGAATCATGGGCGGAGTTTCAGCAATC
>NCGC01000205.1 GCA_002281475.1 Methylophilales bacterium 28-44-11
TACATACGTCCCAATACAGATTTTTTTCGGACATTACATCAAGTTATTGTGCAATATCACTTACCCATACAGCCATTGTTTGATTTGCTCGATGCATTTAGCCAAGATGTTGTGAAAACAAGGTATGCCAACTTTGCCGAGGTTCTTGATTATTGTGAGCGTTCTGCAAATCCGGTTGGAAATATTTTGCTTCACCTGTATGGTTATGCGACACCCGAACACTTAAAAAAATCCAATGCTATTTGCACCGCGCTACAATTAATTAACTTTTACCAAGATATTGCGATAGATTTTGATAAAAATGAAGGCAAAAGACGCATCTATCTCTGCCAAGACGAATTATTAGCAGCGGGAATCGATGAAACAAGTATTGCGCAAAAAAAAGTGAATGCGAAATGGCAAGCGTTTATGCAGATGAACCTTACGCGCGCCATGCATCTACTACAACAAGGAAAACCATTGGGTAAAGTACTGCCAGGTCGATTGGGATTTGAACTGAGAATGATTGTGGCAGGCGGTGAACGTGTGATACAAAAACTACACGCATGTAAAGGCGATATTTTTTATCGTCGTCCGCAATTAAACGCTGGTGATTGGGTTATTATCCTGTTGAAAGCACTGTTTCAACGATGACACCTCAACAATACTGCCAACAAAAAACTGCTGAAAGTGGCTCTAGCTTTACGCTGAGCTTTTTATTTTTGCCTAAAGCCAAACGTGAAGCCATGACTGCACTTTATGCCTTTTGTCGTGAAGTAGACGACGTGGTAGATGAATGCAGTGATTTCCAAGTGGCGCAGACAAAACTGAATTGGTGGAAAATAGAAATCCAACAGCTATTTTCCAATCGAGCCCAACACCCTGTGACCAAAGCACTCACGCCCATTGTGCAACAATACAATCTGGCACAGGAGCACTTTTTAGAAATTATCGATGGCATGGAAATGGATTTGAAATTTAATCGCTATGAAGATTTCAAGCAGCTACAACTCTATTGCTATCGTGTAGCCAGCGTGGTGGGCTTGCTTTCTGCGCAAATATTTGGCTTTCAACACCGTAAAACCCTTAAATATGCACATGACTTAGGCATGGCTTTTCAACTCACCAATATCATAAGAGATGTTGGTGAAGATGCCCGTAGGGGCCGCATATATCTGCCATTGGATGAATTGGCAAAAGCAGGCGTCACTGAAGAGGATATTTTGCAAGGCCGTGAAACTGAGGCAGTCAAAACGTTGATCACGTTTCAAATCGAGCGTGCAGAGTCTTTTTACGATAAAGCACTCAGCGCCTTACCCAAAGAAGATACTAAGCAACAACGCACAGGCTTAATGATGGCAGCCATTTATCGCACATTATTACGTGAAATTAAGTCTGAGCCAGAAAAAGTGTTGAACAGCAAAACATCTTTGCCACCGTTTAGAAAGCTCACTTTAGCCCTGCATACTTTTTTCAGATATGCCTAAACATTCGATTGCCATTATCGGTGGCGGTGTCGCCGGTTTGGCAGCGGC
>NCGC01000052.1 GCA_002281475.1 Methylophilales bacterium 28-44-11
ATAAACGAGATATTGGTTGCACCACTACTACTTGCTTGCAAATAAGGAATTTTAGTACCCGAAGCAATACTGGCTTTTTGTTGGTTCGCCGTAGTCACCCTTGGGCTTGAAACTACTTTACCGCGCTTATCTGACTCAAGTGCTGATAACTCTAAATTCAATAGTGTATTCGCAGAAAGCTTAAACAAGCTAAGAGCAAAGCTACCAAATGCATTGCTAACAGGCAAATTTGACATCAAATCAGGCAATCCATCAGAGCTGGTAAGAATACTTCCTGTATTTGGATCAGTGGCAGTCTGAATCGAGCCATTTCGCGTACCTTGCGTTAGAGTAGTAGCACTTGCTTGCGTAAAACGGTTGCCCAAGGAACCACTCACAGTAGCTACACCAGAACCGGGTGTACCTGTTTGCGTGACACCAAATCGTGCGCCTAAACTTTTGGCAAATCTGTCATCAGCAATCACCAACCGTGATTCAATCATGACTTGTTTGACAGCAACATCCACTTTATTAATGACCTCTTGAATTTCTTCTAATTTTTTTGCGGTATCCTGAATGAATAAGGTATTGGTTCTAGGATCATGATTCACACTTCCACGTTTTGACAAAATGCGGTTTACATTACCTTGACCGCCACCGCCACCGCCACCTGAATCGACTCCACCATTCAAGATCTTTTTAAACTCTTCAGCTTTTTGGTATCTGAGTGTAAACACTTCAGTGCGAAGTGGTTCAAGATCCTCAATAGCCAAAGTAGCTTCTAACGCTGCTTTTTCTTTTGCTGCAAGCTCATCAGCCGGAGCAATTGATATTACGTTTCCAGAAACACGCTTATCTAAGCCTTTGTTTTTCATGATGATATCTAGCGCTTGATCCCAAGGAACATCTTTGAGACGTAAAGTAATGTTTCCTGTCACACTATCGCTTGCTACGATATTTTTGCCAGTAAAGTCTGCAATGACTTGCAATACTGACCTCACCTCAATATTTTGGAAATTCAGTGAAAGTTTTTCACCAGCAAAGCCTACTTTTGAGCCTTGTATTAGTTTATTTGGATCTTGAACAATCGGACGCACATCAACTATAAACTTTTTATCAGCTTGATAAGCAGACTGCTCCCAATCACCTTTAGGCTCAATGATAATCTGTCCATTTTTGCCACGTTTAATCGTATCAACATATAACACTGGCGTATTAAAGTTAATTACATTTAAACGACGTTGTAAGTCAGCTGGCACATCGGTATCAATGAAATCAATAACGATAGTTTTGCCTTTATTTTTAATATTAATGCCAGAAGAGGCGTCTGACAATTCAACAATGATACGACCTTCACCATTTTTGCCACGAGCAAAGTCAACATTTGAAATGGCATGACCCGCTGCACTACTTCGACCTTCAGCAAAACGTGTTTCAGCTACCGTATTGTTGGATGCAGCCTCACTCCCTTGTAACGATATAAGCACCTCTTTACCGTTAATAGTCGTGTTGTATCCTACATTTTTAGCCAAATTCAGCACCATCCGTGTACGGTCTTTGGCTTGTGCCAACGACACGCTTTTTAATGCGCCTTGTTCTGCAACTAAAGTAGATTTATTAAGACCATTAGCTGTCTTTGGGAAGTCTAGGGCAATTCTAGCAGGGCTATTGAGTGAAAAACCTGGAGGGGGTGAGTCCAAGGGCTCTTTCAACATCACACGGATATTCACTCTACCACCAGACAAAGAGGAGAAATCAATACTTTCGATTTCGTTGGTTAGCAATGGATTAATCTCGGCTGCAAATGCTGGTGCATAAATTAATTGGCTAATCAGTAAAACCATCATTAACAATAAAGCATTTAATTTTTTCACGTATTTCATATTTTTCACCCTTATTCCTGCAAACTTAAGCTTGAGATGCGTTCTACCCAGTCACCAGACAAATCGTCTTGAATAATTTCTTTCAGCGATACTTCTGTATCAGTGATGGCAGTCACCATGCCGAAATTCGCTCCCAAATAATTCCCCACCTCAACTTGATGCACTGTATTGTCAGGCGTTTTAATTAAGGCGAATTTCGATTTTGCCTTACTCAAAAGCCCAACATAATTTAGATTTTCTAATGGATATGATTCCAATGGTTGCTTTGGCCTACTTAAATTTGGCTGGAAGCTACCTTTGCTAATTGCTTTTCTTGGTTTAAAGGGATCAGAGATACTGCCATCCACATTAAATTGCAATGGCACATAAGGTTGCACTTGGGGAAGTGGGTCTACGTTGGCACTCATCGACTTAGGCGCTTCCGCCATAAATTGGTCTAGATCATCGCCTTCATCACCACTGCATCCTGCTAAGACTAACAGAATTGCCAACATACCTACTGGTTTAATTATCGAATTCATTGGACAGTCACTTTCTTATCTGCAGATTTTTTTGCAGCTATTTCTGATGAGTCTAAATATCGATAGGTTTTTGCGACAGCCTCAAGGACTAAACGTCCATCTTTTGTTTCCTTGTTCACTGGTTGTATGACCAAGTTATTCAACGTCACAATCCTAGGCAATTTTGACACATCTGTGGCAAACGCTCCTAAATCGTGATATCCACCTAGCACCTTGATTTGAATTGGCATTTCTGCATAAAACTCTGCTACGGTTTCTTGTCCAGGTTTAAAAAGCTCAAACTCTAGACCCCTACCAAGACCCGCTTGGTTTACATCAGTTAGCAAACCATCCATTTCTGATTTATCGGGTAATTGCTTCAACAACGCGCCAAATGTCTTTTCAATTTCCACCATTTGCTGTCTATAGGCTTCAATTTTTATTGCCTGACTTTTTTTGGCCAAAAATACCGTACGCAATTCTTTTTCTTTTTCTATCGATTGATCAAGCTCATCAATTGCTGGGCTCCACATAAACCAATAGCCGATTCCTACCAATATTAATCCTAGCACACCAAGCAAAACTGCTTTGATGGGTAAGGGCAAGCTTCCAGCATTTTTAAGGTCAATGTTATTGAAATCTTCTAATTTCATGGGTTAGCCCCTGCCTTTTTTGCTTGCGCTTCTTTTTCAGCATCCACCTGTGGCGCTTTAAGATTAACATTGAGCGTAAATTCGTTTTGCTTTAAATTATTCAGTGTAATGGCTTTAATCTCCACGAGATTTGGCGATTCCATCCATGTTGAAGCCGTTAAATTACGCACTAGTGTTGCGACGCGTGCATTGGTATCAGCAACGCCTTGAATTTCGATTGCAGTGCCTTGTTGCTTGATACTTTTAATAAAAACACCTTCAGGTAATTGACGTGCAATTTCATCCAACACCACAACAGCCTGGCTTCGATTCGTCTGTAAATTCTCGACAATTTGTTTCCGTTCAAGCACAGAGTTAATTTGATCTTTTAACTCTTTAATATCCTTAATTTCACTATCCAGTTTAACAATTGCCTCATCCAACCTTCTGTTACGCTCCTCTTGCGCTTCCTTTTTAGCGTTGATGACAGACCAGCCCATAAACACAAGTGCAGACGCCATCACCACAGTAGCCAAGGCCATCAAACCAAATTGTCTTTGTTTTTCCGCACGCTTTACTTGGCGATGTGGGAGTAAATTAATACGCACCATTAATCCACTCCTCTCATGGCCAACCCACATGCAATCAAGAGCGCTGGGGCATCTGTAGCAAGGTGTTGTTGCTTAACTCGGCTACCCATCGCCATTTTTTGGAATGGGTTTGCAATTAATACGTTTACCTGCGTTCTGTCTTGTACCGCAACATCAGCACCCTTAATAGCGGCGCACCCACCAGCTAACACAATGTGATCTACCTTGTTATATTGCGTAGAACTGGTGAAAAACTGTAAGGCCCTTGCCACTTCTGTGGAAAGTGAAACTACAAAAGGATTCAGCACTTCTTCTTCATAACTTTCAGGCAAACCACCTTTACGCTTGGCAATTTCAGATTCTTCAATTGAAAGCCCAAAACGGCGTTGAATTTCTTGGGTAAGCAAACTGCCCCCAAAACTTTGCTCACGGATGTATACGGATTGATTGTCATGCAACACGTTGATATGCATCATATTGGCACCAATATCAACAATCATCACTGTTTGATCTTTGCCCGAATTTGGAAGTTGACTAGCAATTAGGCTGTATGCGGCCTCAGTTGCGTAGGTTTCGACATCCATCACGATGACTTTTAATCCGCCATCTTCAGCAGCGGCGACACGGTCTTCGATTTTTTCTTTTCGAGAGGCGGCAATCAACACTTCCACTTCATCTGGATTATTGATTGCTGGCCCAATGACCTGGAAGTCAATGTTTACTTCATCTAAAGAGAAAGGGATGTATTGATTCGCTTCGGCCTCGACTTGAGACTCCATCTCATCTTCTCTGAGGCCTGCCTGCATAAACACTTTTTTGGTAATGACTGCAGAGGAAGGCAATGCAAGAGCAGAGCGCTTTTCTCGACTATTGAGTAGCTTCCATGCCAAGCGAATAGATTCAGAAACTTGTTCTAAGCCACTGATATTCCCTTCGACCACTGCATCTTTTGCGATTGAAGCTACTGCATAGCCTTCTAATCGATAAACGCCCTTAGAAGGTGAAGATAATTCGACCATCTTCACAGCAGATGAGCTGATATCTACACCTATTAAAGGTGGGGTCTTGTCACTAAAAAAGTCGAATTTCAAATTGAAATTCCCTTTCATTTATCGTTAGTTACGAACAATTGCAATAATTTACATTAAATCCTAGCAACAACATTATGCAGTGTAAAGCAATTTATTTCTCAGCTAACTTTTATTGTGGTTTTTTTGTAGAAATGTTAACAATTTGCTACAGTCTAAATTCTTTAAATTGCATTACAATTACAAAACTTGCATAGTTTCAACACAAGAAGCAGTATATGAGCCCAAAAAAGTGGTGGCATTTCCTAATTTTGTTTGTCGTTGTTAGCACACTGGTGTTGACTGCATTAACGGCTCTCGCGATTTCTATTATTTATCCTAGCTTGCCTTCGTTGGAAGCCCTTACCAATTACCGTCCCAAGTTATCGCTTAAAATTTATTCCGCAGAGGGTGCATTGATTGGGGAGTTTGGGGAAGAGCGTCGCGCTTTTGTCAAAATCGAAAATGTGCCTAACACCATGAAAAAAGCGGTGTTAGCGATTGAAGACCGTCGTTTTTATCAACACAATGGCATTGACACAAAAGGTATCATTCGCGCGATCCGCAACAACGTGATGGGTATAAGCCACGAGGGCGCAAGTACCATTACCATGCAAGTGGCCAAAAACTTTTTCAGTAAGCCAGGGGGTAAGCGCGACATCATCACCAAAATCAAAGAGGCGTTGCTTGCAGTTAAGATTGAAAAAACCATTAGTAAAGACCAAATTCTAGAGCTTTATTTAAACCAGATTTACTTAGGGCAACGCTCGTATGGGTTTGCAGCAGCCTCTCAGGTTTATTTTGGCAAACAACTCAAAGAGCTCAGTTTGGCAGAGTCTGCGTTACTGGCGGGCTTGCCTAAAGCGCCTTCTAGATATAATCCCTTTTTGCACGAAAAGCGCGCGATGTTTCGTCAAAATGAAGTATTACGAGACATGTTACGCTATGGCTTTATTGAAGAAGATGAATTTAAGCAGGCGGTCCAAGCCAAATTAAAATTTAAATCGGCGAATAAAAGTGTCAAAAATTTAAGCGCTGATTATGTGGCTGAGATTGTTCGTATCTCCATGTTTAATCGTTATGGTGAGGACACCTACCAAAGTGGATTTAAGGTATATACCACCATCAAAAAAACCAACCAAGAAGCAGCCAATGCCGCAGTCATTCAAGGCATAGTGGATTATGAACTGAGACATGGCTTCCGAGGCCCAGAGAAAAACGTGGCGATTGCTGAAGCCAGCAATTTAAGAGAATTTGCTGCGACGACCTTAGATGAATTTGAAGAATACAATAGGTTTACACCAGCTTTGGTGACCCAAGTATCCAAAAAATCCATTTCTGTAATTACAAAATTTGGTGAAGATTTAGAAATTACAGGGGCTGGTTTAAAGCTGATCGAAAAACATATTTTAAGCAAAGTAGAAACCAAGTTATCCGTGAAGCCAGGTGCTGTGATTCGCGTGAGCAAACTTAATGGTGAGTGGAAAGTTGTACAACTTCCGCAAGTAGAAGCCTCTTTGATTGCATTGAATCCTGAAACTGGTGCTGTCAACGCACTGATTGGCGGGTTTGATTTTAATCGCAGCAAATTTAATCATGTCACCCAAGCGTGGCGTCAACCTGGCTCAAGTTTTAAACCATTTGTGTATTCAGCCGCAATTGAAAAAGGGTTTACTCCTGCCACTATGGTAAATGACGCGCCATTTTCGCTGTCTGCCGAAGAGGTGGGTAGTGCCAACGATTGGGAACCTCATAATTTTGATGGCAAATATTCTGGGCCTATTCGTTTAAGGCCAGCGCTTACCAAATCAAAAAATATGGTGTCTATTCGCGTACTGCAATCGATTGGGCCGCGCTATGCCCAAAGCTATATCACCAAATTTGGATTCTCTCCGAAGCATCACCCTGCCTATTTGGCGATGGCTTTGGGTGCTGGTTCAACCACTTCATGGCATCTAGCTGCTGGATATGCAGTGTTTGCCAATAGCGGCTATCAAGTGAAGCCATATCTGATTACCAAAATTGTCGACAGTGATGGCCGAGTGATTGAGTCTGTGGACCCTGCCAAGCATATTTCCGAGCATCGTGTCATCGATCAACGCAACGCTTTTTTGATGACCTCGATGATGCAAGATGTCATCAATATAGGTACTGCGACACGTGCCAATGTCTTAGGCAGAAGTGATATTGCTGGTAAAACTGGGACAACGAACAATCAAATGGATGTGTGGTTTGCAGGCTTTAATCCAAAAGAAGTCGCTGTGGCATGGATGGGCTATGACAGTCCGCGATCATTGGGAAGAGATGAGACGGGTGGTCGTGCTGCGTTACCGATCTGGATTAAATACATGGAGGTGGCATTGAAAGGTATGCCAGTGTATCAATATAAGGTGCCGCAAGGCGTGGTCAAACTTGATATTGACCCTGAAGATGGCACATTATTGAGCGACTTTAGTTTTGAAGAGGGTATTAGTGAATATTTTTATCATGAAAATCCACCCCCTTCAGCGACTTATGATGTTCCTTTATTAGAAGACAATATCAATACGCAAGAAGATTACTCACGTCCGGACAGCATGGACATGATTACCAACCCTATGCGAGGCGATGTGAGAAAATTGCCTCCAGTGGAAGATCGTAAATTGGAGCCGTTGGCCAGCCCTACCCCCGGACCAGCACCAACTGTAACGCCATTACCAACGCCAAAACCCGATACACCGCGTCGTGAAAACAAAACAGAAAGTCAGATCCCTGCAAATCAGGGCTCACGTGGATTGAACTCTGGATACTGACGGGTATGGCGCGTGAAAACATAGAGCAATTGCGTCAAATGATTGCCCAAGCAGCTGCGCGCATGATGGCAGAAGACGGTATTCATGACTTTGCATATGCCAAAAAAAAAGCGGGGCGTCAGCTTGGCGTGCATGAAAATGGCGCATTGCCTAGCAACGCGGAAATTGAAGAAGAGATTAGGCTGTATCACGAAATATACAATGCTGATGAGCAGCCAGAAGAATTAAACAAGCTGAGAAAAGCAGCGCTAGCAACCATGCAGTTATTTGAGCGCTTTAATCCGCATCTTACAGGTAGCGTGCTAGATGGAACCGCTGGTAAATTTGCACAGACCGACATCTATCTATTTGCTGACAGCGCTAAAGAGGTCGAAATGTTTTTGCTCAATCAGCAAATTCCTTTCGACAGCAGCGAAAAAGCTTACCGTCTTTCAGACAAACCAAGCAAAGACAAAAAAGACAAACTACGCAAAACCGTTCAGGTATTTACGCTAGAAACTGAACACGGGATACAAAAACTGAGCGTGTTTGAATTTGACGACATACGCGTTTCAACTAAACGCACTAGTGACGGCAGCAATGCCTATCGAGCTGATATTCCTGAAGTCATGGAATTACTACGTTAGTTTTTTCAGTTTCAACTTTCATCACTTTCTTTAAGTAATTATGGACCACAGTGTCACCCTCATCAGTACGATTGCAGCAGGCTTTGGCCTTGCTTTAATCTTTGGGTTTATCGCAGAGCGCCTGAAACTTTCAGCGTTGGTAGGATATCTTGTCGCGGGCATTTTGATCGGCCCCACCACCCCAGGCTTTGTGGCCGATGTGCAAATTGCCTCTCAATTGTCTGAAATCGGCGTCATGCTACTGATGTTTGGCGTGGGTCTGCATTTTTCTATCGATGATTTGATGGCAGTCAAGCGCATTGCGATTCCCGGTGCCATTGTCCAAATGACATTTGCCACGTTGTTAGGAATGTACCTCACGCATTGGTGGGGTTGGTCTTTAGGGCAAGGGCTTATTTTTGGCTTAGCGCTGTCGTGTGCAAGCACGGTGGTGCTATTACGCGCACTCGAATCCAGAGGCATGCTAGATAGCATGAACGGCAAAATCACGGTGGGGTGGTTGGTCGTTGAAGACCTGTTGACCGTGCTGGTACTTGTGCTTCTTCCTCCACTAGCCCATTTATTGGGTGGCAATGCACTCACCAATAACGGCGAGCCACTCTGGCAAACTATTACATTCACTTTGCTACAAGTCGCTGGTTTTATTGTCATTATGCTAGTGATTGGCAAACGATTATTGCCTTGGCTACTATGGCATATTGCTAAAACCGGCTCACGAGAATTATTTACGCTCGCCATTGTATCCACCGCAATCGGCATTGCCTATGTGGCCTCCGCACTATTTAGTGTTTCGTTTGCATTAGGGGCTTTTTTTGCCGGCATGGTGATGCGGGAATCTGAGTTTAGCCATCGTGCTGCTGAAGAATCCTTACCTTTGCGTGATGCGTTTGCAGTGCTGTTTTTTGTGTCTGTAGGCATGCTATTTCAACCTGCAGTCATCATGGAGCAACCGATGAATGTGTTGGCGGTGGTTGGTGTGATTGTAGTTGGCAAATCGATTGCGGCCATGGCCATCACGTTGGCGTTTCGTTATCCACTGAATACAGCGTTGATTGTGGCAGCTAGCCTTGCACAAATTGGTGAGTTTTCATTTATTTTAGCGGGGTTGGGTATGTCTTTGGGCCTGCTACCAATTGAAGGCATGAGCTTGATTTTAGCAGCCGCATTGATTTCCATCGCCATCAATCCATTTTTGTTTTCCGCTATCCAACCCTTTAAACAATGGCTAGTGGGTATTTCAAAAGTCGCGAGTGATTTAGAAAAACGCACAGATCCATTTGCTGAGTTACCTATGTCTACTGAACGTAAGTATTTAGAAGGGCAAGTGGTGTTAGTGGGCTATGGCCGCGTGGGTAAGCGCATTGCAAATGCCCTACAAGAAAATGACATCCCATTTGTGATTGCTGAAGAAAATCGTGAAATTGTGGAAAATCTTCGCAAGAAAGGCATCCCCGCCGTTTCTGGCAATGCTTCTGAGCCTAGTGTACTTATTCAAGCGCATATTGCCAATGCGTCCATGCTGGTCATAGCAACACCGGATACCATTGATGTACGCAACATGGTGACTACCGCAAAATTATTACGCCCAGACATTCATATAGTGTTAAGAACGCATAATGAAGTGGAATCGGAGCTTCTTAAAAATGAAAATGTAGGGCAAGTATTTTTGGGCGAAGAAGAGCTAGCCAAAGGCATGTGCAAATTTATTCTTGCGCAATATGCTCCCAAATAGTCTATTTTTTGCGTCATTTCGGTCAAGATTAAAGTTGAGTATCGATCAGTGTGTCGACCAAATGATCAAAGACAATACGCACACGTTCTGCGACTGGGCCACGCTGTGGTCGATACACATATACACCCCAAGGACTCGGCGACTGCTCAGGCAATACTGAAATGAGTTTCCCTGAACGAATGTGCTCAGCCACTAGAAAATCGGGCAACTGGCCAAACCCAATGCCAGCCAGTACAGCTTGTAATTCTGCTTCTGGTTCGTCTGTTGAAAACGCAGCTGGGTTAGGTAAACAATCTGGTTGATTCGCAAAATACCAAGGCCAGATTCGGCCTGTGTTTTGATCAATTAATCCTGTCTGTGGCATATTGGATAGCTCACTGATTTGCTGTGGCACGCCGTATTTTGCAATCAACGCGGGGCTACCCACAATATAAAATTGCACGTCTCGCACACGTCTTGCCACGTGACGGCTGTTGCCAAATATGCCAATGCGCACACCAATATCCATCTGCTCAGCGACCACGTTATCGATTAAATCTGAAAACCTTAAATCCAGTTGAATATTGGGGTGCAGTGCATTTAACTTGATGAGTGCTGGTAACAAAAATTGTCGCCCAAATGAATTAGGCATGGTGATTTTTACCAAGCCTTCGGCGCCCTGCTTATCGTTCACTTGATTGCCAGCAAATAAAGCATCCACTTGATCAATGACACCTGTACACTTGTGCGCTAATTGCTTTCCGAAGGCGGTGATGGTGGTATTGCGCGTACTTCTATAAAACAGCGGCTCTCCCAACAAATACTCTAATTCCTTGATTGCACGCGTGACCGATTGTGGAGAAATGCCTAACCGGATGGAAGCCTCTTTAAAATTGGCTGAGTCCGACACCCCTTTAAAGATCCGTAACATTTCTAATTGATTTTGCATATCACTTACATCCAGAATTTGGAATTATAAATTCCAAATTATTTCATACACTGAGTGTAAACACTATGCGATTATGTTGTTTTTGCCATTTTTGTGCGTCAGATGTTTGCAAAAATGGCACGCATAACAAACCATAACTGAATAAAGGTGATGCCTCATGATTACGTTAAACATTAACGGTAAAGTCCAACTACTTGACGCACCAGACGACATGCCAATTTTATGGGCGTTGCGCGATATGGTGCAACTCACCGGCACCAAATTTGGCTGTGGCATGGCGCAATGTGGTGCCTGCACGGTACATTTAGATGGTCAAGCCATCCGCTCATGCGTCACGCCCGTGAGTGCTGCTATTGGCAAAAAAATCACCAC
>NCGC01000001.1 GCA_002281475.1 Methylophilales bacterium 28-44-11
GCTGGCGTTTGCACGCCTGCCTCTTCCCGAATTTGATAACGAAACTGCTGACTGATGGTCTGATTTAACAACATGAGTAAACTCACGGTTTGCATGCCATACCAATTAAATTGCCTCAGCCAATCGCTGACCACATATTGATCCATCGAAAAAGTGGGTATCTGAAATGCAGATAAATCGGCTTGCTCATCTAACTGGTATATAAAGGGGTAATGTTCTGCATAAGCCTCAACGCTGAAATCATAAGGCGCTTGATCATAATGCTGAATCACCACTTCACTCGCGATGGTAAGTTGATTGGTACGCTCTAAAAAATGCACAATCGCAAGCGAGTTATCAAGCACATCGCGTTGCCATTTGATTTTATATTTTGGCGAGATCACCAGCTTAGAAGACTCAATACGCACATCATGGCCTTCGCGTGGACGAATCAATAACTTGTGCGGATTGAGGGTGACTTCAGCGGGATAATAATATTCCGTCAAATGCTTAATACGTAGTCTTTGCATAGCGTCAATTAGGCGGTGCGTCCAGCATTTCTACCTGCACCTTCATTTCTCTGGGAAATAAGGCTGGGCCAAACTGGTTAAATATCGCAACATCTGCGGCATCGCGGCCATATGCCACGGTAATTCGACCACCCACAGGATACGGTTGCGTAGGATCAAACGTGTACCAGCGGCCACCAACATAGGCCTCAAACCACGCATGAAAATCCATGGGCTGCAGACCATGCAAATAACCCACCACCATGCGTGCAGGAATACATAAGCCTCTGCACAACGCAATACCCAAATGTGCAAGTTCGCGACACACGCCTTCCCTTTGCTGATTCACCTCAACTGCAGACAGTTGAAAATGCATCGATTCAGAGTTGAACCGAATATTGTGACGAATCCAACTGACGATGGCGTCCACCTGATCATAACCAGGCGTTACACCAGCAACGATTTCCATGCCTAAATTAATAAAGCGATCTGATTCACAATAACGGGTAGGCAATAAATAGGTCAGCACCTCATCTGGTAAACATTGCACCTCGTTAAAAGGCGCGCCAGTACCTACGTCAATGCCATCGGCAGTTTGGATATCTGCAGAGGTACGAATGGTGAACTCGCCTGGCGGTGCAATCAGCCGTTGGCAAAGATTACCAAAATAATCAGTGTATTCAGTGACGGACACACTCGGGTTGAGGGTGTATGATTCGCGAGCTACCCATTGGTGGATTCCACTGCGAGGCCGAAGCATGAGTATAAAAGGGGTTGCTACGCTTACGTCAAAAGTAATATTACATCTCGCATTTAGCCACAAGGTCGATTCTCTTTTGATAAAGTTAAGCATCTTATTCTATCCCGCTTTCAAGGTGCCGTGATGTTTATATCCATTGGTTCTGGCTAATCATGCATATTTAATGGTCTGGAACAATGTGCTACGTGCAAATACTTGATAACGCTTTGTATAAGATTGCAACCCTCAGTTAACGCGAGCAATCCTGACTTTTCAGGTACTATCTGTTCTTTGATTGACCATATGAAATTAACCATTAATGCAAACTGAAGTAAAAGTGCCACTTAAGCACGCCATCGTGGCTGCAGTGCAACTGCCAAGCGTGAACGACCTAGAGTTTGAAGCCTCCCTAACTGAGTTACGCGAACTCGCAAAAACACTAGGCTACGAAGTTGTCAAAACATTTGTTCAAAAACGCAGTGGATTTGATATGCGCGCTTACCTTGGTGAGGGCAAACGGCAGGAAATTCATGACTTTGTGAATAGCGAAACTGAACCACAAGAAATCCTAGCTTTATTGGTCGACCATGAAATATCGCCTTCGCAAGCACGTAATCTTGAGATTGAGGTGAAGTGTGAAGTCATGGATCGCACCATGGTGATACTTGAAATATTTCACCGTAATGCGCGCTCACGTGCAGCACGTGCGCAAGTGGAGATCGCACGGCTTGGTTATATGGCGCCACGCTTACGCGAAGCAGCAAAATTAGCGGGTTCTCAAGGACGTCAACGCAGTGGTGAAGGCGGCCGTGGCGCTGGCGAATCGCAAACCGAGCTGGATCGTCGCAAAATTCGTGATCGGATTGCAGAATTACAATTGGAAATTGTTGCCATGGATGCGGAGCGCAAGACGCAACGCGCAAGAAGACAAGAGCGTAAAGGACTGGCTGCTGTGGCGTTGGTTGGCTATACCAACGCAGGCAAGTCTACCTTGATGCGCGCCATGACAGGCAGTGAAGTGCTGGTCGCCAATAAACTATTTGCGACGTTGGATACTACGGTGCGCGCGCTTTACCCAGAAAGCATACCCCGTGTATTGGTGAGCGATACTGTCGGTTTTATCAAAAACTTACCTCACGGCTTGGTCGCTTCTTTTAAAACAACGCTTGATGAAGCACTTGATGCGTCACTATTGCTACACGTCATCGACGCCAGCGACCCCGGATTTGAACGTCAACTTGAAGTCACCGATGATGTGCTGAAAGAAATTGGTGCAGATACCATTGCCCGCATTCGTGTGTTTAATAAAATTGATTTTGTAGGCGATGCTGCACAACAAGCCACATGCGAATCTCACTTAAAGCAAAAATACCCAAATTGCGTGGTCATGAGTGCACGCAATCCAGACGATGTGGCTACACTCCACCAGCAAATTGTTGATTTCTTTCAACAGGACTTGATGGAAATAGAATTGATTCTGCCTTGGTCGGCGCAACAATTGCGCGGCGAAATCTACGCGCAATGCCAAGTGTTAACAGAGCGCTCAGATGACAACGGCACCATCTTTTTGTTGCGAGGAGAACCTGATGTGTTGGAAAAAATACGCGGTAAACTCGGATTGAAGATTGAACAACCTAACGCGTAACGCTTTCAACAAGATGGCAATCATCATGGCCAATGACTTAAACAATCTCGAGTGTCTGTGTTGATATAAGAATAAGCTATTTGCGCAAAAACTTCTCCATCTGGTCGACAGGTAAAGGCTTACTATACAAATAGCCTTGTACTTCATCACAGTCATGATTTTGTAAAAACTCAAGTTGGTTACAAGTTTCTACCCCTTCTGCAATGGTTTTCAGTCCTAGGCTACGCGCTAAATTAATGATCGCAATTACAATCGCTTTGTCTTCTTCATCGGTGCTGATATCGCGCACAAACGATTGATCGATTTTGAGCTTATACACTTTGAATTTTTTGAGGTGACTCAATGAAGAGTAACCCGTTCCAAAGTCGTCGATAGACATACGCACCCCACGTTCATGTAATGCATCCATAAATGCGATGGCACCCTGTGGGTCTTCTAACGCGACACCCTCGGTCAGTTCTAGCTCCAAGTATTCTGGTGGCAAATCTTCTTCTTCAAGAATACGTGATACTAAATCGGGTAGATTGGGATCTCGGAACTGCACCACCGATAAGTTGACCGCCATGATCATGGGTGGAAAGCCAGCCTTTAGCCAGGTTTTTAGTTGCCTCACCGCCTGCCGCAATACCCATTCGCCTATGTTGATAATCAAGCCACTGGCTTCTGCCAAAGGGATAAACTCGATGGGCGATATCATGCACAACTCGGGATGATGCCAACGCAATAAGGCTTCAACCCCGATGATGCGATTGTCTTTGATATTGATTTGAGGCTGATAATGTACCTCGAACTGTTTAAGCTGTGTGGCCTGACGCAATGCGTTGACTAAAAGTAGGTTACGCGCAGATTGTGTTTGCATTTTAGCCGTGTAAAAGCGGTAACCGTTTCGGTTTTCTTGCTTCACTTTGTACATGGCTACATCAGCATTGCGTAGCAATGTTTCTAAATCAACGCCATCATTCGGATAGAGTGCAATCCCAATCGAAGCAGTGACCGATAATTGATGATTTTCGATGAGCATGGGACGCTCGATGGCTTTCAGTAATTTTTGTGCTACATGTGCTGCCGCATACTCATCTGCATTGGTCAACATCAGAATAAATTCATCACCACCTAAGCGCGAAATCGTATCCTCATCTCGCAGAGCTGATTTAAAACGGCAGGTTAATTCAAGCAACAGCATGTCGCCCACACTATGGCCCAAACTGTCGTTTACATCTTTAAAATGATCAATATCTAAAAACATCACCGCTATTTTTTCATGGCTACGCTGCGCTAAACTAATCGCGTATCGCACACGCTCATTGAGTTGGTTACGATTGGGTAGGCCAGTGAGGGCATCATAATTGGCTAAATATTGAATGCGCGCCTCGGATGTTTTACGTTCTGAAATATCGCGGATAAATGCACTAAAGAATATTTCTCCACCACGCTTAATTTGGGCAATAGACAGTTCAACTGGAAATTCCACCCCATCACGTCTTAATGCGACGATTTCGATTAACTTACCAATAATATGGCTTTCACCCGTGTTCAATAATCGCCTCATGCCTTTGGCGTGGGCTTCGCGATGCTGCATTGGCACAATCAGGTCTCCCAATAATTTGCCGATTGCCTCATCTCGTTGGTAACCAAAAATCTTTTCAGCAGAACCACTCCATTCCGTCACTACGCCTTCTGCATTCATATTGACCACAGCATCTAAAGAATTCTCTAACATCAGTCGAGAGCTTTCTTCACTGTGTTGTAAGTCTTCCCGATAAAGTTCTCGCTCAATTTCAATATCAAAGCGGTTCAATGCAAAATCAATATCAACAGCCATTTCTGTTAACAACTTACGGGCGTCTTCATCAAATGCACCCACTTCAGATGAATACAAAGTAAATATCCCTATCACTTTTCCCTTTTTGTGCAATGGCAGAGAGGCTGAGGAGCCCCAACCATAAATCGCCGCGCGTTCTCGTCTGGCCACAGTCGCAGGGTCATTTATATAATCATGGCACCAATATGGACGGTCTTCTCGTATCGCTATACCTGATGGGCCTTGTCCCAACGCGTCGTTTGGATCAGTAGAAATATAGATGCCACTTAAGAAAGAAGCCCCTTCTCCGTAAGAGGTGACAGGAAACACCTCCCGGTTATGGGCATCTAATAAACCTATCCAAGCTAACTTAGCACCGCCATGGACGACCGCCACTTTACAAATCTCTGGAAATAACTCATCTTGGGAATTACAGCGCACAATAGATTGATTGCATTGGCTGAGTGCTGCATAGAGTTGCGTGAGACGTTCGTTATGTTTTTTTGCGGCTTTCTCTTCAGCATCAATCTTGGCTAAATTCATCTGAGTTTCAGACAACCACTCCATCACACTACCCGACATGCCTTTAGGCACGGGCATGGGGGATGCGATATCCCCTTGGCCTAACCGAACAATATGTTCATGTAAATCATCCACAGAGGCACCAAGTGTGTGGCGTAATAAAAAATAGCTACGCCATAAAAGCCACACTAAGACGATACCAAATGTAATAAATACCCATCTCAATATGCTGGCAGCAGTTAAAGCATTGTTTAGCGCTGCTTGCGTGCGCATATCCATCATCTGATGAAACTCATTGATAGGCTTCATGATGCTGGCCTTGGCTTGATAATATGCTTGATCATGCAACATAGAAGCGGCTTGTGCACGAATGGTATCGGTCAATGGCGCTGCAGTCTCAATAACTTCCATCGCCCTAAATTCAATTTGGGTCAATGCATCTGAATTGGCTTTGGCCTCTGCTAATTTTGAAAACTCTTCTGAAGTAAATCCCTGCGCGCCCATCCTTTCTAGCAGAGCTACTTTCTGATTGCTGTAGGGGCGTGGTCGCTTGTCATCAGCTTGCACCAAATCCCAATATATTCCCTCATAATTCACTGGGCGTGGCGATACACCATTTCGGATATCAAGCACCTCCTGAAAGTGTGTTTTATAGATCGGGTTTCCGGTTTGTACATAACTACGCACCATGCGCGTCAGATCATCAGAAGATTGACGAAGCTCTTCGGCCAATTTAAACGAGTTGATACGCAAACGGTTTTGCTCGTCCACATTTTTTTCTGCGCTCACATACATCGTAAAGGTCACCACCACCAATACAAACCACAACGACGTGAAAATGACATTGCGTGAAAACGCAGATATCTTGTTGAAATTAACCATCAGCACACACAATCCAAAAAGTAACGCATAAAAAATTCATCCGTAAAGTGACTCTACCTTAATTTCAAACCTTGCAAAAGCAATCTTAAACCTTGAATCGCCCTGTTATTCACTGTCTAGACTATTTTATAGCCTCTCATACAATGGTTTGAAAATCGAAATTCATGGCTTGATGATGTGCAAGCAATGAGTTGAATAATACTTTGGACGGTCATCAATCAACATGTGTGCAATGAAAAGCGTGAACAAATATTTAAAGTAGCCTAGCATGGCAGAGGTTTCATTTGCATGCATAGTCAGTCGCGATATAATGGCTTTAAATTAAATTGCTACCAATGCATTTGTTACCCTAATGAATATGTTTGACTTTTTCAATCTCAATCCAATACTGCCATGCACAACATTACCCCAAAGCTAGAACAAGACTTACATCATGCACGCAGTGTTTTAAAAAAGTTTCGTCTTATATATGGCACGGTGAAACAGCATTTTAGAGAAGTTGAAGAAAGCTGCGGTATCTCGGGTTCACAATTATGGTTATTACAAGAAATTCATCAACACCCCAATGTGGGTGTATCACAATTAGCCAGCCGTTTATCGATTCACCAATCCACTTGTAGCCAGTTGGTAGAAAAGCTTTCTAAAGCCAAATTAATTATTAAGGTACGCAGTGCAGAAGACCAACGCAGAGTTGGCTTATGTACAACAGAAGCTGCGATTGCCCTACTGGCAAAAGCGCCTACGCCAGCAGAAGGCGTGTTGCCGGAGGCACTGAATACCATGTCTCCACAAGTGCTATTGCAATTAGATGTGGCATTAGCGCAGGTGATTGCGCAACTGAGTGTGCGCAATAAAAAGTTAGAGGCCCTACCCTTGTCAGAAATGTAATTTAGCCCCGGGCAAAATGTAATGCCGGCGCATTTCCATCGCGGTTTTCACCTGGGTAAAGCGTTAAATGAGGGTATGGAATTTCAATGTGATGTTGTTCAAACGCATATTTAATGCGTCTGAAATACTCTCTTCTGACAGTCCACTGTTCTAATGGGAGGACTTTAAAACGGCAACGGACAATTACAGCCGAGTCGTCAAAACGTTCAACGCCCGCCATTTCTAACGGTGAAAGTATTTTGGCGGAGTAAACCTCATCTTGGTACAACTCTTCGCCAACTTGTTGCATTACATTAATGACCGTATCAATATCTTCTCGGTATGCCACACCAATATCAATCACTGACTGCGCGTAATCTCGACTTTTATTAGTGACAGTCGTAATGATGCCATTCGGCACATAATGTACATCGCCGTCGTAGTCGCGCATGCGAATATGGCGCAATGTCACCTCTTCTACAAACCCCGCTTTATCTCCTGCTTCCACCACATCGCCTTGTCTGATTTGGTTTTCGAGTAAGATAAAAAAGCCGTTGAAATAATCCTTGATTAAACTTTGTGCACCAAAACCTACTGCTAAGCCAACCACGCCTGCGGCACCTAAAATGGGTGCAATAGAGATGCCAATCTCATTTAAGATTTCAATCACTGTCACCGCATAAATAATGACTGTGAGCACATAGCGTATGACTCGGCACATGGTATCGACGCGCTTATTCTCTTCTAGGTTGTCACCAGCACGGTGATTAAGATGGCGTCTTACATTTTTGATGAGATTGGCTGTAAGTTTAAGTAAGATAAACGCAACCAATAAGATGACCAGCACTTTCACTACGCCATGCGCAATCAATAAAAATTGCGCATAATCGGTAAAACCCAACTGTTTTATGATGTACTCCATTCGATATATTTTCCTTTCTATGGTTTGACGCGATTAGGTGTTTAACCAGCAAAACCCTAACGCGGGAATTTCAATATGGGGCTGGTCGAGCAAGATGGTCTCGCTTGAAAATGCGTCCTTCACAGAGGCTTGCATCAAAAAGCCTTTTTTTTGCAAATGCGTAATGACGACTTGTTGCGGTTGCGTATCAAAATTACACAACACCAAAATTCGGGCTTTGGTATCGACCAAACTAAAGCGAGAGTAAGCAAACACATGTGGATTATCAACATCCAGCAACTCACGATTATTATGATCGGCGAAAGCGTCAATCTCTTTTCGAATGGCAATCATCTTTTTTAAGGTGGTAAAAATTTGGTATTGCACGGTACCGATGACTTTTCGTTCTAAGGCGTTAGCCCAATGCATGGTGGGACGGTGTATCCAACGCGCATCCTCCTTTTTGGCATCGTGGGTCAAATAAGAAGCATCATTGAGCATACCAATCGCATCCCCATAGTAAATGAGAGGAATGCCACCAAATGACATGATTACGCTATGCAATAAGACAATCACTCTGATACTGGCATGTATTGCCGCTTCATCATTAATTTCTAATGCTGCCTCTAGCCCAGCCAACGATGCCAATGAACCGGCAATTCTTGCATCGCCATTTTTAAGATTATGTCCAAATGGAATACCCCGAGCATTGGAGTCTGGGTGTACACCAGTAAAATAATCGAGAATAAACTTGCGGTGTGCTTTTGGCTCGTAACCCGCCAACACAATGTCTTTGTCGTCAAAGCCCAAGCCAATATCATCGTGACAGCGAATATAATTCAGCCAAGTGGCACGTTCTAGTTTATCTGGAATGCCCTTGATACCATGATTTAACAGTTTGGCATTTTTGGTGGCCACTGCGTCCCACAACAAGGCCATCAACGTTGCGTTATAGGCGATTTCACATTCTTTGGCATTGATCGCATCCTCGCCAAAATATTTGGTAACCTCCACCGGTGCAACGATGGCTTCTGCAATAAACAGCGCGCCTGGTGCAGTGACTTGGCAACAATCTTTCATCAGTTGCAATATCAGGTGTGCTTCGCGTTCGTTCTGGCTTTGGCTACCCATTTTTTTCCAGAGAAAAGCAACGGCATCTAAGCGAACAATGTCTGCGCCCTTATTGGCCCAGAATAAAATGATATCGACCATTTCAATAAAGACAGCGGGGTTCTTATAATTCAGATCCCACTGATAATGATTAAAAACGGTCATCACCCACTTGCCCATGTCCGCATTCCAGGTAAAATTGCCTGGCGCAGTCTCAGGGAATATTTCAGGCATGGTTTCCTCATACACATCCGGAATTTTTCTATCATCAAACACATGAAAGTAATCTTGGTAATAAGCATCGCCCTCTTTCGCAGCAATAGCCCATGCATGCTGATCTGAGGTGTGATTGACCACCACATCTAACACCAACAACATTTCCCTAGTTTGCATATTGGTCACCAATGCATCCAGATCTTCTAGCGTGCCGACTTCTGGGTCTATTTTTCTAAAATTCTTGACGGCATAACCACCATCATTTTTATCTGGTGGGCATTCTAAAATAGGCATGATATGTAACATATTGATGCCCAATTCTTGCAAATAAGACAACCGTTGTTTAAGCCCAGTTAAGTTTTCTGCAAACTCTTTGCAATAGACCGCATACCCTACCCAATGTTGATGCAAAAACCAGTCATGCGCTTTTTCTCTTTTTAAATCCAGCGCTTTCAACGTATCTGTGCGCTCGATATAAGACAAAGCCAACGTTTTAGTCAGTATGTAAAGTTGCTCTTTAAAATCTGGCCTGTGCCCATATAGCTGATGAAACAAGGTGTAAATAGCGTAAAAATTTGCACCCAAACGAATATAAAAATGCTGTAGATCTTTCGATTCTATTTCTGGAGCTAACCGTAGCAAAATATCATTGAGGGTGGAATGCGAGACTTGCTCATACATGGACTAAATCCTCTTTAGGTGCAGCTAGCAAGTGCGCCAATTTGGGTTGGTAATGCGCAATACCCTCCATAATGCCGGCGGCATAATGGGCTTTGGCAAAATACACTTGGGTTTCATCTCTTAAATGTGCGATTTCTTGGCTGTGATTGCCGACCACAATCGCCAAGGTATCGCCCAGTAACATTTCGATATCGTTGCCAGAGTCCCCCGCCACTAAGCAATGCTCAACCGGTAAGCTCCATTTATAGGAAAAATAACGGATAGCGTGCCCTTTTGACGCCCTGATGGGCAATATATCAAGAAATTCCTCGTGCGAGTAAATAAGCTGTGCATGCAATTTTTTCTCATGTAAATACGCTTTTAAACTATCTATGTCGGGCATATTGAGAGGATCAACTAGATAACTGATTTTGAACTCCCTTTGGTTTTCTGGTGTTTGAAGCGTTAGTTGCGGAAATGCAGAAAGCGCTTCGGCCAAGGCATCACGTCTCCACAAATAGCGAATATGCGCGGCCCAACCTAAGTCTGGTACTAAGCGACTGCCATAATGAATCTCAGTACCTACGGAGCTAATAATCACATCGGGGGTACGCACATGATTGCGCTTTAAAATGGCCACAGCACTCTCCACTGGCCGACCCGTTGCCACGCCAAATACCAATTTAACTCTTTGTTCGCCCAACCAAGTCCCAAGTAAATTCAGCGCGCGTTTATCACCCACTAGGGTATTGTCGATATCACTGATTAAGGCAGCATTGGCCGACGAAATATAGTTTTTCTCAGGGGGTAAATAAATGGCTTGTTGCCGGCGTAATCGTTTCAAATCTTTGCGGAGTAAGCGACGTACCTCTTTCATGTACTTTTCAACATGCGCTGTCCAGCTATAGTGACGCCAAACACCCACGATGCCATTGTTGGCAAATTGACGCCATCTTTTTTTATCTTCAATCACAAATAACAAAGCACCCGCAATCGCATCGCTATCTAAGGTGTTCACCACCAGCCCATTTCGGCAATTGCCTATAATGTCGCGTGGCCCACCATCATCAGGCGCAACAATCGGTAACCCACTGGCGGCCGCTTCAATCAAGGTTAAACCAAATGGCTCGGTCAATGCCGGATTCACAAACACCCCTTTCTTTTTGGCCGCAATGCGATACAACTCTGGGATTTCATCTTGTGAAAAATGTTTTGGGATTGCCACCTTGCCCCACAAATTATAAAAATCTACATCGACTAACAAACCAGTAATAATTTGCTTTTGCCCTTCCTCCAACTGGTTCACATGCTCTCTAGAACCCGCCACAATAAGTAGATTGGCTTTGGCCTGCAAATGTTTACTTTCACCATACGCTTTTAATAAGCCATGGATATTTTTCCGGCTGTCAGGTCTGGATATAGCAACAATGAGCGGCTTATCGGCATCCGCAAAATAAGCTTCAATTTCCACTTGCATTTTCGATGTCGCCTGACTACGCAAGGGCGGTGAAAACTGTGAAGTGTCGATACCTGGCGGTATCACTTTAAAACGCGCATCAGCAGCATGTTGGTACATGCCGTATTGTTCTTGTATTTCTTGCTGTGTACTGGTGACCACCAAGGATGAATGTTGAATCACACCTTCTTCACTGGTAATACGTCGTGCAAAATTAAATTGTTTTTCGATGGCAGACGCTTTGCGGCCATTGGCTAACATTCTTGCTAACTTGGGTCTGCCTAATGAATGCCCAGTATGGATAAGCGGAATACCCAACAGCAACGAAAGCTGCTCACCCACATACCCTGCATCGGCATAATGGGTATGAATATAGTCGGGTAAACGCTCCGCTTGTCGCAAAAAATTCAAACACTTATCTACCGCTTGGTCTAAGTGCGGCCATAAGCTTTCTTTTTTAAGGTAGCGTTTTGGCCCAAACTGCATCCGTACAATGCGGCATCCTTCTGATACAGATTCCTCCGTTTTTGCATAATCCTCCGCCACAGATGCATCTTCAATGAGGCGAGTAACGACATCAATTTTTTCTACGTCGGGGTGCATCGCAAGTTGCTTGGCAAGCTCAATCACATACTTGGTTTGACCGCCGGTATCATTGTCTTTTCCAAGCTCTAAGTGTTCAGCGCGGATTAAGCCATGCAAACTGATCATCCAAATGTATAGTGGCTTTTCTTGCATCATATCTGCCATGCTTGTTTAAATGGCTGATAAAACGTTAGGTCTTCTGGCACAGCTCCTCTAACACCACAAATGGCAGAAGCAAAAGCGTTGGCGCGTGTCAATCGATCCTCAACAGTCCAGCCTTTGAGTAACCCAACAATATAGACAGCGGCAAAAGCATCACCAGCGCCCACGGTATCGACCATTTCTAACATGGCATGTGCCTTCACATGCGTCAGAATGCCTTCATGATTGATAGTCCAAGCACCTTCAGCACCACAGGTCACAATGACCTCTTGCAGTTGAAACTGTTTTATCAGCGCTATTGCCTTGGCTTGCAGGTCTTGACCCGCAATTGAAAACGTTTGCGCCACAATGGCTAATTCATCTTCATTCAACTTGACGATATCCGCACGTTTGAGCGAACGCGAAATGGTATGTTTGTTATACCAAGGTTTACGTAAATTAATATCTAAAAAACGTGGGCTTTTGCCATCACTCAGAAATTGGTCTAACGCTAATCTTGACTTAACCCCGCGTTGAGCCAAGGTACCAAAATATGTAATCTCTGGCTTGATTGACATGGTGATCATGTGCGTCATACCCGCATGAATAAAATCATAGGCTTGATCTGGCAAGATGTCATAACTAGCGTTGCCTTGTGTGAGCGTCACCTTCACTTGACCAGTGGGATATACAGGGTCATGTTGCACGCCTTTTGTATCCATATTTTTTGCGTTCATCTCTTGTAATAGCTCATCTTTCAGCGCATCTTGGCCTGTACGTGTAATGAGTACTGGATGAAAATCAAATGCATTAAGATGTCTGGCCACGTTGAATGGCGCGCCTCCCATGACATATTTATCAGGGAAGATATCTGCAAGCACCTCCCCAAATAACGCAATATCAGGGGAATTTTGATGATTTTGGGTAACGGTTTCGCTATTCAAGTGTCTCCTCGTGCAACTTCACTAAAAGCATGAATCTGATGACCTAGCCATCAATTTGCTGGTTATTTTCAAAGTTTTGGCAAAATATTGGGTTTGGGCTGGCTGTGTGAGCAGCGACGCAAACAAGAATGGCTGATTACAGAGTGAACGCTGAATGTGCCAGCAATCAGCACATTTAAGTGTAGTGTATAAATTAAATTCATGCAAATAATATTTATATAAATATATTTTACAAACTATCCTCGCTAGCCATCTTCATGGACATTTTTTAATACGGCATGATTCAAGCCTCAAGGCAATGTGCGCACTTAATTAGTGCATAATAGACACTTTGATTACTGTCTTATTTGTTAATCTCATGATGCATTTGCCCGATTGGTTACGTCAATTTACCCCTGCCGCCACTGTGATCTCAAACCGCGAACGACTTCGCTCTGCAGTAGGTGCATTTGCTGGTATTGCGCTGACTAGCGCCATCAGTTATTGGTTTATCCAAGACGCTCATGCAATCCCATATTTAATTGCGCCAATGGGAGCATCTGCAGTGTTGTTGTTTGCTGTACCTTCTAGTCCACTCGCACAACCATGGTCAGTGTTGGGCGGCAATACGGTAGCTGCAATCATTGGCGTTACGTGTGCGCTTTGGATTACCCATCCCATGTTATCGGCCGCTATCGCAGTGGGCTTATCGATACTCATCATGTTGTATTTGCGTTGCTTGCATCCGCCGAGCGGTGCAGTGGCACTCACGGCAGTGTTGGGGGGAGACGCTGTGCACGCTCTAGGCTATGGCTTTGTGATGGCCCCAGTTGCGTTAAATTCATTGATCATCATTTTAGTGGCGATATTCTCTCATTACTCGACCAAACATGGTTATCCGCACCTAGCGAATGCAACTAAGCTTGACGCTCGTGATATGAAGATTCCTGCCGAACTTCGATTTGGATTTAACTCTGACGATTTAAATGCAGTGCTGAAAGAAAATAATGAATTGTTGGACATCAGCCGGGACGATCTGGAGAAAATCTTTCAGCAGACAGAAATGCACGCCTATCGTCGCCGTTTTGGCGAGATTCGTTGTCGCGATATCATGAAAAAAGAGGTAGTGACAGTTGAGTTTGGCACCGAGCTGGAAGAAGCTTGGACACTCATGCGAAAGCACAATATTAAAGCTCTGCCTGTGGTGAACAAGAGCAATCATGTGATTGGGATTATCACGCAAGTGGATTTTATGAAAAATGCCAACTTAGAGGTATACGACAACTTTGAAGGCAAACTCAAACAGTTTATTCGTCGCACCTCTGGCTATCACTCCGATAAACCCGAAGTCGTTGGCCAGATCATGTCTAGCCCAGTAGTGACTGCCCATATGCATATGCACATCATTGAATTGATTCCATTGATGACTCAACAACGCATACTGCAACATATTCCTGTGTTAGATGATGTCCAAAAATTGGTGGGGATTGTCACACAATCTGATTTAGTATCGGCGTTGTACCATGGACGTGTAGCCAATTTAAAAACGTTGGGTTTGTCTTCTTAACTTTTTCGACGCTTTGAAGGAAATTGTGAAGCCAGCATTACAATGATGGTGTAGCGGTGAGCATTGCCTCAAACTGTACGATAGGCACAGGCTTACTAAATAAGTAGCCTTGAAATGCTTCACAGCCATTTTCTAGCAGCATCTGCATATGCGCTTCTGTCTCAACCCCTTCAGCAATGACATCCATCCCAAGATTAGTACCCAAGGTAATGATCGCGCGCACGATACTGGCATCGTTTGGATCGGTATTCACATCACGGACAAAGGACTGGTCTATTTTAAGCTGATCTAGCGGTAAGCGCTTTAGATACGAAAGCGAAGAATACCCCGTGCCAAAGTCATCTAATGAGAAACCAATACCCTTGGCTTTGATAGCAGACATTTTAACGATGATGTCTTCTACGTTTTCAACTAACATACTTTCTGTCAGCTCTAACTTAAGTTTAGTAGGATCCACACCCGTGTCATCGATCAATTGAATTAATGAATCGGCAAAATTAGCCTGCAAATATTGGCGCGCACTTACATTCACCGAAAGCACCAAGTGCGCAGTTTGTGGTTGTTTTGCCCATAACAATAACTGCTGACATGCCGTTTCTAATATCCATTGCCCAATGGGTAGAATCAGCCCAGAATCTTCTGCCAATTGAATGAATTGCCCAGGCATGACTAAACCACGCTCGGGATGATGCCAACGTATGAGGGTTTCAGCACCAATCACTTTGCGAGATTGATTTACTTGCGGTTGATAATAGAGTTCAAACTGCTTATTCAACAAACCAAGATGCAAGTCACCCTCTAGCGACACTCGGTCGTTCACAGCGGCTTGCATTTGAGGATCAAAAAAGCGATAGGTATTGCGACCAGAGCTTTTGGCTTTATACATCGCTAAATCTGCACGCCGTAATAGCTCGTCCACAGATGTAGGCGACTCATGGTTGAATAAGGTGACCCCTATACTGGGCGAACTATGATGTACATACTGGTTTAATTTAAATGAAGGTTTAAAACTGTTAAGTATTTTTTCACATACGCTACTGGCTTGTATCGCGGCCAGTTGCAAATCCTCATCCAGCTCGTCGATAATGACCACAAATTCATCCCCACCCAACCTACTTACCGTATCTGTCTCGCGCACACACGCTACGATTCGATGACCCACCTCTATCAACAACAAATCGCCTACGTCATGGCCATGCGTATCATTTAATGACTTAAAATTATCTAAATCGATAAACAGTACTGCCCCAGCATGATGTGTACGCGCACTTGACGCAATGCGTTGCTCTAAGCGGTCCAACAACAGTTGTCGATTAGGCAGGTTAGTCATCGCATCATAGAATGCTAGCTGTTGGATTTTGCTTTCGGCTTGTTTACGTTGGGTGATGTCACGCTCTACTGCGACCCAATGGGTATACCAACCACTGGCATCACTGATAGGCACGATGTCGAGTTCTAACCAAATTTCTTCGCCATTTTTCTTATAATTAATAACCTCTGCTCGCACTGGTTGCCAAGCCTTGAGCGCTTCTCTTATTTTGGTTAACTCTTCTTTTTGAGTATTGCGACCTTGTAATATACGAGGCGATTTTCCGATGACTTCCTCACGGGTATAGCCCGTCACCCGCTCAAATGCATCATTCACAAACAATATGCGCGGACCTAAATTGTCCAAAGGTTCTGCTTCTGTAATCATCACCACATCATTCAAGCGTGCAATACCACTTTCTAACAAGCGTAAGTGTTGCTGTGTTTGATGGCGCTCGATGGCTATTCCCAACAATTGTGAGCACTCGTCTACCATTTCAATTTCAGGTGTGGTGGGTGAACCAACTTCCTGATAGTACACAGCAAACGTGCCTAGCACCTCATGTTTACTAGAAAAAATAGGGCATGACCAACAGGCTTTTAATTCTGTTCCCGCCACAATGTTTAGATAGTTTTCCCATAGTGGATCATGTTGAATATCGGATACGATGACGCGTCTTTTTTCATAGGCTGCCGTGCCGCAAGAACCGACATTCGGACCAACCACGAGTCCGTTTAACTGCATCATATAGCTAGGATCCAGCTTGGTCGCAACGCCATCGACTAAACGCTTACGTTCAAAATCCATCAACAGTACAGAACAGATACAATGTGGATATTGGGTCTCAATCAACATCACTGCACTGCGCAAAATATCATGTAACGGCGCATCCATCGCTATTTTTTCAAAGATTGCTCGTTGGCCTGTTTTAAAGGCTTCAAATTTTTTACGGTCAGTAATATCTTGAAACGCCCCTTGCAGTCGGACGATATTCCCCTGACTATCGCGCACGGCTGTACCTATGGTGCGCACCCAAATTTGACGGCCGGTTGCCGTCACTTTTTGCAGCTCTAAATCGTAACTTAAGCCCTTGAGTATGCAATCTGCCACTGCTCGTTCAATGATAGGTCTGTAATCAGCAACAAAAAAACCAATCCCCTCTAAGGCAGTAGGCGAATAACCAGCGGGCATATCATGAATAGCAGCCACCTCATCCGACCACAACACCTTTTGCGTAGGCAGGTCCATGATCCAACCGCCTAATTTTGCTAAACTCCCGGCGATTTTCAATAAATCCTCAGCGCGTTGTCGCCTCAGCACCTCATCCTGAAGAGCGGCTGTTCTGGACCTTACTTTTCTACGGATTTGCATATTCCATATGAAAATTGAGCCAATAATGCTCATCAGTGCCAAACCTATACCGCCCAACCAAAGAATGACGCGCTGCTCAATCACACGCCTTGGTTCATACATAAAACCATCCAAATCATATTGAGCAGGCATCATGTTTAAATCTGAGAGAGTTTTTGCAATAAATTCCCAGCGGGCTTGGTTCATGTGTCCTATTTCGACAATATCGGACATGACGTAAGGCCGCATGGCATATGCCTCACGTAACAGCACATCACGCGTCACACCGTTTTTAGCAACACTTTCATAATGCATGATCATGTCTGCGACTTCTTCGGGATGGCTAAAAGCGTAACTCCAGCCTTTTTGGGTTGCACGTAAAAAGGCCTCTATACGCTCTGGATGGTTGGACACTTCTTGTTCTGTAGTAAAAAGGGTGTCCCCATAAAAATCTACCCCGTATGCTTGGCTGCTCAACAGGGCTGGCTTGTACCCATTTTTTTCTAACTGTAATGGTTCCACAGTGGCATATGCGGATAGGGCATCTACTTTTCCCTGAATCAAGTCGTTTAAATTCCATGTGTGCGGCAAAATAGTGACAAGATTTAAATCAATGCCCTCTTTGCGCATCATGGCTCTGAATTGCGCCTCACCTTGATCGTTAGAAAGCATAATGCGCTTACCAATCAGATCTTTAGGCGTGAGCGTACCATTTTTATTTAAGCTTAATAGCACATAGGGGGAATGTTGAAATACTGCCGCAATCGCGACAACGGGCTTGCCTGCGACGCGCGCCATGACGATGTCAGAATCACTGATGCCATATTCTGCCGAACCCTCCAGCACTTGTTTGAGCGCTGGTTTATCTTTGCTGCCCTCAATCAGTACAACATCAAGATTCTCTTCTTTAAAATAACCTTTTTCTTGTGCTGCATAATAGCCAGCAAATTGAAATTGATGATGCCATTTTAACTGCAAGCGAATTTGGTCGCGACTATGCGCAACAGTACTCACTGCCAAGCACATACATCCGATGTAGAAACAACGGAAAAAAATTGTGTACTGCAAACCACGCATTGCTATTGATACCCTACTCAAATATGAAGCGCATCTCAACGTTTTGCCACTTCTCTAAACGTGAGCATCAAGCGATCCATCATGATTGCAAAAAAAATCGTTGTTATGATTACCAAGTCAACTTTACGCGTATTCCAATCAAAAGTCTCACCAAATAAACACAGAATGACATGCCTATTTAACGCATAAAAAATGCAGTCACAAATGGTTGTGGATGTACTTATGTCATCAAACGTTTTTTTAAGAAACCTCTTTAAAACAACGATTCAATGAAATTTCAAAAGTCTTTCTCATTTTCGTAAAAATGCTCATCAAACTGAAACAATTGAGCTCTAAACTCGATGTAACAATTAAGGAGAGTGAAATGAAACTTTTGAATAAATTACGTGATTTGCGCAACGAAAGATCGCAACAAGATTCCAGCATTGCGAGTTATCAGACAGAAGCGATTGGATTAGGCACAGTCACCGTGCATGACATTGTACGTTTACATAATGAGATGGAAATTTACGAGCGCTTATATCAGCAGCGCATTGAACATTAGTAGGCGTTTCTATCCTTAAATACCAATAATACGGTACGGACAATAATCTTCAAATCAAATCCTAAAGACCAGCTTCTCAAGTAATCTAAGTCGTACTCAATACGCGCTTCCATTTTATCTACAGTGTCCGTTTCTCCCCGTAGACCATTCACCTGCGCCCAGCCGGTAATGCCTGGCTTGACCTTGTGGCGAATCATGTAACCCTTAATCACTTTACGATACATCTCGTTATGCGCCACGGCATGCGGCCTTGGACCCACAATACTCATACGACCTTGCAGCACGTTAATAAACTGTGGCAACTCATCTAATGATGTCCTACGGATAAAGCGTCCAAATGGGGTAATGCGAACGTCATTTTTTGTGGCTTGCGTCACCGTTTCGCCATTTTCTTCCACCGTCATTGATCTAAACTTGTACACAAGAATTTGTTCTGCGTCCAACCCATAACGTCGCTGTTTAAACAGTATTGGGCCTTTCGATGTCATCTTCACGCCAATCGCCACCGCGAGAATGAGAGGTGAAATCAACACTAAAATAATCATCGTCAATAGGATGTCACTGCCGCGTTTGATGAAACCATTAAACCCTGAAAATGGCGTCTCACATACAGCAACTACAGGTATACCACCCACATCGTCAATACGTGCCTGAATCAAATCAAACACAAAGATATCTGGCACAAAATAAATTGAGACCGTTGTATCTTTTAAACTATCCAACAAATCTAACACTCTAGGCTGAGAAGTCATCGGCAAAGCAATATAAATAATATCGATGCCATTCTTTCGGACATAATCAGATAACTCGTTGATTCTACCCATCATCTGCAAGCTATTATGGTCTTCAAGCGTGGTTCGACTTAAATCACGATCATCAAAAAACCCCTTAAACTGCAAACCTAATTCCAGATCGCTTTTCATGCGATCACGCAATTGCATCCCTAAATTACCCACACCCACAATGACTGCATTTCTGGTGACTGAGTCGCGATAAATATTACTGTTTAAGTAGCTGTCTACAGCAATATGCACAATCAATATCAATATTGGGGTAATCAATACCCAATACGTAATCATGTTTCTTGGGAAAATATCTAAATAACTGGTGGAGTATCCAAAGAATAAAATGACAGCCACGATGAAAAACCAGTCCGTCAAGATACCCATAAACTGCTGCCATATCGAGTTGTGCTTATACCATGCGCCCGGGAAGCTGATAGCAAAGATCAACATGGCGATCAAATAGTATTTCTCATCTAAGGTCTCGCCAAAATATACGCTTAGCATCACCAGTGATGTAATCATCAACACTGGATCAGCCAACATTTTCACCAAAGACTGGAGCGTTAGTTCTTTGCTATAAACTAACTGTTGTGATTTATTTTTCATTGTTTTTTAAAACGTTTCATTTGGCATGTACACATGGTGACGCACCCAAATCAATTACTCCGTCTTATATCCTTGTGGATTATTCGATTGCCAACGCCAAGTGTCACCACACATTTGGGCTAAGTTTCGAGTCGCTGACCAACCTATTAAAGTTTTTGCGAGTGTAGGATCAGCAAAATTCAATGCAACATCTCCTGCCCTACGCGGCATAAACTCATAAGCAATTTCAATGCCAGACTCTTTTGAAAAAGCTTTTACAACGTCAAGCACGCTATAGCCTATGCCCGTTCCTAAATTAACAGTGAGTAAATTCGGCGACTTTTCTAAATACTTAAGCGCCGCCAAATGTCCTTCAGCTAAATCCACTACATGAATATAATCGCGCACACCGGTGCCATCATGCGTTGGATAATCGTTGCCAAAAATCCGTAGTTTGTTTAATTTACCCACTGCCACCTGAGCCACATAGGGCAATAAATTATTGGGAATCCCGTTTGGATCTTCACCAATCAAACCACTTTCATGAGCGCCAATCGGATTGAAATAACGCAATATACCGATATGCCAAGTGTTGTCTGCGTGATAAATATCCCTAAGCATGTGCTCAATCATCAACTTGGTCTGTCCATAAGGATTTGTTGCACTCAGTGGAAAATCCTCGCGGATAGGAACAGAAGCAGGATCTCCATATACAGTAGCAGATGAGCTAAACACTATGGTCTTCACACCAAACTCAGCCATCACTTCAAATAAACTTAAACTACCCACTACATTATTGTCGTAGTACAGCATGGGTTTCTCGGTAGATTCGCCTACCGCTTTTAAGCCAGCGAAGTGAATGACACTGGAAATCTGATATTGATTGAACAGCGCTCTTAGCGCTTTTTTATCACGGATATCGCCAGTGACTGTTGGAAAATCGACACCTGTAAGCTGGCTTACACGTGCGAGTGAAGTCGATTGGCTATTAGAGAAATTGTCCATTACTACAATATCATAGCCAGATTGAAGCAATTGCAGACATGTGTGTGAGCCAATATAGCCAGCTCCACCAGTTACTAAAACGGTCATAGGTAAGGACTTATCTAAATTTAACTAGCTTACAAGCAATTGTTTTGAATTGCTATAGCCTGTTGATATGAGGCGTTATATAAACCAAATTAAAATTTCCAATAATGGTCCACCAGCAAAGCCGCAAAAATCAAACTCAAGTAAAGTATCGAATATTTAAATGTACGCTTGGCTAAATCGTCTGAATATTTTCGGTATAAGCCAATCACATAGGCCATAAATATTGCATTTAGTGTGGTTGAACTCACTAAATAGATCATTCCACTCATGCCTAGTCCATAAGGCATTAAAGACACCACCACCAAAATAATGGTATAGAGCAGAATGTGAAGCAAAGTAAACGCCTCACCGTGCGTCACTGGCAACATAGGCATGCCTACTTTTGCATACTCCTCACGACGATAAAGTGCGAGTGCCCAAAAATGCGGTGGCGTCCATGCAAAAATAATTAAAAACATGATGAGTGATTCTGGTGATACGGTGTTATTGACTGCGGCCCAACCCAAAATCGGCGGCATTGCACCAGAGGCTCCGCCAATCACGATATTCATTGGGGTCGCTGGTTTAAGAAACACCGTATAAATGACCGCATATCCGACAAATGTGGCAAACGTTAGCCACATGGTCAAGGGATTGATAAACACATAAAGAATTGCCAAACCAACACCGCCTAAAATGGTGGCAAACACCATGGTCTCCATATGAGAGACTTGACCTGTAGGGAGGGGGCGTCCACGCGTACGTGCCATTACGGCATCAATTTTGTGTTCTATTAAGCAATTAAAGGCAGCGGCAGCGCCAGAAGAGAATGCAACCCCGACCGTGGTTGCCACTAAAATATTCCATGGCACCATGCCAGGTGTCGCCATAAACATGCCGATTATCGCAGTAAATACAATGAGTGCTGTCACACGTGGTTTACACAACGCGTAAAAATTTTTGACACTGACGCCAAACGCATCCAACTGATTTGCTAAACTCACACTCAATTCAAACTCACTTTATCTCGATAATTGCCATTAGGCGCGTGCAGTAATTTTGGAGTTAAACACCATCACAATGACTACCAGGAGCGCAGCACCAAAATTATGTGCCACCGCCAATACCAAAGGCAAATGTAATACTAGATTGGCTACACCCAACGAAATCTGAGCAAACAACACAACCAGCAAAGCAATACTTAATATTTTTAACTGCGCGTATTTTAAACCATTTACTGCGATAAAACCTAAATAAATCAAGGTAATGACTGCCCCCACACGATGTGTCCATTGTATGGCTGTTAATGAAGCCAAAGTGAGATTTCCACCATCCGCACTTTGTCCGAGTTCTCGATACAAATGAAACGCATCTTTAAAATCCATAGGCGGTATCATTTGCCCATGGCAAGTCGGAAAGTCGGTACACGCCAACGCTGCATAGTTGGTGCTGGTCCAGCCACCTAAGAAAATCTGTGCAAATAACACTAGCACTGCCAACCTAATCGCCCAATAATAAACATTTGGCAGTGCCCGACGGCTCATCTGCGCTCCCCAATGTCGATGGGCAATCCACACCAAAATGGCTAGGGTGCTCATCCCTCCCAATAAATGGGCACTGACGACTGCTGGTTTTAGCAGCATAGTGACTGTCCACATTCCCAACATGGCTTGAAACACAATTAACCCAGCTAGGCCAGTGGTAAGCCAAGGCGAGGTTTTGATGGACGTAGATTTTTTCCAACCTAATATAAAAAGTGCCAACACCATTAAGCCCAAAACCCCCGCCACATAGCGATGTATCATTTCTTTCCATGCTTTACCTGTTTCTACTGGGCTATCCGGGTAAACTGTTTGGGCATGTACAATCGCATCCACGCTTTGTGGCACCGTCAACGTGCCGTAACATCCAGGCCAATCTGGACAGCCTAAACCAGCGTCTGAGAGTCGTACATAAGCGCCCAAGGAGACTAAACATAGCGCTGTGATTACTGCAATGATACTTAATCGTTTGAATAACATCTTGAAAAACCTTTTACCCTGCCCACGAGAATTTGAGTAGACGCACTAAATCTTTGCGTATGTTGACTGCTGGTGCATCTGATGGATAGCTCATCATGATATGCCCTAGCGGGTCAATAAAATAGATTCTATTGGTCAACATTGCATTTTCATCGCGAATATTAAATTGCTGTGCTAACGCACTGATATTGTCCGCAGATCCATTCAATATCATGATGTCAGGATACATTTCCACCAACTTTGTCACATCTGTTTGCCGAGTGATCAGCACACGTTGTACGCGCAACATGTCTTTATAAGTAGACACATGAATTTGACGTATGTCGTGTAACTTGCTTAAGCATTGAGCTTCGCATGTTTCAGCTACGACCACCAAATTCCATTTATCACCCCAAAATTTCGTTTGAGGTACACCTTTATAATCTGATAATGTCGCTTGTGTTTGGACTAAGCGTGGTGGCTGTATCAGTTCACCTTGGCTCTGACCGCCAGGTCGCCAATCATACTTAATCATCAACACTACAATCACAATGGGTACAGTAAAGAAAATAGCCATCATAATAAAAATCATGCGCCCTCTTCGTTGCTGCGCGCTATCAATCATTAATTCATTCTGCATGCTTTACTCTTCTTCTTTAATGCGACTCACGCCGGTGTATAAATATATCGCCAATGTTGCAAATGCAAATCCAAACCATTGATAGGCGTATCCTAAATTGGTCATGATTTTACTCGGCGGCATTTGCCAATTTCTAACAAAGCCACCCGAAGCCTGTTGTGGATCAAGCTTAATAATGACATCCAGCACTTGAATTGGTGCGGTCTTCTGGTATTTTTTCATATCTAAATGTTGCCAAACCATTTCCCATTTTGTGGCATCGAGTTTGCTAGTGTCAGCCTTAGCTTCAAGGGTAAATATCTTATCAGAAGGCAACCACACCATGCCTTTTATCTCTTGCTTGCCTTCTTGGGTTTCTATATCTGGAATGGTTTGATGGTTCGCTGACCCTGCTACCCATCCTCGGTTGACCAATACGTATGTTTGCGTATTTTCAATTTTAAAAGGGGTAATGACATGAAACCCAGCCAAGCTATTTTCAACCTGATTATCAATCAGAAACTGATATTGCGTTTCATATTGACCAAGTACTCGCACTTGTTGAAACTGCAGCGTTTGTGGGTTGGTCATATAATCAGTTAAATTTGCGGTTTGCTTACCTAAACTTATTTGATATTGATCTTGGATAGATTGCCTTAAGGCTGCCTTGTTGTATTGCCATAAACCCAACTTTATAAAAAGTGGAATACATATCAGGACGATCAATGTGCTTATCCAGTGGAGGTTTACTTGATAGTTCAGAAACTTAAATTGCATTTTTATTTAGCCAGTCGCATAATCTTTATAACTATCGTTTGGACATTACCATGTGGATTAAAATTGCAACAGTACTTGTGTTAATCATCATCATCAGCAGTCTTTTTTCGGCACTTTTCTTTTTAATCAAAGACAAAAGCGGAAATAATCGTACTGTAAAAGCTTTAACCGTGAGAATCGGACTATCCATTACGCTGTTTGTTGGGCTGATTATTGCAGCCTATTTCGGACTGATTGGGCACTCATTGTAATGTAATCGATTTATTGACTAAGGCACGTAAATGCAAAAGGGCGATGCAACAGCATCGCCCTTTTATCTTGTATCAATTAGAGCATGTATACAAAGATGAACAGACCCAACCAAACCACATCGACAAAGTGCCAATACCATGCAACACCTTCAAAACCAAAGTGATGTTCAGGCGTAAAATGACCCTTCATACAACGCAACAAAATAACAATCAACATCAATGTACCAATGGTGACATGAAAACCATGGAAACCAGTTAACATGAAAAAGGTTGCGCCATATGCACCACTACCCAATGTTAAGCCCATTTCGGTATAGGCATGGTGATATTCCAAACCTTGGCAAATCAAGAAGGCAATACCCAACGCTACGGTTAGTGCCATACCAATAATTAATTGCTTACGGTTGTTTTTGATTAAACCCCAATGCGCCCAAGTAATGGTAGCACCAGAAGTCAATAACAAAATTGTATTGATCAGTGGTAAGCCCATCCAGTGCATCGGTTTGAATTCTGGGTTTGGCGCATATTCAGCTCCAAGTACATTACCGCCAGGACCTTGTGAAGGCCATACTGCTAAAAAGTCTTTGTAAGGAGTAATGTCTGGTGAGTAACTTGCCAAGTCTGGCACGGATAAAATACGCATATAAAACAATGCACCAAAGAATGCAGCAAAGAATGCAACTTCAGAAGCAATAAATACCACCATACCGATACGGAACGATTTGTCTTCCCAGCTTTTGTATTTGCCGGTAATACTCTCAGTGACTACCGTACCAAGCCATTTGAACATCATAAACAACACGACAGCTAAACCGAAATACATCATCCACTTACCAGGACCTTCAAGATAAGCCAATGAATTTCCACCGCGATCAGTCGCCACAGAAAAAACAAAGCCAGCGGCCATCGACAACAAACCTGCTGAAAGTATGGAAGGGTATACACTTCCATGAGGAACGAAATATTGATTTTCTGAATGTGTTGCCATGTGCTAACTCCCAAGCATACTAATATTTATATTTAACAACGATTAAGTTATTGCTTTTCCCACTTCACTTACTAACACTTCACTTACTAACACTTCACTTACTAATTTGTGACTTTCCTAATTTAATGCTTTCTGATCTGGTGCTTTAAAAAAAGAGTACGACAATGTCATTTCTTTCACATCATCAGGCAAATCAGGACTTACAAAAAATCTTAATGGCATTTCTTTAGTTTCACCAGACTTAAGTGCTTGGTTGACGAAACAAAAACATTCAATCTTTTTCAAATGACTTGAAGCTTTACCCGGTGTCACACTTGGCACCGCTTGACCAGACACTGTTTCACTGGTCGTATTTTTTGCTACAAAAATAACTGTTTCAATTTGTCCAGGATGCAGTGTGATACTTGTTTGCTTAGGGTAAAAGTTCCAGCCTAACCCGGGCATCACTGCAGAAACAAATTGCACAGTAACCACTCGAGTGTTATCTACTTTAGCCTTTGCTAACGTCGCAGCGGTATTATCAGTTTTACCATTTAATCCAGTGATCGAACAAAGCACGTCATACAATGGCACCAACGCAAATGCAAATAGCAAAGATCCAATGACCACATACAACACTTTTATGGCTAATTTTTTGTTAGCTTTTTGTTGCTTTGTAGGTTGACTATCCGTCAATGTAGTTACTTCAATTCTTTACAAAAATTAATCAAATTGAATCTAATGATTCCACACGGTAAAGATAGAAGCTACATACCAAACAAAAACAACTGCACCGATAATAAATGCAATTTTCTTATTACTAGAACTTCTGGTTGCGTCTTTTTGTTTCATTTGCAATGAGGCTTAGCATTGCTAAGCCTCTTATACCTTTATGATTATTTAATTACAGGTTGCTCATTAAAGCTATGGTATGGCGGTGGTGAAGATAAAGTCCACTCCAAACCTTCTGCGCCTTCCCATACTTTATCGGTTGCTTTCTGACCACCCTTGGCACACATGATAATGTTATAAACGAATAACAATTGTGACAAACCTAGGATAAATGCACCTACCGTTGAGATCATATTGAACTCAGTAAACTGCAAGGCATAATCTGGAATACGACGTGGCATACCAGCTAAACCAACAAAGAATTGTGGAATAAAGGTTACATTGAATGAAATTGCAGTTAACCAGAAATGCACTTTACCCAATTTTTCGTTGTACATATGTCCGGTCATTTTTGGTAACCAGTAATATACACCTGCCATGATACCCATAATGCCGCCAGCAAAGAGTGTGTAATGGAAGTGCGCTACCACAAAATAACTATTATGGTATTGCGCATCTGCGGCAACGTCAGCAAGTACCAAGCCTGTTAAACCACCAATACCGAATAAGATAATCCAACCTACTGCAAACAACATTGGCGTTTCGAACGACATGGAGCCTTTCCACATGGTTTTAATCCAGCAGAAAAACAACACAGCTAGTGGAAGCGAAATCGCCATGGTGCTGTACATAAAGTAAAGCAATGCTGGCACCGGCATACCTGCAGTAAAGAAGTGATGCGCCCAAACAACCACAGCTAAAGCGCCAATCGCCCATAGTGAGTACACTTGTGCTTTGTAACCATACATCGGTTTACGTGAGAATGTTTGCAAGATTTGTGGAATAAAGCCCCAAACCGGCAATAACAAAATATACACTTCTGGGTGACCAAAGAACCAGAATAAATGCTGGAACATGATTGGGTCACCACCACCAGCTGCATCAAAGAAATGCGTACCAAAATGACGGTCTGTTAATAACATGGTCACAGCACCCGCTAATACAGGAATTGTTGCCACTAACAAGAAAGCTGTAATCAACCAACCCCAAGCAAACATTGGCATTTTCATTAATGTCATACCAGGCGCACGCATGTTGAACAGTGTCACAATGATGTTAATTGAACCCATTACTGAAGACACACCCAACAAGTGCACTGCAAAAATCGCAAAGTCCACACCAATACCGCCTTGCACTGAAAGCGGTGGATAGAATGTCCAACCAGTCGCTAAGGCGCCATCACCAATCCCAAATAAAGCGAGCGTAAATGGCAGCGTGAGTAAAATGGCTGACGGTGGCAATAACCAAAAGCCCCAGTTATTCAAACGGGGTAATGCCATATCTGGCGCACCAATTTGTAACGGGATCATCCAGTTTGCAAAACCCGTAGCTGCTGGCATTAAAGCAGCAAAAATCATAATCAGGGCATGCACACCGATCAATTGGTTGTAAAAGTCTGGGTTCATCAATTGCAAGCCTGGTCTAAACAACTCAGCTCGAATACCCAAAACCATCAAACCACCCACTAAAAACATCACCAAAGAAAAGGTTAAATACATCGTACCAATGTCTTTGTGATTTGTTGTTGTCAACCAACGCATAATACCAGTTGGGTGATCACTGTGCTCTTCATGATGCGCTACAGTTGTAGTACTCATAATGCTCTCCTAATCGCCTTCAGAACTATTTAAAAAATACAAAATTACTCACGTGCCGCTTTTACTTGAGCAGGTTGCACAATTGGATCTACTGTAGCAGCATTGCCAAGCGCTTGTCTTTCATAGGTAATGACTGCAGCTATTTCTGTATCGTTTAATGTAGCTTTCCATGCCGGCATCATGCCTTTACCATTCAACAAACGATCCATGTGACTGTCTTTTAAATATTTGCCGTCGGCGCCAAATACTGGGCCTAGAGCAATTTTGCTTCCTGTTAACGCAGGGAATGCAGGTGGTAAACCAGCACCTGATACTTGATGGCAAACAGCACAATTTTTCTCATAGACTGTTTTACCGAGTGCAACCAAATCATCTTTGGTCATTTCTTTGATTTCATTTGCGGCTTTTTGCTCTTCTTGTTTTTTCGCAGCCCATACTTTGTATTCCTCCATTGGCACTGCATTGACAACAACTGGCATGTAGCCATGACCTTTACCACATAATTCTTTACACTGTCCGCGATAAGTGCCCGCTTTTTCAACTTGCACCCATGTTTCACGAATAAAGCCAGGTACTGCCACACGTGAAGAACCAAACTGTGGAACCCACCAGTTATGTAACACATCTGAAGCGGTCATTAAAATACGGACTTTTTCACCAACTGGTAGCACCAAAGGATTGTCCACTTCTAATAGATAGTTTTCGCCTTTTTCAGCCTTGTTATGTAATTGATCATCCGAAGTGGTGAGATTACTTACAAATTTAACACCTTTGGCATCACCATCTAGGTATTCATACTGCCAACGCCATTGCGAACCAGTAATCTTAATCACCATGGTTGATTTGTCACGTGTATCTTCCATCATCACCACACTGTGGTAGGCAGGAATACCCATGATGACAAAGTCAATCAACAGTAAAATAGCAAAAGGAATAAGGGTCCAGAAAATTTCAACCGCTGTTGATGGTGCCTTATCAGCAACCGCTTGATAACCTTTGCTTTTACGATGTGCAAAGATTGAGTAAATCATGATAGCCAATACCGCGAAGAAAATAATCGCGGTAATAATCATAAATTTATTGTGTACATGCAATGTATCTAACGCCATTGGAGTCACTGGCTCAGGAAAGTTCCAACTGTAATCCGCAAACACATTGAGCGAAGCCAGCAATCCCGCCAAACCTACCCCAATTTTTTTAAACACTTGCATCTCAAACGCTCCAAAAATCAAATTTAGTTAATGTTTTTTAGTTTCTTTTTAAGCTCTCGCATCAGAACTATTCTTTGCTCATCATCGATAAAATATTTACCAAACTCTACTTCTTTACCGTGTGAACCAATCATCAGCGCATTTTTACCCCCCACCGACTCTTTCACACTTACTTGCGTCCAATAGCGCTGAAATACATCAGCACTTGTTGCGCGACTACTTTTTTTCTCTACTAACACAGTATCACCGTCAATGGTGATACTTTCAAAATCTGCGGCATGGGCCCTGATGTGGTAGAACGCCAATGCAAAGGCCAAAAGCTCTAAGCCAGCGAATGGTAACACCAACCAAGCCCCTATGTGAGTAAAACCGATTGCAACTACCAATGCAATCACCCCAAGTACAGCCATTAACTTCATCGCACCTTCAGAGGACAGCGAATTATTTGGCCGTGCAATAATTTTGTAATCTAATACCGATAACATTGAGCAACCCTAGCGAAAGGAAAACTAAATATGTAACATGATTCGGTAGGACTGTTACAAAGTGTTACAAGTTCGGGAAAAATAGCACAAAAAAAAGGCTTTTTCAAGCCTAAACGTGCATGCGCAAACGTTTCATGTAGTTATATACATTACTTATAGGTAAGTTTCTATAAATAGTGGTGCCGGGAGCCGGAATCGAACCGGCACGTTGTCGCCAACGCGGGATTTTGAGTCCCGTGCGTCTACCAATTCCGCCATCCCGGCATGAGGTATATAATATGCAACTTCATTATTATAACAAGCTATTCGCATTATGCGAACCCAAGATTTCGATTTTTATTTACCTTCTGAGCTGATTGCACAACATCCCACTGAAAAAAGAAGAGGTAGCCGCCTTCTTCACTTGGATGGGAATACAGGCCATATCACAGACAGCACTTTCGCAACCCTTACCCAATGGTTGAGCCCTAAAGATCTGATTATCTTTAACGATACCCGTGTCATCAAGGCGCGCTTATTTGGTGTGAAGTCCACCGGAGGCAATGTTGAAGTGATGATCGAGCGCGTGATCAACGATCACGAAGCGCTGGCACATGTTCGTGCATCGCGCGCGCCCAAAGCCGGCGCGACACTCCTACTTGAGGGCGCCATTGAGATGATTGTGACTGGTCGCGAAAATGATTTATTTCAACTGCGGTGCTTACATCATCACTCTTTGTATGATCTGCTAGAGCAATATGGGCATTTACCTTTGCCACCCTATATTACGCATGCTGCAGCAGTTGAAGACGAGTCACGCTATCAAACTGTTTATGCCAAACATGCTGGCGCAGTAGCGGCACCCACGGCGGGCTTACATTTTGATGAGCTCATGCTTGCTGATATTCAATCCATGGGAGTCAACATTGGCTACGTCACTTTACATGTTGGCGCCGGCACATTTCAACCCGTTAAGGTAGATGACATCAGTGCGCACAAAATGCACAGTGAGCGTTATCAGATTCCTGCAGAAACGGTTGAACTGATTGAACAAACCAAACGAAAAGGTGGTCGTGTCATCGCAGTAGGCACTACTGCGCTAAGAGCTTTAGAGAGCGCAGCCCAACATGACCCCATTTCATCAACCAGTGGTGAAACCAATATATTTATTACGCCAGGCTATCAGTTTAAGGTGGTAGATAGACTACTGACCAATTTTCATTTACCCAAAAGTACACTCATGATGTTAGTGTCTGCTTTTGCGCAACATACGCATGTGATGGCAGCTTACCAGCATGCTGTGCATCACCAATACCGTTTTTTTAGCTACGGTGATGCTATGTTAATTGAACGTGCGAATCTTAGTGATTGAACTTACATGTTTGCATCATCACTAATCAATAAATATATGTAGAAAAATTTTATCAACAAGGATTATAAATTGCGTATTTCAAATTTTCACCCTATGACCTTTTTGGCGCTCAGTGTTGTCGTATTGTTTTGCACACCGTTATATGCCGAAGTATTGCCACAAGCCGAGTTAAGCATCAAGATCCCACTCATCAAAAAGCCTACCACACGCCCTATGACGGTAGCGTATATGCCTATTCATCAAAACTACTACATTGCAGATGGTGGATTGGCGCCAATGGGCTCTGAATTTGAGGCACCAATCTCTAAATCCGAAATACATGCCTATTCTAAAGATGGCAAATATATCAATTCAGCCAAGCCAGGTTATGACAACCGGTCTATTTACTTTAACCCAAATACCAGCAAATTAGAGACGGTGACCTACAACATTTCCACAGGTGCTGGCTTTTCACCCAACACAGGAATTTACTCGATTGACTTATCCGAGACTGGTGAAGTACAAGACACTTCGGGTGAAGTCATTCAATTCAATCCCGCTTTTGGTGACGCTGCCACCATGCCAAGTTACGATCCAGAAACCAACCACTACTTTGCTAAACAGGAACGTAGCAATAAGGTGTTTATCGTGGATCCAAAAAACCGCGAAAAAGTGGGTGAGATCACATTAGACTTCAAAACACCCAATGTTTTACACGATGACATTAGTGACCACTTTATTGCTTACTCAGGCATTAAAGGCAATGAATTGGTATTGCTCGATGTTGACCATAAAGCTGTATTGGTTTATGACTTGACGGGTAAATTTGTGGGAAAAAGTGAATTGCCAAAAGAGATGAAACTACGTGCTCAAAATCATTACAACGGCACTGGTTACACCAACGACATGTTATTTGTTTACCACGAAACAGAAGGCGAATTTGGCACCTACTACGGTTTTAAAGTGGTTAAATAAACGCTTTACGATTTTAGACATACATAACCATAAAAAACCGCACTAAAGTGCGGTTTTTTTATAGTTATGTTACGACGCTATCGCGTTCTGATGTTATTTGCCTATCGCTGCCGCCAATTTTCCTGAAGCCAGTCCAAATAAGGCACCAATCACAGTGGATATAATCACCAATACGACTGGGTTAGTAGCGTCCATAACAGTAACATTGGCTGCTGTACCTGCCGTGAGTGCTAGCCCTGCAGTGGCCGCATAACCATATACATTTGCGGGCACCACTGATAGCAAATTACACCCAGCGATAATCACTAGTAAAAATACCGTCACCGTAATAATGAGGGGCACTGCCAATACGCCCAAGCCTTCTAACATGCCAGAACTCACCAAAAATAATGCAAGGCCAGCAATGACTGCACCATACGACATACCAGCGATAGTTTTTTGTAATGCTGCTGTATCGCCTCCGGTATGGAAAAAACATGCCCATGCGATAAACCCTACCCATACCAATGCAATAGTTGCCAATGGATTAAGTGCTAAAAATGCCCAAACGCCCCCTAAAACTGCGATACTCACTGCCAATGCTGTTAACTTCGACATACTGTTCTCCCTTGTTTTGGTCTTGCTCATTTTTAAAAAAAGTCTTGTAAGTAATAACGTTAGACCTGTCATGCTTATGTCATATGGCGCACATAAGACATCACAAGACTAACTGAAACGCAGTCTAGTCCCATTTTGGTGCATGATGCAAGTTTTTTAAAAAGTGATCGCCCTAGATTAGGGCAAGAGAAGAGTGGAGTGAGTGGCTTTTTAACGAGAGGCGAACACGAAGTCCCAATGTTTGCGCCATGTATTGACAACTAAATTTGGATATTGAGGCTTACCCAAACTTCCATTATATCGACCAAGCGCACGATAATAGTTGCCACGCTCAATGTCTAAGTAATGCCTTAAAATTGTGCATCCGTAGCGTAGATTCAGACGCATATCGAATAAGTTATGTTCTTGGGTGCCAATGCTACGCACCCAAAATGGCATGACTTGCATATATCCGCGAGCACCAACACTAGAAACTGCATATTTTTTAAAGCCGCTTTCGACTTGAATTAAACCTAACACAACTTGTGGATCTAGCCCAGCACGCGTGGCCTCATAATGCACCGATTTTAAGAAATCAATCCTGTACTTTTCATCGGGAATACGCTTTTGTAGTCTTACGGACATTTGATTTAACCAAATCTCGCCTTCTGCTGGATTATCGAATAGCAAGCGTGGGGCAGCTAAATCGCTGATGGATTTTTGCATAAGCGCTTTGACGCTATTGGATAGCGGTTCTTCGCGCTGGCCACCTGCAAAGCAAGTGGTCACTAGAGTCATCAATATAATAAAAAGTGTGTGACGCATGTTTTGGTTAGGCTGTTAATACCTGTTGTATAAAAGTTAATGTATCCGTCAAGGCTAGCGCTTGCGCATCTGGCGATTTACGTGACTTATATTCCACTTTACCTTCTGCCAAGCCACGGTCGCCGATGACAATCCGATGTGGAATCCCAATCAAATCGCTTTCTGCAAACATCACGCCTGGCCGCTCATTTCTATCGTCTAACAACACATCTACCCCAGCCGCTTTTAAATCCGCGTAAAGTTGCAATGTTGTGGTCTTGACCTGTTCACTTTTATCCATGCCGATAGGGCAAATGACAACAGCAAACGGCGCCATACTCAGCGGAAAAATAATGCCTTTATCATCATTGCCTTGTTCAATGGCTGCACCCACAATACGAGATACCCCTATGCCATAACAACCCATTTCCAACACTTGTGATTGACCATTTTCATCTAGGTAAGTCGCTTGCATTGCCTGAGCATATTTAGTACGCAATTGGAAAATATGCCCCACCTCAATGCCACGACACAAGGACAATTCCCCTTTACCGTCTGGGCTGATGTCACCCGCAGTCACATTGCGAATATCAGCCACTAAACTAGGCTCTGGTAAATCACGAGCAAAATTCACGCCAGCCAAATGAAACTTGGGTTTATTGGCGCCACAAATAAAGTCACTCATGGCCGCAACGGTGCTGTCTGCAATGATATGCACGTGTGGCTCCACATTAACTGGGCCAATAAAACCCGGTGGGCAATGCAAGTTGGCGCGAATTTCTTCTTCAGTCGCTAGCCTAAAATCGGTCATTCCTGACAATTTTGTCAGTTTTACTTCGTTTAACATATGGTCGCCACGGAGTAGCGCTAAGTAAAATTTTTCTTGTGCAACAAATGCTACCGCTTTCACCGTGCGCTCAATGCTCACCCCCAATAGCTTAGCCACCTCTTCACAAGCTGTTTGCTTAGGCGTGTCCACCTCGCGTATTGCTTCGTTGGCAGGGCTACGTTTGTGGGTTGTTACCGCTTCTGCCAATTCGACGTTAGCTGCATAATCCGATTGTTCACAGTAGGCTAACGCATCTTCACCACTGTCAGCCAATACGTGAAACTCTTGGGAGCCGTCACCTCCAATAGCACCAGAATCTGCTTTTACGGCGCGAAACTTCAAACCCAAGCGAGTAAATATGTTGCTGTAGGCATGATGCATTTCGTTATAAGTTTTTTGTAAACAGTCGTAATTGGTATGAAAAGAATAGGCATCTTTCATCAAAAACTCACGTGCGCGCATCACGCCAAAACGGGGACGGATTTCATCACGGAACTTGGTTTGAATTTGATAAAAGTTGAGTGGTAGTTGTTTGTAACTATTAATTTCTTTACGGGCGATGTCGGTAATCACTTCTTCATGCGTAGGGCCAAAACAAAAATCGCGCGCATGCCGATCTTGAATTTTAAGCATTTGTGGACCAAACACTGCCCAGCGTCCAGTTTCTTCCCATAATTCTCTTGGTTGTACCGCAGGCATCAGCAATTCTAACGCACCCGCTTTATTCATTTCATCACGTACGATATTTTCTACTTTGCGTAACACGCGCAAGCCCAATGGCATCCAGCTATATAAACCGCTGCCCAATTTTTTGATGAGACCTGCACGCACCATTAACTTGTGACTGATAAGCTCGGCATCGGCAGGGGCTTCTTTTTGGGTGGCAATAAAAAATTGTGAGGCGCGCATAGCGTGTGTAGCCTTTTTAAGCAAATCTTGAGAAAGGGAGGATTTTATCTTGAAACCAACATTTCGTCAGCACACGATGGAAATACTAGCGAGAAACTGGACTACCTTCTGGAATATAGCCTTCTTTCCAAACGTCAAACGGCACAATGGTTGCAGGCTGACCGTTATCAAAAAACCAACTATCCACAGCAAAGCGCGCTTGATTATCTATCTGGCGAATCACCGCTGTGGTGTGTGGCCAGCCAGAGAAGAAAAAATTACGTGTGCGCGTATCTTCTACCGCATGCATTTTCATCAGCCCAGCTTGGATGAGCAATCGCAGATAAGTGGTGGTATTAATGGCTTCATCATTGCAGTCTTGTTGCCCAGAAAACTTTGAATTTTTGAAAGTACCGGCTTTATCGAGATAGGTACCCACTTTATTGCCTATGATTATTTCAAACTGAGCCATGGCTTTTGCAATCAAGGCACGTTCAGCTTGCGCATCTTGCGGCATAGGCGAAAACAGTTTACTAATACTGTCCCACTCAGCCTGCGTGAGGTGAGTGTGACTAAGGTTGGCGCATCCTCCACCCTGACAAATTTCCAAGGCATCCAAGTGCGGGGTGATGCGAAAAATTCGGTTGATATCAGCCATGTCCGCAAATACAGGCAAGCTACATAGGCAAAGGCAAAACCTACATAACCACAGGCTTATTGGGAATCTCATTACGTTGCATACCTTGCGGGGGAAAGCGTTGACTCATAACTGCGCCTATGGCTGCAATACCTTCGAGCACGCCAACTTCAAACGCACCTTCTCTGAAACGTAACTCCATGGCATGGCAAATAGTCTCCCAGCCAGCATCGCCCACAAAACGGTGAATACCTCTATCAGCCACAATTTCTACGTCATGGTCGGCCAATAACAAATAGATGAGCACGCCATTGTTGTGTTCGGTATCCCAAATATTGAGCTGTCCAAATAATTCAATAGCGCGCTTTCTCGGCGATTTACGGTACCAAATCTCCATGGGCTCAAGACCAGTTTCTACGACAAAGCGGATTTCTCCCGCGTGCATTGTTTCACTGGTGGCAATAGCGCGTTCGATATTATTCAGCGCTTGTTTAGAGAAATAACGGCCCAACCAGAATGGGGAGCTGAATAAATGCCTAAAAAAACGAATCACTGGATGTTGTCTTTTCATTTTACCAATCTCCAGAAGCTCCGCCGCCGCCAAAACCGCCACCACCACCCGAGAATATATCTCTTCCACCAAAACCGCCGCCACCATAACCACCGGGCAAACCACCAAAGCCGCCGCCACGGCTACCTCCCATAGCTAAGGTAAAAACAAAGGCCGCCAACACAACCAGTACAATCGTGAGAATGGCACCACCTAATATCCATACTATCAATCCTAAAGCACCGCTATTCAAGGCACTACCAAAAAACTTGCCAAATAAGCCGCGCAATACCATGCCTGAAAAGATGGCCACAAACATTAAAATGGGTAACAGATCAAAAAATGATGTTTTAGCACTTGCTGATGCTTTGGGTGCGGGCAATGCCTCGCCTGAAATCAGCGCCATCACTTGATCCGTTGCCGCATTCAGGCCTCCTGCAAAATCGCCTTGGCGAAAATATGGGGCCATGACATCACTGACAATCCGCTTGGCAATGGCATCTGGAATCGCGCCTTCTAAACCATAGCCCACTTCCACGCGCATTTTTCGATCATTTTTAGCAACCACGACCAGCACGCCGTCATCTTCTTTTTCACGCCCGATCTTCCAAGCTTCTGCCACGCGCAAGCTATATTGGGCAATGTCTTCAGGTTGCGTCGTGGGCACAATCAGCACAGCGATTTGGCTGCCTTTTTGCTGTGCAAAACTCGCTAGTTTTTGGGCGAGTGCTTGTTGCTCAGGTGCGGACAAAGTATTGGTGACGTCAGTCACTGGCGTAGTCAGGGCGGGAATCGGCTGCAAGCCATCGGCGGTTGCTGCCCTTGCTGATGTGATACCTAACATAAGCCCAAGCGCGACCCACCCAAGCATACCCACATAGGCTGCCCACTTTGCGTGAACAGCCTGATGTATAGCTTTGGCAAATGTCATGTGCAGGAACATGCCAATTTACTTAACACAGACCACTAAAAACAATTAGTTCGAACCACCAAAATCAACTTTAGGAGGCGATGAAATTGCTTTTTCATTTTCTACTGTAAAAGAAGGTTTTGGATCGTAGTCAAACATCATCGCGGTTAAGTTATTAGGAAAACTACGTACCGCAATGTTGTACGCTTTTACAGATTCAATATAACGATTACGCGCCACAGTCACACGGTTTTCAGTGCCCTCTAACTGTGCCTGCAAGTCTCTAAAGCCTTGGTCCGCTTTTAAGTTAGGATAATTTTCAGCCACGGCCATCAAGCGAGATAAAGCGCTGGTGAGTTGACCTTGTGCGGCTTGAAATTTCGCAAATGCCTCAGGGTCATTTAACACTTCTGGCGTGACTTGCATACTGCCTACTCTAGAGCGCGCATCAGCCACTTCGGTAAGCACTTCTTTTTCGTGCGCAGCATAGCCTTTCACTGTTTCAACCAAGTTGGGCACTAAGTCGGCACGGCGTTGATACTGGTTCAATACTTCTGACCAACTCGCCTTGGTTTCTTCATCTAGTGTTTGAAACGTGTTGTAGCCACACCCCGATAACGAAAGCACTAACAGCAACGGCACCCATTTTATGAATATATTACGCATGCTTCACTCCTCCTTGATTCAAAATATTATTTAACTTAATAATGGTGGTCAAACCGCAAAATTCAAGCTACGTTTGCTGCAATCTTTCACTAGCTGCTTTTTGTACGTGTGCTTTTGCCGCACACATAATCTGCCAAGCCTCTCGTTTAAGGGACGGATTTTCCATTAATTGTTTAGGGTGTGGCACCACCCAACAACAACTTTCATCATGCAGATAAGGCTGTTCTGTTGTGCCTTCAAACGTCACAGCTTTGCCCAACAACGCCTGTGCTGCTTCTAATCCAAACAGCAAAGTATTGGCCGATTGATAACGCGCCAATGTTTCACTCTGATGCACCAACAGATAGTCGGTTGAAAGTAATTGCATCGCTCGCACCATATTATTTAATAGTGTGAGTGCATCTTGGTCTGTCGCCTCATCCAATGGACAATACAGCATCCATGCCACTTTCTGCTTCACTTCCACCACTACTCCTTGTATTGAAGGCGGTGTGGGCTCCACTTCTATGGGTCTAGCTATCACATCCTGCTTATCGATTACTTCTACCTGATTTTCGACCACTTCAGCCTGATTATTAAGCACTTCAGAAGGCGCAACTATTTGCATTTCCGTTGGTGATGTTTGTTGTGTAGCCCATGTTGAATTTAATGTCCAAACGGGCAACAACTCCAACTCTCGCATCACATCTTCGCGCGTCATTGTCATAAAGCCAATCCCATTAAAATTGCATCTTCTCTACCCTGATGCGCTGGGTAATATCCTTTACGAACAGCCATCTCACAAAATCCCAGCTGCTCATATAAAAGGATGGCCACTGTATTGCTGGTACGTACCTCTAAAAACATATGCGCAGCATGGTGACGTTTTGCCATTTCAAGCATATGCTCTAGCAAGTATTTGCCCAAGCCCTTTTTTTGATGCGCTTTTGCCACACTGATATTCAGCAAATGGGCTTCGTCCAACACCATCATCATTAAAGCGTAGCCAATAATGACATTCTGATGCAGCAACACCCAAGCACTATAGCCAGACTTGAGCGAATCGCTAAAATTTCCACGCGTCCATGGATGTGAATAAATAGTGGGTTCAATCACCATGATCGCATCTAAATCTTCCATTTGCATGGGGCGCAACGCAAATGCTTGCTTGAGCACAGCACTCATAAACGCAATCCTTGCGTGCGCTCTTGTGTGGTCAATGCCACGCGGTTACGAATATAAATGGGTGCGACTTCGTGTGCAGCTTGTGTTAAACCAGCCTCAAACAATGGTTGTGCCAAGGCCAACACTGCCTGTGCCGTTGGCGTAACCTGAGGCAAAATCGCCTTTAATTGCGATGCATACTTTGATTGCAATATAGGCTCATACGCAGCCCAGCCACTGCCAGCGCCCACCCAGCCGCCGCCATCCAATGCAGGCACTAGCTCAGGCTTGCACACAATCGCCGGACTGATGGTTTGCCAAATGGCATCTTTAAGTGCGTAAGCAGCAAAGTAAATCTCACCCATGCGCGCGTCTTGGCACACAATCACCTGTTGCTCGCCGCTGGCTTGTGCCACTGCCATCAAGGTATGTACCGCGACCACTGGCAGATTTGCACCAAACGCTAAGCCCTGCGCAACTCCACAAGCTATGCGCACGCCGGTAAATGCACCTGGGCCTGCGCCAAACGCAATGCCGTCAAGATCAGCTAGCTTCATGCTAGCCTGCTCAAGTAAGCGCTCAATTTCGGGCAATATACGTTGCGAAGAAGTCGCGCCAGTCTCTGCATTAAATGACCATAAGCGTTCGTCTACCTGTAATGCGATAGATAAAAATTCTGTGGAGGTATCAAAAGTCAGTAAATTCATTGCGTTAATAGTTGAAAAAAAAGATGGGTAAGTAATGCGAAAAATTATTCGCCCATTTTGCCATAATCTATCCGCCCACGTCCCTGCTTGATTTCTCCGCGCTTTAATTTTCCTTCAATTCGGCGACGCTTTGATGCGAGTGTTGGGCGTGTGGCATAACGAGTCGGCGTTACTTGATTGGCGGCATTGACTATCTCATGTAAACGTTTAATCGCATCTTTTTTATTGGCCTCTTGCGTGCGATATTGTTGTGCTTTGAGAATCAACACACCTTCATCAGTAATTCGGCTATCTTTACTATTGAGCAAACGCGCTTTCAACCAATCACTTAATGAAGAAGCAGGAATATCAAAGCGCAAATGGATTGCGCTTGAAACCTTATTTACATTCTGCCCGCCCGCACCTTGGGCGCGTATGGCCGTGAGTTGATAATCACTTTCTAATAACACAATCACGGTTGCACAACACCTTCAGCAAAAAACGCTTCCACATCCGCCAATTCTTTAGTGCGTTTGAATGGCGGCAAGCTTTGCCAAATGCGCCTGCCGTATGGTTTGGTGATGAGGCGTGGGTCGCATATCACCAATACCCCTCGATCTTGCTCATCACGAATCAAACGACCAGCGCCCTGCTTGAGCGTAATGACCGAGTAAGGTAATTGGTATTCCATAAAGGCATTCTTGCCTTCCTCATTCATCTTATCAATCCGCGCAGACAACACAGGGTCATCTGGTGGCGCAAAGGGAAGCTTGTCTATAATGACTACGCTGAGTGCTTCTCCACGCACGTCCACACCTTCCCAAAAACTTTGGGAGCCAACCAACACCGCATTGCCATGTGCACGAAATCGGTCCAGCAATTCGGTACGCGTACTTTCGCCTTGCATTAAAAGTGGATATTCCATGCCATTTTCAGCGAAGGCTTCTTTTAACAGCGCATGCACTTCACGCATCGCTTTGAGCGAGGTACATAACACAAAGGCACGTCCTGCACTGGCTTGAATCACTGGCAAACTTACTGCTGCCACGGCTGCTGTGTAAGCCGAGCTATTGGGGTCTGGCATATTGGCAGGCGCATACAGCAAGGCCTGTTGGGCATAATCGAAAGGGCTTTCCCAAAAGCCAGTATCAGCTGCGTGCAAGCCCATTTGCGCAATGTAATGACTAAAATCACTTTTCACCGCTAAGGTGGCAGAGGTAAAAATCCAAGCGCGCGGTTGCGCGTTAAGCTGTTTGCTAAAGCCTTCGGCCACACTGAGCGGGGTGGCATGCAATTGCACACTTTGCGTAAACACTTCTACCCAACGTACCAAATTGCTATTGCTGGCTTTAATCCAACTATTTAATTGTGCAGACAACGCTTCGCCACGTTGCCAACACTTTTCCAACATGGGGTCACGTCCTGCTTGGGTTTCTAGTACCGTATTCAGATTACTGAGCGCGGTTTGCATATCTTCATACACAGCTTCAAACTTTTTTAGTGCCAATGCTTTTTGCACAGGCATGCGCGAGCCTTCATACTGAAACACCAACCTAAAATCTTTACAGGCTTTTTCCAACACAGGGATAGCATCACCCAAGGTTGCACAATCTTTGGCAACACTGAGATATGCCATGGTGGCATCACGAGCTAGTTCGACTAATTGACTCGTTGATACATCTTCACCAAAAAATAAGCCTGCTACTTCTGGTAATTGGTGTGCCTCATCAAAAATCACTGTATTGGCGCTAGGCAATAATTCCGCGACCCCTTCATCACGTAACATCACATCGGCAAAAAATAAATGGTGATTGACTACCACTACATCGGCGGCCAACGCGCTTTTACGGGCTTCCATCACAAAACATTCTTTATAGTGATTGCATTCCTGCCCTAGGCAGTTATCACGGGTGGAGGTTACATGTTGCCAAACGGTCGCATTCTCTGGCACCGTGGTCAACTCAGCTTTATCGCCAGTTTTTGAATGTTCAGCAAAGGTTTGAATAATTGGCAGATATTGCGCATCTTCGCGTGAGGCAAAGCGCCCTTCCTGATTGGCACGCGCTAAATGGTAATGGCAGACATAATTGGCGCGGCCTTTGAGCATGCTCACTGTGACAGGCACTTTTAAAGCGTCACGTATATTGGGTAAATCGCGGTTAAACAATTGATCTTGCAACGTTTTGGTACCGGTAGAGATGATGACCTTGCCACCAGAAAGTAAGGCTGGCACCAAATAAGCAAAGGTTTTACCAGTGCCGGTGCCTGCTTCGGCAACCAACTGTTTATTGCCATGAATAGCAGCCTCAATAGCAAGCGCCATTTCAAGTTGTTGCGAGCGTTCGCTAAATCCTTGTATGGCTTGAGCTAGCGCACCTCCCGTTTTAAATACTTCATACAATGTGGATTGTTCAGACATCCCAAAATTATCCCATGAATATGTAAACTTTCTGCAAACACTGGCATTTTTTAACGTTTTTGCTTTTTAAACGCGCAAAATAATCTTGTCATAGTAAAAATAGCCTGTTAGCCTAGTCGTGCTGTACGAATCACAAGTGACATTTTGTACCTTATTATCGACATTCTTTTGGGAGGTTGTATGGATTTAGGTCTTATTATTCAGTTAATTAGTGGTGCAGTGGGTGGCAATATAGCTGGCAGCCTGATGAAAAACGCCAGCTTAGGTACGCTGGGTAATTCATTGGTGGGCATTTTAGGTGGTGGCATTGGTGGACAACTACTCGCGATGTTAGGCGTGGGTGGTGCAGCTGCAACAGGCAGCATGGACATCGCAGCCATTCTCACACAAGTTGCTGGCGGCGGTGTAGGTGGTGCAGTATTACTCGCTATCGTTGGTTTAATTAAAAACGCAATGGCAAAACAATAACCTATCTATATCAAGCCTATCTTGCATAGTTGCAGGTAGGCTTTTTTATGGAAAACTATGCATAAAATACTTTTTATTTTAACGTTGATATTCGCAAACACTTGTCTTGCAGAAGATTTGGTGCATGCCGCGGGTAATCAAACCAATGCGGAGGGCATTCATATTGAAGTTGTGGATACCCCGCCTACTTGGTCTGATAAAGCCGAAGAGGTATTGATGCAAGCACTTAGTTTGACAGGTATTCAATATAAATATGGTGGTAAATCACCCGATACAGGATTTGATTGCAGTGGTTTTGTGCGTTATGTGTTCAGCCAAGCGACTAAAATTACGCTCCCGCCTACTGCGCGTGCCATTAGTCAAATGGGAAAAACCGTCGATAAAGACGAACTCCAACCCGGTGATTTAGTGTTTTTTAATACGCTGAAAACAGCGTTTTCACATGTAGGTATTTACATGGGTAATAATAAATTCATTCACTCACCTAGCTCTGGTGGTAAAGTGCGCGTAGAGAGCATGGACAATTCCTATTGGAAAAAACGCTTTAATGGCGCACAACGGATTGAAGTAGCTTCAGAACAAACTAACTAATCCTTAGTACTTCCAATATAAAAAGGAGAGATAAATTTATCTCTCCTTTTTATATTTTATCGCTGATTTTTAATTCAACTTCAAGTACAACATTAAATTCAACTTCTCGTATTCAGATTCGATAACAGCCAATTATTCATGAAATTTAGCAATCTCACCTGGCTTACGTAACATTTTGTCTACTTCGCCTAAGTGCAACTCTTCTTGATAGATCATCTCACGTGCATATTCTTCTAACATCACAGAGTCCCCTTCTACCAATTTCAGCAAGGCTTTGTAGCTATTAAGCGCTGCGGTTTCATGTGCTAGCGATTCACGCAAAATATCACCAATGTCATGGTTATGGGTTTCTAACAGTGGGCCAATCGACAATGAGGGATGACCACCTAAATGTGTGATTAACTCACCGGCTTTATCCGCATGCGTGAGTGACTCTGCCGCTTGGCTACGAAGCCATGACACAATAGGTATACGATTATAGCCAAACACCATCAACGCATAGTGTGTGTAGCGCACCACGCCTGCTAACTCAAACTCAAGAATGGTATTCAGCGCTCTGATTACCGGGGTATTTACATCATGATCTGTTGTCATTGAAGGCTCCTTTAATTGGTATTGTTAAATATTGTGTTCGCAGTGTAGCGAATTAAAAATAAGTTTGCAGAACTGAGAATAGTTCACATTGCGAATCTCAATCACACACTCTCGATTACTGCGCTGTGTGGCCATCACTGTGACCTAAACTACGTGCGGGGTCGATCACATCGCGAATTAATTGCTTCAATTCTTTAGCTTCTGGAAAGCGACCAGCTTCTTTTCGTGAAAACAATAACGCGCCATTTAATCGAACCTCTAAAATACCCCCAGTGCCAGGGACTAAATTGACGGACGTCAGGTCTTGTTCAAATGTTGTAAGGAGTTCCTGAGCTATCCATGCCGCGCGTAACAGCCATCGGCATTGCGTACAAAACTCAATTTCCACTATATTTTTTTTCATACTATGCTTTCATTTCATTGAAATTCTGTAGATTAGGTATATGCAATTATATTGAAATAGCGGAAAATGAACCTATTGTTTTATGACTTACTCTTAATGAGTGTTAGTTCATCTATCTTATTACTATAAAGGTTGTGCATGCGTTCTTCATTAGAAAAATTTGGCCTTATTGGCTCTGGCATACTGGTAGGTATCTTGGTCAGCTTGAATATTTCAGCATGGGCAGAAAAGAATTTGTCTCCCCAACTACCGATTGATGATTTACGCGTCTTTGCCGAAGTATTTGGCAAAGTAAAGTCTGATTATGTAGAAGCAGTGGAAGACAAAAAACTGTTGAATGAAGCCTTGTCTGGCATGCTACAAGGTTTAGATCCACACTCTACATTTATGGATGCAGATGCATACAAAGACTTGCAAGCCGGTACGCAAGGTGAATTTGGCGGCCTAGGTATTGAAGTAGCGATGGAAGATGGTTTAGTCAAAGTAGTCACCCCAATTGAAGACAGCCCAGCTTACAAAGCTGGCCTAAAATCTGGTGATTTAATTTCTAAATTAGATGATACGCAGGTACGCGGCTTAACCTTAAACGACGCTGTGAAAAAAATGCGTGGTACACCCGACACTAAAATCGTATTAACGGTTTTACGTAAAGGTGAAGCAAAACCGCTCACATTTACGCTTACCCGCGCAGTGATTAAATCGCAAAGCGTTAAGACCAAGGTGATTGAGCAAGATTATGGTTACGTCCGTGTTACTCAGTTCCAAGAGCACACTGGTGAAGATTTAGCCAAAACACTTAAAAATATGCGCGCACAAAATAAAGGGCCATTTAAAGGCTTGGTATTAGATTTGCGTAACAATCCAGGTGGTTTATTAGATGCCGCCGTAGGCGTATCTGCTGCGTTCTTGCCAAAAAATGATTTGGTTGTGTACACAGAGGGTCGTGTTGCGGATTCAAAAATGCGTTTAAGTGCTACACCAAGCGATTACGCTCGTCGTGGTAAAACTGATTATTTGAAAGACCTACCTGAAGAATACAAGAAAGTGCCAATTGTGGTGTTAATCAACGCTGGCTCTGCTTCTGCTTCTGAAATTGTTGCTGGCGCTTTACAAGACCACAAACGTGCAACCATCTTGGGTATTCAAAGCTTTGGTAAAGGCTCTGTCCAAACCATTCTTCCAATGAATAATGGCAGTGCTATCAAACTAACGACAGCGCGTTACTTCACGCCTGCTGGCCGTTCTATACAAGCCAAAGGGATTGTGCCAGATATCGTTGTAGAAGATGGTTCTGATCCTTCGCTCAGTTTGCATGAAGCAGATTTGAGTAAGCATTTGTCAAATCCAACAGATGACAATTCTGCGAAGAAAAAAGAAGAAGACGCTTTAAAAGCAGCAGCGGCGGCCGCTGCTGCAAAAGAGAAGTTAAACGAAAAGAAATTTGCTGAAAATAAAGGCCCTATCGAGCCTGCAAGTGCTGAGGACTTCCAGTTTATGCAAGCCATGAATGTATTAAAAGGTTTGCCAGTACAAAAAGCGCCAGACCCTGTCAAGCTAAGCGAAACTAAAAAATAATACTTTGAAGTAACACCTCGGCCCTGTACGTTTTTACTGAATAAGTAGAAACCTGCAGGGCTTTGTTTTACTATAAGTTATCCATCACGCGCTTGCTAATACATGACCCTATCTATTCAACAAACAATTCAAGAGGCCGACCGTTGCGTTGCTTGTGGCTTGTGTCTGCCGCAATGTCCTACTTATTTTAAAACAGGTTCTGAAGCAGATTCACCTAGAGGTCGCATTCAACTCATGAGTGCTGTCGCAAAAGAAATTTTGCCCAATAACGATCGCTTTAAAGCACACATGAATGCATGTTTAAGTTGCAGAAATTGTGAAACCGCTTGTCCCAATGGTGTTCGATATGGGGCATTAATTGATCAAGCACGTGTCATCACTCAGCAAAGCAACTGGGCATCACAAGGCATGGGGTGGTTGGCAAGCAATCCTAAATTTCTTAGACTTTTCAGCCAATTACTGCGTCTGGGTCAATCTACTGGAGTACTGTCCTTGCTTAGCAAAACGCATGGCGGATTCGCTAAGCGCATCGCCATGATTCCTCAACTAACCACTATGCAATGTTGGCAAACGCACTACCCAGCCAAACGTGTTAAACGTGGCGATGTGAATCTATTCTTAGGGTGTATTACGAGTGCCTTTGATGCTGAAACATTACTTGCAAGTATTCATGTATTAAATCATCTTGGCTACGATGTGCATGTGCCTACAGCGCAAAGTTGTTGTGGTGGGATTGCACGCCAGCAAGGTGATGCAAACCTTGCAAAAGCGCACATCGAACAAAATACACAGGCGTTTCAACATGATTGGCCAGTGGTGACGGTTGCCAGTGGCTGCGGCGCAGGGCTGAAGGACTACACTACGCTGCCTGTGCAAGATATCAGTGATTTTTTGGTGCGATGCGACTGGTCTGACATTCACCTGAATCCGCTACACGCACATGTCGCCTTACATGAGCCATGTACTTTGCGCAATGTGATGAAATCTGCCAACGCTGTGACGACACTCTTGAGTAAAGTTCCTGAGCTAATGCTCTCACCGCTGAAAGGCAAACTGCAGTGTTGTGGTGGTGCGGGTACTTATATGATTAACCAACCAGAGATGGCTGAAGCGTTATTGGCAGATAAAATGATGCTACTTCAACAAGAAACTTTTGATTTCTTGGCGACCTCTAATATTGGGTGTGCAATGCAACTGGGTTCGGGCATTCGTCAAGCAAACATGCCACTGACCATATTGCATCCAGTCACAATTATTGCAAAACAAATGGGGTTTCAATCTGAATTGGATTAAACTTAGCATATGAATATAGACAAATTGATTACTACATTTGACACAGGATTACGCACATTATTTGCGCAACCTATTGCTTCACGCAAAAGGCCGGATAGCGAAATTGAAGATGCACCTTTATCAGATGATGAAAAGAAACAAGCGGCTGCCTTAATGCGGATTAATCATGTAGGCGAGGTGTGTGCACAGGCACTTTATAGTGGACAAGCATTGGTGTCGCGTGATGCCACCATCGTCAACGCATTAAAACAAGCGGCCATTGAAGAGACTGACCATTTAGCTTGGTGTGAGCAGCGCATTGAAGAGTTGGGTGGACGTAAAAGTATGCTTAATCCAATTTGGTATGCAGGCAGTTTTGGGCTTGGAACAGTCGCCGCCCTATTAGGAGATCGTTGGAATTTAGGCTTTTTGGCAGAAACAGAAAAACAGGTGGAGGCACATTTAGCAAGCCATTTAACTATGCTTTCACCTACCGACCTTAAAACAAGAAAAATTGTAGAACAAATGCAAGTGGACGAACGAGAACATGCGCAATCTGCACATGCGCTGGGTGGTATGACCTTACCCATGCCAGTGCAATTTGGCATGAAATTCGCTTCTAAAATCATGACCAACACCGCTTACTATGTTTAATTTTTTAATATCTACAATGATTAGAGTAAACCATGCAAAAATTTAGTGATGTACTATTAACCTTAGACAATGCCGACTACGTACAACGTATTGAATTATTTGATGAAAAGAACCAGCCAGCAGGTATCATCGAAAATAAGCCTGGTAGCCAAGGCTCAGTGAAGGTGTATCACCACCTATACAAAATGTATGGTGGCATCACGTTAGACGCTGCGGTAGAGGGGCTTTCTTTGTATGCAGAACACACCGAAGATGCTGAAAACTGCCCAGGCAAACATCCCAATGTCGATCGTCTACTTAACATCTTAGAAAACGAAGCACCTCTCAACGTTAAAATTGTAGGTAGCGAACCCAGCTAATTTTAGCTCTTATTGTTGATTTTCACTTAAGTCAAAGTCTTGATAATGGGCGGATGATAAATCAGCTCTAACAGATGTCCAACACTGTCTAAGCAATAAAAGCCACGTGAACCATCTCGATGGGTCTTAGGGGCTTCCGTAATTCTCACCTGTTGCGCGATAAAATACGTGTGCCACGCATCTACAGCTTCAGGGCTATCCAACACAAACCCTATGTGATCTAAACGCTGTTGCGCTTGCGGCGTGTAATCGACACGATGCAAGGCAAACACGTCGCCCTGATTGGTTAAGTAGACATTATCCGCATCAGGCTGCCATTCAATTTGCATGCCCATAATCCGCGTGTAAAAATCCACTGCAGACTCTAGTGCCTGTACAAACAATGCAACATGCCGAATTCCAACCATGCCTGCTGGCTTTTGCATTATGCACTCTCTTGGGTCGCTGTTTTAATTTCAAAATCATGCGTAATTTCTACGCTTTTGCTCAACATGATGGAAGCTGAGCAATATTTTTCTGCCGATAGTTTAACGGCACGCTCAACTTGCACTGCATTCAAGCCATCGCCTGTCACCACAAAATGCACATGGATTTTGGTAAATACTTTAGGCACTTCATCAGCACGTTCAGCTTCCACTTCGGCCACACAGTCCACAATCGGCTGCCTAGCTTTTTTGAGAATAGTGACCACATCGAATGAAGTACAACCGCCCATACCAATGAGCAACATCTCCATAGGACGCATACCGATGTTACGGCCACCATTTTCCGGCGCACCATCTAGCACCACGGCGTGCCCAGTTTCGGACTCACCCAAAAAACTCACACCTTCAACCCACTTAATTCTGACTTTCATTATTTACCTTCAAATTACCAAGCCCATAAACTGTAGCGCGCAGCTTGCGTGCTAGGCGCACAGCGCGCAACAACAAAGCCAGCACATAAAGTGCGACTAGGAATTAAGCACTGCGCAACAAAGCAATCAAGTTGCATAGCCAGATTATTTAACGTCTAAGAGTTCTACATCAAAGATTAAAGTAGCATTTGGCGGAATCACACCACCTGCACCACGTGCGCCGTATCCCATTTCTGGTGGAATGATTAAAGTGCGTTTACCGCCAATTTTCATTCCAGCAAATCCCTCATCCCAACCTTGAATCACTTGGCCACCGCCTAAAAAGAAATTAAACGGCTCTTTTCTATCGACACTGCTGTCAAATTTTTTGCCTTTGCTGTCATCTGCTGCTGGGTCATACAACCAGCCAGTGTAATGCACGGTGACATTAAAACCACTTTCCGCCTCGCGGCCAGTGCCTACTTGTGTATCAATCTTTTGTAACTCTGTTATTTGCGCGGTCATTGCTGGTTTTCCTAGTTGCGTTGTGTTGTTTGTTGAAGTCGTTTCTGCTTGACAGCCTGTCACCATAATTACGGCGCATAAGCTTAAGAGCCATTTACTTTGAATGCGTTTCATAGAAGTATCACTTTAATAAAAATGCAAACATGTATGATACTTTAAATTGTGGAATGTCTTGAAATTGGACAACAAAAAAGGGCATCAAACGATGCCCTTAAAAAACTTGCTAAAAGCCAACCAGACTACTTATTTATTTAAACGTCTTCTAGCTACACCAAACAAACCTAATCCACTCATCAACAACCATGCTGCTGCAGGCACTGGTACTGCTGAAGGACCGGTCACATAACTGTCACTACCACCAGAAGCAAAACCTTGCATATGTAAACCTACACGTAAACCACCAGAATTCAGCAAACCTAAGATATCAGTACTATCACTGAGTACTGCAGATAAAATTAAGAACTCACCAATATTAATACCGTTTGATGCGCCACCATTTCTATCCGCATCCGCATCCGTGGTAAATCCAATGGTATTGCCCTCTGAGAAGTTTTGAGATGATGAAGCATCACCAGTAAAAGACACTGTGCCTAATTGACCGGTTTGTGCAAGGCTCGTGAATAAATTTGTACCTAGAAAGTCAAAATAGATATGACCAACAAATACGTTAACTCCACCTGCAGCGTTAGCAATTTTAAAATCTACGTTGTTGCCTGCTTGTGTGACTTCTAAAGACAATTGCGATGACACATCGACTTCGTTTGAATTTACACCAATAAAATTAATGGTTTCCGCATTAATGCTAAATGCAGAGACCAACAAGCTTGCTCCAGCAATCGCTCTTAAAAATCTTTTTAACATGATTAATCTCCTCTTTGTGGTACCTACACTGATTGTGTTCATTAGTGTTAGGACTAATAAAAACTAATTTTTATTTAACACAATCAGATTATCAATTTGATACATTTCAAACAATAGCTCTTGTGGGCTAATTTAGTTTCTGGCTTATTGTTTATGTACCCATTCAATCAGCATATCTTGCATTAACTTTGTTTTAAACGCGTTGGGATGGTTGACCATAAAAACCACTATATGACGACGCTGGTGCTGGTCTAATACATAACCCGCCACAGTGCTCACACCATTGATAGAGCCAGTTTTGAGATGTACCTGTGATTGCGCTTCTGAAGTTTCCATTCTGGTTTTGGTCGTGCCATCCACCCCCAAAATTGGCATTGACGACATCAGTTCTGGCATCACAGTACGATGATATGCTTTTACCAGCATGCGCCCTATTTGCGCTGCGCTGATGCGCTCAATCCGTGACAAGCCTGATCCGTTGTCAATCACCACATCATCGCTAGGCAATTGCAATTGTGAGAACTTACGCTTAATCACCTCAGCCCCATGCGCTTCGGTGGCTGACCACTGATTATCTTCGGCGGCCAACGTCAACAATAATTGTCGTGCCATCAGATTATTGCTCCATTTGTTGATGTCACGGATAACTTCACTCAGCGGCAACGAAGACTGCTCGCAGATTTTAGATGCATTTTCTGGTAATGCCTGTACCAGCAACTTACCTCTAAATTTACCGCCCAATTCGGACCACAATTTTTTGAATGTATAAAAAGCGTACATTTCATCATTGAGTAAACTGAGTTCCAGATAACGCGTTTCACACTGTGCGGAATACGTGCCTTTGAAAGTGACATCCACGCTGTGCTTATTTGGGGTAACTGCGTAATCCATTTCACTTCGCCAATCACCGCACTCCCCTTCACGCAGTGTTAACGATGAGATGATGTTCACTTCTGGTAAAGCGAACTCTTGGCTGATATGCACCTTACCATCCACCACTTCAAACTGTAGGCTCGTTTTACGTCCATCCACCAAAAAAGCGCTGGGTTTTGCGTTATAAGCACGCCAAATTTCTTCATCAAATGGGGCCTCAATCGGTGGTGGTGCAAAATACGTTTTATCAATGATTAAATTACCCTGGATACTCCGAATACCCAACTGCTGCAATCGCTGCAATAGTCGCCAAAAATCATGCGCTTGAAAGTGAGGGTCACCGTAGCCTTTGATGATGAGGTTGCCATGTAATACGCCATGGCGCACTTCCCCATCTCGGTACACTTCAGTTTTCCATCGGTAAGCAGGTCCAAGGGTTTCTAATGCCGCATATGTGGTGACCAGTTTCATCACACTGGCAGGATGCATTGCCTTGTCAGCATTCAGGCTAATGTTAGGCGTGTCGGCATCTACCGCTTGCACATATATGGACACACTATCTTGCGGTATGCCTGCGTAGTTGAGTGCTTCCAAGAGCTTGTCAGGCAATACTGCAAACGCTGGTGCGTGCAACAAAATCAATAGATAAAAAAGCAAAAAGCGTTTCATAAGGATTGTTGTACCACCAGCGCCGTTTGCTTCACCATCCAATCAATATCCTCTTCATTGATCACGTAGGGCGGCATAAAATAAACTGTATTTCCAATGGGTCTGAGTAACAGTCCTTTAGCCAATCCATTTGCATAACAATCACGTGAGAATTGAGCATTGTTGGTTTGCACATCAAACGCATGAATCATGCCTTGATGACGTAAATGTTGAATCGGAAGGTGTGTAAGTACTTGCATACTTGTTTGTATGTTCTTTGAAATGTTTTGATTATGATGCAAGACTTGTGCTTGCTCAAATATCGCTAAAGTGGCCAGTGCTGCACTGCAGGCCAAAGGGTTGCCCGTGTAACTATGGCTGTGCAAAAAGCCCCTAACGGTACGGTCATCGTAGAACGCTTGGTAAATTTCATCTTTTGTTAGCACCACCGATAGTGGTAAATACCCCCCCGTAATGCCTTTGGATAAACAGACAAAATCTGCGATATCACTCACGTGAGGTGCTGCATGCTCGCAAGCGAACATTTTGCCTGTACGGCCAAAACCCACGGCAATTTCATCAGCAATTAAATGTACTTGATACTGCGTACAAATTTCTCTGGCACGTTTTAAATAGACAGGATGATAGAACCCCATGCCTCCTGCACATTGGACTAGGGGTTCGATAATGAAGGCTGCTAATTCATCATGATGCGCTGCAATATATGTTTCAAGGGCACATGCACAACGCAACGCAAATTGTTCTGCATTCTCGCCTTGCTCTGCTAACCTAAAATCTGGGCTGGGCATTTGTGCAGACTGCAACAGCAACGGCGCATAAGTGTCTTTAAAAATGGCGACGTCGGTCACACCCAGTGCACCTAACGTTTCACCATGATAGCTATGTTGCAAACTAATGAATTTTGTTTTTTTTGCATGGCCGGTATTACGCCAATAATGAAAACTCATTTTCAGTGCAATCTCGGTGGCGCTGGCACCATCGCTGGCATAAAACGCATGACCCAACCCAGTGAGTTTGGCTAATTGTTCAGACAGTGCGACAACTGGTTCATGCGTAAAACCAGCTAACATCACATGCTCTAATGTATCTAGTTGTTGCTTAATGGCCTCTTTAATGCCGGGATGATTGTGGCCAAACAAATTGACCCACCAAGAGCTCACCGTATCAAGATAACGCTTACCATCGGCATCGTATAACCAAACGCCTTCGCCACGTACAATGGGGATAAGCGGAAAGTGTTCATGATGTTTCATTTGCGTGCATGGGTGCCAAACCGCATGCAGGCTACGCGCAATTAAAGTTTGATTTTTACTCATGAGCAAATTGTACGATGTTTTGTGCTGGGCTTTCATGCAAAATCTCGTCTATTCAAGCACTTTGGTCTAAAATACTGTTTTTAAATATTATTTTATTGCACATGCTTAAAACACGTCGCCACCTAGAACTGCTTGCCCCTGCCAAAAATGCAGAATTTGGTATGGAAGCCATTAATCATGGTGCTGATGCGGTATATATTGGTGGCCCAGCGTTTGGTGCACGCGCAAAAGCGCCCAACACAGTGGCAGACATTGCCAGATTAGTGAGGCACGCTCACAAGTATCATGCCGAAGTATTTGTTGCGCTGAATACCATTTTTCACGACAACGAACTTGAGGGTGTGCGTCAGTTAGTGCATCAACTCTATGAGGCAGAAGTGGATGCGCTCATTGTGCAAGACATGGGCCTACTGGAAATGGATTTGCCACCGATTCAGTTACACGCCAGTACGCAAACGGATATTCGCACCGTGGAAAAAGCCCAATTTTTAGACCAAGTGGGCTTTAGCCAAATCGTGTTGGCGCGCGAGCTGGATATTCCTACCATCCAAAAAATTGCCGAGGCCACTACTTGCAACTTGGAATATTTTATTCATGGCGCTTTGTGTGTGGCGTTTAGTGGTCAATGTTTTATCAGCCACGCCCATACCGGTCGTAGCGCCAATCGTGGAGAATGCTCGCAAGAGTGCCGTTTACCTTACACCTTAGAAGACCAAAAGGGCCGCATCATTGGCAAGGACAAACATTTTCTATCCATGAAAGACAACGACCAAAGCGCTAACTTACGCGCCTTGATTGATGCGGGTGTGAGTTCTTTTAAAATTGAAGGACGCTACAAAGATTTACCGTACGTAAAAAATGCCACTGCGCATTACCGTCAATTATTGGATGAAATTCTGGAACATTATCCAGAGTATGCAACGTCGTCTGACGGACGCACCGCTTACACCTTTACTCCACAGCCAGAAAAAACTTTTAACCGCAGTGCGACTGACTATTTTGCCAATGGCCGCCAAGCAGACATTGGTGCGTTTGATACCCCTAAATTTTCTGGTGAGGCATTGGGCAAAGTCACCAAGGTTGGAAAAGACTTTATTGAGATTGCCACGGATGTGCAATTGCACAACGGTGACGGCGTGTGTTTTTTTGATGTTCACAAAGAACTGGTAGGCTTGCGCGTGAATACTGCTCAAGCACTTAACACCACAGTACAGCGCATTTTTCCAAACGAAATGCCAGCCGATATTCGTAACAACACCTTAATGTATAGAAACCGTGACCATGCCTTTATGCGATTGCTAGAAAAAGACTCTGCTATCCGCAAAATTGATATCAGCATGACGTTTTGTGACACTCTCGATGGTTTTGCGCTGACTGCTGTTGACCCACGAGGATTGACTGCCAGCACACAAATTGTGGCAGAAAAACAAGCAGCAAACGACCCCGAAAAAGCAGAGGCGAGCTTGCGTGAGAATTTAGGCAAGCTAGGCAGTACTGATTTTAAAGCGCGTGAGATTCAGTTAGAAATTAGTCAAATGTGGTTTGTACCCGCCTCGGTGGTCAATCAACTTCGACGTGATGTGATTGATCAACTGATAAACACCCGAACACTTGCCTATGCCCGTCCTGCGCGGCGCCTTGCGATTGAACCGCCCGCAGTTTACCCAGAAGACTCACTCAGCTATCTTGCCAATGTATACAACCAACAAGCGCGTCATTTTTACCAGAAACATGGGGTCAAAATCATTGCAAAAGCTTACGAAGCAAATGAGGAATTAGGCGAAGTGCCGGTGATGATCACCAAACACTGTTTGCGTTTTAGTCATGGCCTATGCCCTAAAGAAGCCAAAGGCGTGATCGGCGTGCAAGGTACCGTCACGGCAGAGCCGATGACTTTAATTAGTGGCAATGATCGCTATACCCTTAAGTTTGACTGTAAACCCTGCGAAATGCATGTGATGGGGCAAATCCGAAAACCTATTTTAAAATTAGGCCCACCACAAGCCATTAGTTTCTTTCCAAAAGGTACATATAACCCAAACTAAACTCTTGCTGGGGCAACCCCGCCTATTCCCCTAAGGATATGCCCATACCAAAGATGGTTTGACTGTGGTTGTAATCTAATAAGGTGGCGCCATAGCCAGTAGATGCCATGAGATGCAACTTGAGGTATGGGTTGTTCATGACCTGACGTTGTAAATCTAGCTGCGCAAACCCTTTATTATCCCCACGTAAATTGTTTCTGAGTAGTAATGTCGCAGCATTTTTACGTTTGCGGTCTTCCCATCGCACAGTCATATCGCCATAACCCATAAATTTTTCTATATCTGGATTGTCGTCCTCTTCGCTTTCGGGGATGCGCCACCACGGACGAACCATCAGCGACAATGTATCGCTTAATTCCCAACCACTCTCTAGGTACAACCGGTTCCAACTTCTGGAAGTAGGGATTGATCGCCCATTGGATTGGTGGACCAACCCGACATTCATCATTCTTGGAATATAGCGTTTTTTCTCACCGTCTACTTCATTGTCTATTCCTAATGACAACACCAGCTCTGGTTCATATACATTTTCACGTAGCGGCCGGGAGGCTTCTGCATCAAACACCTGCCAGTTAGATTGTTGCGTATACGCGGCCCAAATACGCGAGCTTGTGACAAACGGCAACTCGCGTATTAGAGGAATATTGTTCATCATCTCTGTCTTAAGACTGAGTTGAAATCTTAAATCTTGATCATCTAAATTCCTGTTTTCATTATTGATGTAACTTGGCGTTTGCGGAATGTCATTGGTATTGTTGGTATTGGTGACAAGCAAGTAATTGGATTTATACGTTTCAAAATCACTGATGCTCCAATCCCCTTGGGAAGTGAGCCGCCATTTTCTTTCCAAATAAGTTAATTTTGGCCTTACTTTTTCAAGCGCAATGGGCGGTGCCGCTTTGGCGTTCGCTAAATCAATATTGGCCTCTTCTACCGTCGCATTTTCAATAAGGCTCGTCTCTTTCGCAACTTCGACAGCCGTATTAATACTATCGAAGCAAGCGAGACGTTTTTTGGATTCAAACTCTGAGGGATATAGTTTTTTACAGTTAGTTAAAGCCTGCTCCACTGTGATGGGAGACTGTGCAAACACTAATGCAGGCCAACAGACAATGCCCAACAATAGTGGTTGGGACATCAATTTTGCAGTCAAACGCATGGTATTTTCCTTAGTGACACTATATAGCCACTTCAACGCTATACAGTTAGATATAAGGACAATGTAGCATTAAGGTTATTAGCGCACTATCAGTGCATATCCTACAAATGCATTAAAACTTACGCTTTTTTTACAAACTCGGATTTCAACTTCATCGCACCAAAGCCCTCAATTTTACAATCAATGTCATGGTCGCCATCGACTAGGCGTATATTTTTCACCTTGGTACCCACTTTTAACATAGAAGAAGCACCTTTCACTTTGAGGTCTTTAATCACGGTGACGCTATCCCCATCCTGCAACACATTTCCGTTGGCATCACGCACTACTTTTTCAGATACAGCAGAATCAGGCTGAGATTCTTGGCTCCACTCATGAGCGCACTCTGGGCAAATAAATAGGCCACCATCTTCATAAGTCAATGTAGATTGGCATTGCGGACAATTAGGGAGTTGAGACATGTAGGCTTTCTTGGTGATGGTTCACCGTAAAAACCCTACATTTTACATGGTTAATTGAACTGCGTCATCCGTACTGGATGTAATGGATGCATGCATCACTTAAGGTGCCGGATTCATCATCGTCAAATGAATCTGCTCAATCTCACTCAATACTGTATCGCTTAGTTTGGTTTGGTAGGCGGCAATATTGTGTTCCAATTGCTGCATATTGGTTGCACCAATGATCGTACTCGCCACAAACCAACGATGCATGACAAAACTTAACGCCAATTGCGTGGCCGTGAGATTATGCGCCCGCGCCAATTCGGCATAACGACGACTTGCTTCAGGCACCCCTGGCTTTTTATAACGTTGTGCATAGCCCAAAAACTGTGTCACACGTCCAACCGCAAGTGGGTCATCTACATATTTCCCAGTGAGGTGACCAAAAGCTAATGGTGAGTAAGCCATCAAACTCACTCCTTCTCGGTACAGCACCTCTGTCATACCAAATTCCATGCCGCGGTTCATTAAGTTGTAGCAATTTTGGAGGGCAGCTACCCTTGGCAGGTTGCGTTCTTTAGCAATACGTAAAAACTCCATCAGTCCCCAAGGTTGTTCGTTACTTAAGCCAATGGCACGAATCTTACCTTCTTGTATCAACTCATCAAGCGCCTCTAGCTGCGTTTGAATACTAACCCATGCGATAGGGTTACCGTCTTTATCCAACTCCGCTTTTGGATCAAACTGATATTGCCCAAACATAGGCACATTACGTTCTGGCCAATGCAAATAATAGAGATCTAAATAATCGGTTTGCAGTCGAGCCAGGCTATCGTGTACGGCAGCGCGTATATTGTCTCTATCCAGCCCACTAGGGCCGCCGCGAATCCAATGCATACCTCGGCGTGGTCCTGCAATTTTACTGGCTAAAATAAATTGATCGCGTGTTTGAGTTTTAATCCAATTGCCCAATATCGTTTCTGTACGCGTAACCGTCTCTGCTTTGGGTGGGACAGGATACATCTCTGCGGTATCGATAAAATTAATGCCTTGGCTTAAGGCAAAGTCTAATTGTTGATTGGCCTCTTGCTGTGTATTCTGGTCACCATAAGTCATGGTGCCCAAGCATACTTTTGAGACTTGGAGTGAGGTGTTGCCGAGTGTGACGTAATCCATCAATGTAATACCTGTTTTTTATCGGTTGGCACTAGGGCAATAGAGGCGGGCACTGCGGAAGCTGCAACCAATGTCCATGTTGCTTCTTTCGCACTCAACTGCAACATATTGCAAATCGCCACGATGGTTTCTTGATTTAAATTTAAACGTACTTGAAAGCCATCCATACTTTGCATATCCAATACCTTGGTTTTAATCGTAGACAATGCATCAGGTTGTAATAACTGTACCTCTTTGATCAGCATACCCCCAGACTGCAACGCCTCTTTTCTTGGTTGATAAGCCGTTTCAAAATCTAACTTTTGCAAGGTTTCGACTGCTTTAACCTCTTGTGTAAATTGTTGTACCGCACGTTGTGGTGGCAAATTGGCTTGCGGGCCTTGATTCACAAGGGTCGCTGGCAAATTTGATTCCGCACTCAGTAGTTGCCAAATGACGCGCGCAACTCTTTGCGTGAGCCACAATAAAATTTCAGTTTGGTCACTTAACCCCACTTTTAACAGCAAACGGTCTTGCTCGTGTGAGTAACTTAGATTTAATTGTTGTACCCCGATTTCTGTGATGGGCAATTGTTCGCTTGGTTCTATCGACAAAATAATTTTCCTGCCATAAAAAGTGGAATAATTTTTTTCATCATGACACTTGAATTCATAAAAATCATCCCAAAATTAGCAATCAAGGTGTGAGAGTGCTAAAATCACACACCGCAATTTTACTCACTCATTTTTTAAACTATTGATAGTTTAAGCATACACCAAGGAGAAAACTAATGAAAATTCGTCCACTACATGATCGTGTGATTGTTAAACGTTCTGAAGAAGTTCGTACAACAGCATCTGGCATTGTGATTCCAGACAGCGCCACAGAAAAACCAGATCAAGGCATCGTACAGGCAGTTGGCAATGGTAAACGTGACGACAGCGGCAAGTTAAATGCCCTAGACGTTAAAGTAGGTGACAAAGTGTTATTCGGTAAATACGCAGGCCAAACCGTCAAAGTTGATGGTGAAGAGTTATTGGTGATGCGCGAAGAAGACATCATGGCAATTGTTGAATAATCAAATTTAGAACATCTATCGATTCAATATAGTAATTAGGAGAATTTAACATGGCAGCAAAAGACGTAAGATTCGGCGATGACGTTCGCCAAAAAATGGTAAATGGCGTGAACATTTTAGCCAATGCAGTACGTATTACTTTGGGCCCTAAAGGTCGTAACGTAGTGTTAGAGCGTTCTTTCGGCGCACCTACCATCACTAAAGATGGTGTTTCTGTGGCTAAAGAAATCGAATTAAAAGACAAATTCGAAAACATGGGCGCACAAATGGTCAAAGAAGTCGCTTCTAAAACCAACGACATCGCTGGTGACGGCACAACAACTGCAACCGTATTAGCGCAAGCTATCATCCGTGAAGGCATGAAATCTGTGGCTGCGGGTATGAACCCAATGGATTTAAAACGTGGTATTGACAAAGCTGTTGAAGCAGCTGTAGCTGATTTAAAAGCACAATCAAAACCATGTACAACCAGCAAAGAAATTGCGCAAGTGGGCTCTATCTCAGCTAACTCAGATACATCAGTTGGCCAAATCATTGCTGATGCAATGGACAAAGTGGGTAAAGAAGGCGTGATCACTGTTGAAGATGGTTCAGGCCTAAGCAACGAATTAGATGTAGTAGAAGGTATGCAGTTTGACCGTGGCTACTTATCACCATATTTCATTAACAATCAAGAGCGCCAAATCGCTTTAATGGATAATCCATTTGTGTTGTTACATGACAAAAAAATCTCAAACATCCGTGACTTGTTACCAACGTTAGAGCAAGTGGCTAAAGCTGGCCGTCCATTATTGATTATTGCAGAAGATGTAGATGGTGAAGCATTGGCAACGTTAGTAGTGAACAATATCCGCGGCATCTTAAAAACTGTGGCTGTGAAAGCACCTGGTTTCGGTGATCGTCGTAAAGCCATGCTAGAAGATATCGCTATCTTAACTGGCGGTACCGTGATTGCTGAAGAAGTGGGCCTAAAATTAGAAAACGTTTCATTAGAAATGTTAGGTCAAGCTAAACGTATCGAAGTGGGTAAAGAAAATACCATTTTAATTGACGGTGCTGGCAACGAAGAAGCCATCAAAGGCCGTATCAGCCAAATCAAAACACAAATCGAAGAAGCTTCAAGCGATTACGACCGTGAAAAACTACAGGAACGTGTAGCCAAATTGGCGGGTGGTGTTGCAGTCATCAAAGTGGGCGCGACAACTGAAATCGAAATGAAAGAGAAAAAAGCACGCGTTGAAGATGCATTACACGCAACACGTGCAGCCGTTGAAGAGGGTATCGTAGCTGGTGGTGGCGTAGCGTTGATTCGTGCACGTGACGCTATCTCTAAAGTGAAAGGTGACAACCTTGACCAAGAAGCAGGCATTAAAATTGTGTTGCGCGCGGTAGAAGAGCCACTACGCCAAATCACACAAAATGCAGGTGTTGAACCATCAGTTGTGGTGAACAACGTGGCAGCAGGTAAAGGTAACTACGGTTACAACGCTGCTAACGAAACTTACGGCGATATGATTGAAATGGGTATTTTAGACCCAACTAAAGTCACACGATCAGCATTGCAAAACGCAGGTTCAGTTGCCGGCTTAATGCTAACAACTGACTGTATGATTGCTGAACTACCTAAAGATGAAGGTCCAGCGATGGGTGGAGATATGGGTGGTATGGGTGGCATGGGCGGTATGATGTAATTTAGCATTTGCACCATTTGCTGAACTGCCTAACTAGCGTTCAAACAAAAACCTCGCTTCGGCGAGGTTTTTTATTTGGGTAAACTAATGCGCAACTATTACTTTTTTAACTTTTTATTCTTACGAACACTTTTTGGCGGAGGCGCCTCATCTTGCTCACCATCGTCCTCCTCACCTTGCACCGCTAAATTGCCACCTGCGCCAAGGCCACCTTTCACCGTTTGTGTTTTGTTGTCTTTGACTGCGCGCACAATATTATTGTATGTATCAGTAAATGCCGCCACAATCACTTTACCTCTTGGGGTTTTAGAATATCCGCCAGCCGTAACGCCTAAAGAGCTCCTAAATGCACCGCCAAATATACTGTAATCTGTATTTTGGCGCTACCTTCTGCCGATGCCAATTGCACACTTGAACGGTTATCCGATAAGGTTAGCATGGTGCTGGCTTCTACAAACTTAAGACCACCAGCTAACAAGCCTAGCCAGCCAGCGCCATCACTTGATAGGGCAAATAGGGCTGCACCAACACCACCCGTATCGCTGTTGCTAAAAATGATGGAAGGATTTATCGCATAATCCGCCGCTACAATTTGACCTTTGTGCAATTTACTAGTATTACGCATCTCGCAAGTGTCATTTAATGCGCGTTCGGTCATGCCCATTTGCAAGACTGCACCACGGTCCACCAACACGAAGCTGTTGGATTGCTGTACCAGCCACTTCATCACAGGGTCGGTTGAACCCAATATTTAAGTATGTGTTAATAGGCTGCAACAATCAGAATTTTGATCTTCAATCACCGCTAACGTAGCAATGGGACGATCACAATGTTCTAATTTTGCATTGGCATTCTGTACGTTGCTACCACCTGCTGAAACAGTTGCTACGGTTTTAGCCCCTGCATCGCCCCATGCTCATCTGCCCAGCACAACTGGCTAGATATGCGTTGTTTATTTAATCATTTAGGAATACAGTTACTGAATGCGTGGCTAGTCATTTACGATGATGTTCCATTTAGCACCATCGTTTAAAGTTTAAATTCTCAGATGTACTTTGATATCCAATTCATTGGTATTTAAATTTACATACAAGTGATTACCTTGATAAATTTATATTGCATCTAAGTTAAAATAAGTAATAGATATGATCATTCCATATTAATATTTGGTTTTAATAATTAAACATCACCATATGATCACTTCCCCACTCTTTTCAACTTATAACCACCTCTTTTGGCATTAATATGCTTTCTTCCAATCAAATATCGTTGAATCAAGAAAGGTATCTAATTGCAGAGGAATTTACGCATACTAACTACACGTTAACAGTGAGTTATAGAATAAAAGGCAGTTTAGATTCAGAGAAGTTATTAGCATGTTTTCAAAGAGTAGTAGATAACAATGATGCGTTAAGAATCAAATTTAGCAAAAATGCTAATGGCGAGATATCCCAACATCTCATGTCTAGCAACATCATTAAATACGACCTTCAAACACTTAGTACAGCAAGTCATGCACAAATAAAAGACATTATTCACGATTATTTTTATACTAAAAATATAGTATTTGATGTGTTTACCACTAAATGTCAATTGCTTAAAATCAATGAAACTGAACATATTTTAACAATTGGATGCCACCATAGTTTGATGGATGGTCTTTCCATCGCTGTTCTAATGATGCAACTGGCAAAGGCATGGAATCAAAACAAAACAATACTGACCTCTTCAGGAAAATATCTAGACCTTCTCAATGAAAATGGCCTGTTAAATCCATCTCATGAAACATTACAGGTGGTCAGCGCATATTGGAAAAATTATTTATCGAATGCAAATCCGGCAGTCCTTCCAAATGACTACAAATTAAATAGCCATCATAATGAAGACAAAGCACGCGCAAAACGATTAATTACAAATGAAGTCATTGAAAAAGTCGATGCCTTTGCAAAAATACATGACGTTTCAAGATTTCATGTGTTTTATTTAGCATTCAAGATACTAATTGCCAAACAAAGCGGAGCTACCGATGTCATCACCTCATTTGAGAGCCACGGCAGACAAGACTTAAAAAACGCTAGCAGAGCCATTGGTTTATTTTCTAACGCTTTGGCTTTAAGGTTACATGTGAATGACGAAGCGACCATTCACCAACTTTTGAACGATTTAAAAATTGATGCTGAACAATGTATTGCACATCAGCTTTACCCTTATCAATACATTATTAAAGATGCCAAGATAAATCCGAAATATTCCTTTAATTGGTTCCCCAGATATTTACCTCCTAAACTAAATGGCTTGGAAATCACGCAAGAGGAGTTTCTTAACTTACAGTCAAGTTTTGACTTGAATTTACATTGCTACACCTATGATGATGGCATTAGTCTTGAGTTTTTTTATAATCCGACACTGTTTAGCAACAATCGCGTAGAAATTCAGCTGGAGCAAATAGAAAACATCGTCCAACAAATCATAGCAAACCCAACTCAGAAAATATCAAACGTCAAACTCATTAGCGATCAAGATAAACAATCTTTGCCTGACGTTAATTTAATTTTTGCAGAAAAAATCAACAAAAGAATAGACGAGGCATTCCTCCAACAAGCTTCAGTAAATCCTCAAAAAATTGCTTTGAAGTACCTAAATTTGGACTGGACATACGAAGAAGCGGAACAGGTGAGCAACAGGCTGGCGCAACTGCTAATCAACAAAGGGTTAGTGGCTGGAGATAAGGTGGCCATTTTGGGTTTGCGTTGCCCCGCCATGATTATGGCTATGTTAGGGTCATTGAGAGCTGGTGCATCGTTCACTGTGTTAAACGCTGCGTATCCTGTCGCAATGATAAAAAATTATTGGGATACGCTTCATCCAGATTTTTTAATTACTTGTGATCAAGACTTGTCATCGGCTGAATTTAATTTTGTTAAATCACTTGATACAAAACTTGTGCAATTAGATGATGTACTGAATATCAATGATTCACGATTAACCTCAGTGGGAGATCAAAAAGACTCCATCCCTCCAGCAACGCCAAACACTACCGCTTATTATTTGTTTACGTCTGGCACCACTAACGCACCTAAATGTATTGCGACCACACATTCCCCACTCGTACATTTTGTAGATTGGCAGATAGAAAAATTTAAAATAGGTTCAGAAGATCAGTTTACGTTGCTGTCTGGTATCTCGCATGACCCAGTTTTAAGGGATATTTTTACTGCATTAAGTGCTGGGGCGACCATCCTTATTCCGACAGAGGATGTCATCTTTAATCCAGAAATGTTATACCAGTGGCTACTTAAAACTAAACCCACTATTTGTCATACAACGCCTGCAATGAGCAAGCTGATGTATAACGGCTTTAACAAAAAAGATTATATTGTTTCTTTAAGAGCCATCTTTTCTGGTGGCGATCGGTTGGAAAGTCAACATATTAAAGAGATGATGACGATGGCTCCAAACGCCAGCATCATTAATTTTTATGGCGCTTCAGAAACACCGCAAGCCATGGCATACCATCCATTTGATAACGCATCACGAGGAGAAATCATTCCTATTGGCAAGCCGATTTCAGATACGCAAATTTTGGTGCTTAATCACAATCTTAACCCTGTGGGGTTATTTGAAATCGGCCAAATAGCGGTCAGAACAAAGTATCTTTCTGAAGGGTATGTTTCTACGCAGAACACAGAACATTCAGAAAATAAAAAGGCTTATTTAAAGGATTTATTCTCTGATGACCCAGAGATAAACATTTATTTGACTGGTGATAATGGCTATTTCAGAGCTGATGGCAGTGCAGTATTTTTAGGTCGCAATGATGATGAAATAAAAATCAGAGGTCACCGAATCAATTTAAACGTCATTAACAACAACATTAAAGTGATTCCTTTTGTTGAGGAAGCCTTTACATTTGTAGTGGATGATATCAGTGCCTCTACTGACAAAAAACGTTTGGTTGCCTACGTACAAAAAAGTAAAACCTCTAACATGACCGCCATTGAGATTCGCAATAAGCTTTCTGAGTTATTGCCTAGCTACATGTTGCCCAGCCATTTTGTGTTTATTGAACAACTGCCCCTACTGCCCAATGGAAAAGTAGACCGGAAAAAACTGATTTCTACCTATATTGAACATGACAGTATTAGGTTAAATAAACACATTGCAGGCAGAAATGAGGTAGAAAATAATCTCATTTATTCATGGGCAAAAATTTTAAACATCAACCCGAGACAAGTGAGTGCTAAAGACAGTTTTACCACCCTAGATGGAGATTCTCTCTCCTTCATTCAGGCCTCATTAGTGTTAGAGCGTGAAATTGGAAAGATTCCTGAGGGTTGGCAATCACTCTCGATCGAAAAACTAGCAGAAATCAGTTATCAAGAACAAAAAAAACTAGATTTTCATACCGAAGTGTTGTTTCGTGCGATCGCCATTATTTTGGTTGTGATTGGTCACTTTTGGATGGGTAATACCAACAAGCAGATAGAAGAACTATTTATTAATGCAACTTCTGCCTTACTGTTAATTGCAGGCTTCACATTTGCCAACTTTCCGATGAAGTCTATTCAGTACAAAAATAATATCTCACCTATTCTAAAAACAATCATACGCATTGCAGTACCAACCTTTTTAGTGACGCTGGTGCATGTTATTTATCGGTCAGATTATTCAATCAGTAAATTATTGTTTTTTGATAACTTTCACTGGGCACAATCACCCTATTGGTTTATTGAAGTATTGCTCCAGACGTTATTACTGGTTGCAATCATTTTTTCATTTAAACGCATACGGGCATTTGCAATTAAAACACCTTACCATTTTGGATTGATATCTCTATTTATATTTGCTCTTGCTGGCATGATAATTCCATATTTTTGGTCACCTAATGACCTTAATCCTATGCAATTACCCCACATGAAGTCGTGGTTGTTTTTCTTTGGATGGTGCATTTTTTACATACAAGATAATCAACAAAAACTCACAATGGCAGCACTTGGCGTGATATTACCTATCATGATATTAGGTCAAATTAGTGTGCTTACATCCCTCTGTACATTACTTTTGATTTATATGCCAAAAATCAACATACCAAAAACGAAGCTAACCAGTGTATTGCATATGGTGATATACGCTGTGGCTTCTGCATCCCTTTATATCTACATCACCCATATGCAATTTAGAGCGGTTCTTCACGCAATCGGATTTGATCAGTTTATATTGATTGATGTTGCAGTTGGTTTAGCGGGTGGCGTTTTGGTTCACTATATTTGGCATTCCTTGATAGCTTCTACAGCAAGAAAAGTTGTGTCGCATATCAAAAACAAAGTAAATCTAATCAGCACTAAATTGGTGGGCAGGCGTTTGAGCTGATTAATTATCCAATTCAACGATAAAAGTAAATGACAGAACAAAAAGCTGGGCAACTCCACCCCTCTTGGCAAGCCATCATTGGCCACGAGCTTGATAAACCCTATATGCTAGCCTTGCGCACTTTTTTAAAACAAGAAAAGGCCGCTGGAAAAGTCATTTATCCGCCCAGTGCATTAATCTTCAATGCATTCAATCACACCCCTTTTGATCAGGTGCGCGTAGTGATTATTGGGCAAGATCCATATCATGGCCCTAATCAGGCACACGGCTTAAGTTTTTCTGTACCCAATGGAGTGGATTTACCACCGTCCCTACAAAATATTTTTAAAGAAATTTCTGCCGATTTAAATATTCAAATGCACCGTCATGGCGACTTAACGCCTTGGGCGGATCAAGGTGTGCTTTTGCTGAATGCCACGCTCACAGTGGAGCAAGCCAAAGCTGGCTCTCATCAAAATAAGGGATGGGAGCAGTTTACTGATGCGGCCATTGCTGCATTAAACGAACATCGTGAGGGCTTGGTCTTTGTATTGTGGGGTAGTTATGCGCAAAAAAAAGGTGCCATGATTGACGATAACAAGCATTTAGTTCTGCAATCTGTGCATCCTTCTCCGTTGTCAGCGCATCGTGGCTTTTTTGGCAATCATCAGTTCTCAATGATCAATCAATACCTAACGAATCACGGCCAAATACCGATCCAATGGCAGCTTTAGGCTTTAACCTCTGCAGTACCTTAGTCAAACTTCTTGTCATCACATAACAACTTGTTTACACTTTGCTGATTATCGCTGCTTGCATGCAATAGACAAAAAAAACCCCGATTAAGGGGATTAAATCGGGGTGAACTGCCTCATCGTCTAAGGCTTCCGCTCAGGGAGGAAAGAAGCGGAAAGATGGTAAGCGTTAACTTATCCATCGTACATTCTATGACTAAGCCTATTTAGGCTTAGTTCCCTTTTTTTTATGTTAAAAAAATCAACTTCTTTTGCGTAGTGATATAACCACCTCATGAAGTAATTTCCTGATCTTTCTTTAACGCCTTTTAATCAAAGTCTATCGCCTGCGTTTTCTACTCAATACTACATTTTTTTGTCTCACCCAGGTAATCACTGACTAGCTCGCTCATGCCAAAAACTTTCATTTCTATTTTTACAGCTACGATGAATGAAAATGAGTAGCCATGCGATAATACGACGATGGATACCGACACAATCTTATCTGGCCTCAATAATAAACAACTGGAAGCCGTTACCCTCCCCCAGCAATCTGCATTGATTTTAGCGGGAGCCGGCAGTGGAAAAACCCGAGTACTCACAACCCGCATTGCTTGGTTGATTCAAACTGGACAAGTATCACCGATGGGGTTAATGGCAGTGACCTTTACCAATAAGGCCGCCAAAGAAATGCTGACCCGTCTGACAGCTATGTTGCCGATAAACACACGCGGCATGTGGGCTGGTACCTTCCACGGTCTATGTAACAGGCTATTGCGCGCTCATTATCGCGAAGCGGGGTTACCCAGTACCTTTCAAATTTTAGATACGTCTGATCAGTTATCTAGCATCAAACGCTTAATGAAACTGTTAAATGTGGATGACGAGAAATATCCGCCCAAGCAGGTGCAAGGCTATATCAATAGTTGTAAAGAAGAAGGCTTACGCGCGCATGCGGTGGATGCCTACGATGCACACTCGCAAAAATTGCGTGAAATTTACGAAGAGTATGACAAACAGTGCAACCGTGAAGGCGTAGCCGATTTTGCTGAATTGCTTTTGCGCTGCTACGAATTGTTAGAGCGCGATACACATATTCGCCAGCATTACCAAAGTCGCTTTCACTATATCTTGGTGGATGAGTTTCAAGATACCAATCGTTTACAGTATTTATGGTTGAAGCTATTGGCGGGTACTAGCAATTGTATTTTTGCTGTGGGTGATGATGATCAATCCATCTATGGTTTCCGCGGTGCACGTGTGGGTAATATGCGCGATTTCGAGTCTGATTTTCATGTGCAAAACATCGTCAAACTAGAAGAAAACTATCGTTCGCATAGCAATATTTTAGATGCCGCTAACGCCATTATTTCGCACAATAAAAATCGTTTAGGTAAAAACTTATGGACCACGGCAGGCAAAGGTGAGCCTGTGCGCATCTATGAAGCTTATAACGATACGGATGAAGCACAGTTTATTGTCGATGAAGTGAATATGCTGCAAAACGAAGGCATGCGTTTGGGTGACATGGCGTTGCTGTATCGCAGTAATGCGCAATCGCGCATTCTTGAACATACCCTATTCTCAGCGAATATCCCTTACCGCGTGTATGGCGGCTTGCGATTTTTTGAACGTGCAGAAATCAAGCATGCGTTGGCGTATATGCGCTTAGTAGCTAACGCCAATGACGATACCGCTTTATTACGTGTCATCAACTTTCCAGCCCGTGGCATTGGTGCGCGTAGCTTGGAGCAACTGCAAGAGGCTGCCCGGCAGCAAAATTGTAGCTTATGGCAAGCCGCTATCAATAAAGTCGGAAACGGAACCCTAGGTGGTAAAGGGATAGATGGGTTTGTTGGATTGATTCGTGAGATGGTAAATCAAGCCTATGGCATCACCTTGCCAGAACTTGCAGAACTTGCGGCGACGATGTCTGGCTTAAAAGCCCATTACCAATTAGACAAAGAAGGTGAAGACCGTATTGCCAACTTAGAAGAGTTGGTGACCGCCGCTGTAGCGTTTAGCAATCAGGATTTTGGCAATCACAACAATGTGGAAGAAGACGCTGATTTACTTACACAATTTTTAAACCATGCCAGCTTAGAAGCCGGTGAGCATCAGGCAGATGTTGGCCGTGAAGCCTTGCAATTGATGACAGTGCACGCCGCCAAAGGCTTGGAATTTAAAGCCGTATTTATTGGTGGTGTAGAAGAAGGCCTGTTTCCCCATGAGCAGAGCAAAAACGAAAACAATGGCGTGGAGGAAGAACGCCGTTTGATGTATGTGGCCGTGACGCGGGCGCGGCAACGGCTGTATCTGAGCCACGCTCAAAGTCGCATGCTACATGGGCAAGTGCGTTATGGCATTCCCTCACGGTTTTTAGATGAAATAATTTGGCGAAGGTGTAGTGGTGAGCTACGAAGGCAATGCCAGCGATCTTGCGATTAAGATTAATTTTGGGCGAGAAGGCTTAAAAACCTTAATGATGGAATATGCAAAACTAGAGAAAATCTAAAAAAAGTGTGTAAAACACTTTGAATTGATTGGAAAGAAATTAAGCCCCCTCTACTGGCGCCGCTCTAAAAACGTCTCGATAACTCACATATTGCAAAGCAAACATCAGTGCAGTTGCCAGTAATAAACAACCAAATACCAGCATTGGCATTAACGCTTGTGCTAAAACTGGTACAAGCGCGCCAAGAATGCCTATGATCAATCCTGCTGCAAGCATTAGTCCCATAATGCCTGCCGACAATACTAACCAAGCGGCGCCCATGGCAATGGTATATTGCAAAACGCCTGCGATGCTTGATTTGATCGCATTCACCAGCGTGTAATTATTGACCGCAATCAACACAGGGGAAAACCATGTGGCGACGAACAAAGGTAACAATAACAACAACATTTTGAGCATAAAGGGACCGAATTTACCCATGAATTTTTCATATTCTGTCTCACTCATGGCGGCACCTTTGTCCGCAAAGCTCATTAAGCCTTGAATGTCAGAGTTCAGCACATAGGTGGCCAAGGTGGCATACACTAAACAACCCAAGCCTAGTAACATCAATAAAGTAAATTTCGGTTGGATTTTTGCCAAGACTGCTTGGACTGTCTCTTGTTTACCCATTTCTGCATTGCGATACAGCATGACAGCAAAGGCTATAAATACTGGCCAAATCAATACAGTAAGCAATGCAAATATGCCTAGCCCTGGAATCGATGGCAACATCATAAAAATGCCCACGTAGGAAATAGCCAACAACATCCATTTAGAGGGTTGAGTTTTAAACAAGGCTACACTTTCTTTTACCCAACTTAAGCCAGTTTTGGTACGTGATTCTAAGATAGCCATTCAGTTACTTTCAAAAATTTAAACTTATGTTACTGATTATATTGTGTTAAGCAAGAAGCGTATGTTTTCGATGCCTGAGGATGCGCTCAAAATGCATGGGGTCTTTTGCATGCGTTAATTCACCCACCAACGGAAAGTGCAAATCATACAAACGTGATAACCAAAAACGTAATGCGGCACGTCTTAATAGGGCTTGCCATAGTTGCAGCTCACTTTGTTCAAATGGCCTTACTGCTTGATAAGCATTTAAAAACGCATCGCGCTTGGCTATATCAAAACTACCATCTTCATGGATACACCACTCATTGATTGCAATTGCCACATCGTACGCAAGCACATCATGGCAGGCATAATAAAAGTCAATAAAGCCCCCAAGATGGTCACCATCAAATAGAACATTGTCTCGGAACAAATCACCATGGATGACCCCATGTGGCAAAGCAGTGAGATCTAAACTGTGTTGATAATCAAGCTCTTCTTGTAACAGTGATTGCTGATCGGCAGTGAGTTTAGGCAACACTTGCTGAGCGGTAATACTGCGCCAGCCTTGCCCACGTTGATTATGGGATTGCTCATGAAAGCTTAAGCCTGCCAGATGCAACCTGGCTAAAGTAGAAGCCACCGCTTCACACTGTGCGACATTAGGTTCGCTAATATCACGCCCTTGTAAACAGCTGACCATCAATGCTGGCTTGCCTTTTAAGCGATGCAACGCAAGGCCTTGCTGATCCACGAGAGGGGTTGGACATGGCACACCATGCTGGGCAAGATGTGTCATTAAATGCACAAAATAAGGCAACTCATCAAAGTCATTTTTTTCAAATATGGTAAGCACATACTTTGATGTAGAAGTTTCTACAAAATAATTGGTATTGGTAATGCCAGCCGCAATACCCTTCAGTGATTGCAAGTTGCCAATATTAAACTGCGTAAGCCAATCGCGAACATCTTCTAAGCTAAGTGTAGTAAAAACAGACATGTTGGTTAATTAATAATCACCAAAGAATGAAGAGGGCAATGCCCTCTTTTTAGGTTAGAAACGGAAAATAGTCCAATGTGGGACAGATAGCGGAGGGTTGGGTCCATCATTAATCCAAGGACCTTCTGGGTCGTTTTTGTGTAAATAGTACGGTTTACCACTTTGTGGTGTCACTTTCATCATGTACAACTTACCATTTAAACGATATTCCTCAATGGTTTCAGTGCCCTTCTTGCGGATTGTCACTTGTGGCTCTTCCATTGGCTCACCTTCAATGACCTTGGGCGGCGGAGGGACTTCTTCTAACAACTCTCGTTGTGATGCATTTCCATCTGCCGAAAATGCAGGCATGACAAAGCCTTGAAGAAGCAATATGCACAACATTCTAGGCAACAACTTCAAATAGCGCATCATCACTCTCCTAAATAGTTTTACAATTTTAACAAATTACACCGTGCATAAGTAATGGTGGCTAGAAATATAATTGGATTTTGCGCTCTGCTGGCGTAAGCTCAAATCCAGTGGCCTCATAGTGCCTAAAAATAGTCTCAACAATTTGTTTAGGGTCATCAATCGATTGTATTAACAGCAGATCTTCAGGCGATGCCATGCCTTCTGCTACCAAGGTATTTTTGATCCAATCAATCAAACCCGCCCAGAAACTTGCGCCAACTAGAATAATTGGAATTTTGCGTGATTTACCTGTTTGCACCAATGTGATTGCTTCCATCAACTCATCTAGCGTGCCGAAGCCCCCAGGCATCACAATATAGGCGGATGCGTATTTCACAAACATGACTTTACGCATAAAAAAGTATTTAAAAGTGATGCCGATATCTTGATATGGATTGCCACTTTGTTCAAAAGGCAACTCAATATTCAAACCTACGCTTGGGCCAGTGCCTGCAAATGCGCCTTTATTCGCCGCTTCCATAATGCCGGGACCACCTCCTGAAATAACACTAAAGCCTGATTCGGATAACAGTAAGGCGATTTCTTCGGTGAGTTTGTAATACGGGTGGTCTGGCTTGGTGCGGGCGCTACCAAAAATCGAAACGGCTGGGGTAATTTTTTTTAGCTTTTCTGTCGCCCCAACAAACTCCGCCATGATTTCGAATGCGTGCCATGAGCCATAATCGGCGGTTGCGCCATTCAACAACTCAGGTGACGTCACCTGCGGTAATTTTCTAGTACTCATTGATTAACTCGTTTTAACTGTAGACTTAAATTTGATTCTACCATGTGCGTGTAAATTCAATTGATTGAACACCAATAGAAAACATTATCTAAACTTATCCATGTGTTTTGTAGCGATAAAAGCTAAAATAACCGCCTTAATAGCGCTTGCCGAGCAATCCGCTCTATGCCTTTGGAACTCGTATGAAAACATTATTACTCGTTGATGGCTCCTCTTATTTGTACCGTGCTTTTCATGCCATGCCCGACTTGCGCAATAGCAGAAATGAGCCGACAGGCGCCATTCAGGGGGTATTGAACATGCTCAGGCGTTTACATAAAGACTATCCTGCTGACTACAGCGCTTGCATATTCGATGCCAAAGGCAAAACGTTTCGTGATGACATTTACCCTGAGTACAAAGCCAATCGCGCCAGCATGCCCGACGATTTACGTGCACAAATCGCACCGTTGCACGAAGCCATTCAAGCGCTGGGTTGGCCGCTGATTGTGGAAGAAGGGGTTGAGGCAGACGATGTGATTGGCGCACTGGCCAAACAAGCCGAGCGTGAAGGCGTAAAAGTGATTATCTCAACAGGTGATAAAGACATTACCCAATTAGTGAATAGCCATGTCACCGTGATCAATACCATGCGTGATGCCTTTAGAAAAACCGATGATGTGTTGGATATTGTAGGGGTGGAGAATAAATTTGGTGTGCCACCAAGCTTGATGGTGGATTATCTGATTTTAGTCGGTGACACCTCAGACAACGTGCCCGGTGTAGAAAAAGTGGGTCCAAAAACTGCGGTGAAATGGCTTAAACAGTATGGTTCACTGGACAATATTATTGCGCGTGCGGATGAAATTACTGGCGTGGTAGGCGAAAACCTGCGCAAAGCATTGCCTTGGTTACCCACTGCACGTGAGTTGATTACGATTCGTTGTGACGTAGGCATACAAGAGCAATTGTCTGACCTTGCGCCACAACCGCAAGACCGCGCCAAATTAGCCGAGTTGTTTGACCGCTTTGAGTTTAGAAGCTGGAAACGGGAATTGGATTTACCCGAAGGCACGACTACCACACCCACTAAACAAGCAAGCACGCCTCAAACAACGATTGCACAAAATACAACTAACGCAGAATTAACTATTGATTACACACCCAACACCGCTCGCCATTTTGAAACCATTCTGACCAATGAAGCCTTGGATGCATGGTTAACAACACTGACGCAAGCTGAACTCATATGTTTTGATACTGAAACTACCAGCTTAGACCCAATGACTGCAAAATTGGTCGGCATGTCATTTAGCGTCACACCCGGCGAAGCCGCTTATTTACCCCTCACGCATGATTATTTTGATGCGCCAGAACAATTGCCTTTTAATGCAACACTACAACGCATCCAGCCAATATTAGAAAACCCCAACATCAAAAAAGTGGGGCAAAACTTAAAGTATGATAAACATGTGTTGGCTAATCACGGCATAGCTTTACACGGCATTGCTCATGACACCTTATTGCAATCTTACGTGTTAGAAAGCCATCGCACCCATGGTATGGATGATTTAGCGATGCGCCATTTAGGGCTACAAACCATAACCTTTGAGGAAGTGGCTGGCAAGGGTGCAAAGCAAGTGGGGTTTAATCAAGTCACGGTGGAAACCGCAGCTGAATATGCCGCAGAGGATGCCGATATCACTTTGCAACTTCACCAAGCGTTGTCGCCTAACATTACTGCCGATGCCAAACTTGATTTCATCTATCGCCACATCGAAATGCCTTCGATGGAGATTTTATTTACCATCGAACGCAACGGCGTGTTGATTGATGCCAATTTATTAAACCGCCAAAGTAATGAAATTGGCATGAAGTTGATGGCATTAGAAAATCAAGCGTACGAACTCGCTGGACAACCTTTTAATTTGGGTTCACCCAAGCAATTACAAGAGATTCTATTTGGCAAATTAGGCATTAAACCTACCAAAAAAACGCCGAGTGGCGCACCGAGTACGGACGAAGATGTGTTGCAAGAATTGGCGCTGGATTACCCGTTACCAAAAGTACTGTTGGAATACCGTGGGTTAGCAAAACTCAAATCGACCTACACCGATAAGTTACCAAAAATGATCAACCCACATACTGGGCGTGTGCATACCAGTTACAACCAAGCCGTTGCCATTACCGGCCGTCTAGCAAGTTCTGACCCTAACTTGCAAAATATTCCAGTGCGTACAGCTGAAGGCAGGCGGATTCGTGAAGCATTTATTGCTCCTGCTGGTAGTGTGATTGTGTCTGCTGATTATTCCCAAATTGAGTTACGCATCATGGCGCATTTATCGAAAGATGCAGGCATGTTGCAGGCATTTGCTAATAATGAGGACATTCACCGTGCCACTGCGGCTGAGATTTTTGGCATAGAACGCGATGCAGTGGACAGCGAGCAACGTCGTTATGCCAAGGTCATTAACTTTGGTTTGATATATGGCATGAGTGCGTTTGGCCTAGCACAAAACCTCAATATTGAGCGCAGTGCCGCAGCGAGCTACATTGAACGCTACTTTGCGCGTTATCCCGGAGTGCGCGCTTATATGGATAGCACGCGTGAACTAGCCAAAGCCAAAGGCTACGTAGAAACCTACTTTGGTCGCAGATTATGGGTGCCAGAAATCAACAGCGCCAATGGCATGCGCAGAGCCGGTGCAGAACGTGCCGCCATTAACGCGCCCATGCAAGGCACTGCGGCGGATTTAATTAAGCTCGCGATGATTGCAGTGCAAGGCTGGCTCAGCCAAGAGAAACTGCAGACCAAACTCATTATGCAAGTACACGATGAATTGGTGTTAGAAGTGCCTAACGATGAGCTTGAAATGGTCAAAATCCATCTCCCCCAACTCATGCAAAACGTGGCTAAGTTGGATGTACCTCTGCTAGCTGAAGTGGGTGTGGGTAATAATTGGGAAAGTGCACATTAACTAAAGCCTTTCTAATGGACTACGCACTTTAACGCATAGAGCTAACGTGTGTTTTGCGGTTAAATTGTAGTCAATTGATTAAGGGTGCAAAAGAAATGAAGCTGATGTCTGTCAATGTTGGGATGCCAACGCAGGTTGAAATCAACGGCAACCAAGTGAATACGGGGATTTACAAAACGCCACAAACGGGTAAGGTTTGGTTAGGTAAGACTAATTTAACAGGTGATGGTCAGGCAGATTTAACCGTACACGGCGGAGAGTTTCAAGCAGCCTATAGCTACCCTGTTGAACATTACAGCTACTGGGAAAAAACGCTGGGAAAATCGTCACTGTCATATGGTATGTTTGGTGAGAATTTTACAGTTTCTGGCATGCTTGAAGATGAGATATATGTTGGCGATACCTTTGCTATTGGTGAAGCAATTGTAGAAGCGACCATGCCAAGAATCCCCTGTTTTAAGTTTGGTCACAAAATAGGACAACCCGATATACTGGAAAAATTTTTAGTCAGTGGCCGTAGTGGTTTTTACCATCGGGTGATTCAAGAAGGCTTTGTGCAAGCCGGCGACCAAATACAACGTCTGTCGCATGACCCAAACAGCATTACCATACGCCGTGCACTGGGATTACAAAAACTGGAAGAAGGCGATATGGAAGCGATTGAACATGCGCTAGAAATTAAGCATTTGCCTCCTTTATTACGGCAGGTGTATCAACAACGCTTGCGCTTGCTATCGGCCTGTTCAGCAAACTAATTCGCATGTACCTAGTGAGCGGAACGCTTAATAGGCACATCGGAGCGCATATCAAAATCAAACATACGCACAATATTCCGTCCTGATTTTTTGGCTTGGTACATGGCAATATCGGCATGCTTCAATAATTCATCATGCGACATCCCATGTTCTCCAAACATAGCCACACCAATACTGGGTGTACTCACATATTCAGAATCACTTAACTGGTATGGAGCGTTTAATTGCTTGAGAATTTGGCTAGTAATACGTTCTACTTCTTGTGTGGCGATGGCGCTGTCTTCACTTAACTCTTCTAACATCACCACAAATTCGTCTCCTCCAAAGCGCGCCACAGTATCGGTCTCACGCACACATTGCTTCAAGCGCTCAGCCACTTGCATTATCAACAGGTCCCCCATCGAGTGGCCAAAAGTATCGTTTAATAGTTTGAAATGGTCTAAATCGATAAACAGTAATGCGCCCCGTTTGCCCGAACGATTACTGACGACTAACGCATGTCGCAACCTGTCCATCAATAAGCGGCGATTAGGTAAATTGGTCAGCACATCGTAAAACGCTAATCGTTTGATTTCCTCTTCTCTTTCCACTGCTTGGCGTCTTAGCAATAAACTTTCCACGAGACTACGGTGATAACTGTAAATGCTATATATCGAAAACGCCATATAGACCAAGCCTGCAAGTGCCATAGGAATAGATATGGCATGTCCAACCCAAATAAAACCGCACAATGTGGGCAAAACCGCAAATATTAGATAAGTCATGGCACTGATGCGATCAATAGAATAGGACACCACAGCTCCTGCTGACAGGCCCGCAATCATGTAACTCACGAATAATTGCTGATCTAAATGACCATAGTGAATCACCATTAAACTGATGACTCCCCAACCAATGCTGCTGAGCATCAAACCAAGACGAAAGACCACTAAGCGCTGATTAATAGGTTGGGGATGATAGGTAGGATGTTTGATTTGGTAGTTGCACACCCCAACCCGAACGACATTGATTAACATCATCACACTAAGCCATGGGAACAATATTTCATTAGGTACTTCATGGATTACAATCCATGCCAGCATGATTGCCAAAATAGCACTGGCCAGCACGGTTCTGGCATTTACTGAGAGTAAATGCTTTAATTGTGCAAATTCTATGGTTGTTTTTTGATTTGTTTGTAACATTACCCACCCATTTGTGTCTGTTACCACATATGCTTTATGCTAGCATCGCTTTAATTATTAATGATGATAATAAATAGTGTAAACATTAATATAAACAATTCTATTCATACTTAAGCAATTTTTATGCAAACTTTTGGCATTTATATCATTGGCGATGAAATCCTCTCAGGAAAGCGTCAAGACAAACATCTCAGCAAGGTAATCGAGCTGCTTTCTGCAAGAGGTTTACAATTAAGTTGGGCGAATTATTTGGGCGATACTCCAAGCCAAATTACAGCTGCATTAAAGGCCAGTATGGCACGTGGCGAGGTGGTATTTAGCTTTGGTGGCATTGGTGCTACGCCAGATGACTTTACACGGCAGTGCGCGGCAGAGGCTGTAAACGTGCCGATTGAACGCCATCTTGGTGCAGTGGCAGAGCTAGAGGCGCGCTTTGGTGAGGCGGCATATCCCAAACGTGTATTGATGGCAGACTTTCCCAAAGGAGCTGATTTAATTCCCAATCCAGTAAATCGCGTCGCAGGATTTAGCATTCATCAACATTATTTTGTACCCGGTTTTCCTGAAATGGCGCACCCGATGGTGGAATGGGTACTGGATACCTATTACGCACATTTATTTCATCAACAAGATTATGTTGAAGCTTCCATCTTGGTCATGGATGCGGGTGAGAGTCAATTAATTGACATGATGCATCAAATTTTGACGCAGCACCCAGACATCAAGTTATTTAGCTTACCTAAGCTTGATATACGCCGTACTATTGAGCTTGGAGTAAAAGGGACAACTAATTCAGTCAATCTGGCGATGCAGGATATTCAGCAACAAGTGAGCGGATTAGGTTTTCCATGGTCGGCGTTGCCATAGCTTGTAGACAAGAATGTGGTGCCTGTTGCATTGCACCCTCAATCAACAGCCCTATCCCTGGCATGCCCAATGGCAAACCTGCCGGCATTCGCTGCGTGCAATTAAATGCAGACCATCAATGTATGATTTTTGGTCAACCAGAACGGCCAGCCTTTTGTGCAAGCCTACAACCTAGCTTGGAAATGTGCGGTGAGAGCCAAACACATGCCTTCGCTTGGCTCACTCGCTTAGAACAGTTAACGCAACCTACTTTGCCTGACTCACTTGAGCAGCTTCCACTGGTTGCCAACCAGCGCCAAGTGCCTTAAACAAATCAACAGAAGCAGTCAGTACATTTTGACGACTTTGCACAAAACTTTGTGTTGCTTCGTAGTAGCTACGTTGCGCATCCAACACTTCTAAATAAGCAGAATAGCCAGATTTATAGCGGTTTTGCGATACATCTAATATTTTCTTCGCGGTATCTTGTCTAGATTGTGCAATGGTTTCAACTTCTTTGTAGCGACGCAAATTGACCAGCGCATCATTCACTTCTTTAAATGCAGTTTGCACACTGCCTTGGTAACTGGCCAAGGCTTGTTTTTGCTTAGCAGTTGCTTGGTCCACTTTGGCATTTAATCTACCTGCATTAAAAATAGGCAAATCTAAGCCTATGCCCAATGACCATACTCTAGCTGCCGATTTTAAGAGATCGTTCAACTCTAGACTTTCGCCACCGAACGCACCGGTGAGTGAAATGCTTGGATATAACGCCGCTTTAGCCATACCAATGTTGGCGTTGGCAGCAATTAAATCTTGCTCTGTTTGGCGTACATCTGGTCTCGCTTCCATCAAGCTTGAAGGCAAGCCAGCAGGTGGCATCGGTGGTGTCGGCAAAGCCAATAGCTCGGCAGTTGCCACCTCAATATTCAACTCACCAGTGAGCACACCCAATTGATGTTCACTAATCGCGCGTTGGCGCTGCAGTTCTACTTGCTGCGATTTCAAGTTAGCCAATGCCAGCTCCGCTTGGTGAACATCCAGCACTGAGACCACACCGCCTTCCAGACGGCGCTTGGTCAATGCCAAACTTTCTTCGCTGATCTTTTGGTTTTCTTGATTCACAAATAATTGCGAATCCAAGCTACGAATAATCAAGTAATTATTGGCGACCAAACTCGAAAGCGACCATTGCACAGTTTCTTTTGCGTATTGCGTAGACAAATAGCTGGCGCGTGCTGCTTCTTTAGCGCGTCTTAACTTGCCCCAAAAATCCAACTCAATCGATGAATTGAGCGCCAAGTTGTAACTATTGCGTGGGTTTGCAGCAAACACTGGAAATATACCAGCCTCAGTCACACGGTTACGTACTGCTGTCGTGCTAAGGTCCACACTGGGTAGCAAGGCGGCACCGACTTCACGCATCACACCGTCTGCTTCCTCGATACGTGCCACGGCTAACTTGATATCGACATTGTTCAAATGCGCTTTTTCTATCAATGCATTTAGCTGCGCATCTCGGTAAAACGTCCACCAGTCGTTAGGGGCTTGGACTGTGTCGGTATCAGTCGCTTGCTTAAATTGCTCTGGCAAACTGACATCTTTGGCTTCAGGGCGTTGATACATCGGCCCAAGCAAAGTACAACCTGACAACCAGACCACAGACACTAAGATAGCCATCGTTTTGACCATAGGTTTTATGCTATTTGTTTGTTCTTTTGTATAAGGCGGTTTCATACCGTTTCCTTTTTTATTTGACATCACTAATGGTGTCTCTTGATGTTTTGATTACTCAACCAAGTGAAGAATAATGGGATAAAAATAGTCGCCACAAACGTAGCCATTAACATTCCACCCAACACACCTGTACCCATAGACTGCCTAGCAGCAGCACCTGCACCCGTCGCAAACACCAAGGGGATGATGCCTAAAATAAAGGCCATCGACGTCATCACGATAGGTCTAAAACGTAAGCGTGCTGCTTCTAGCGCTGCTTCGGCAATCGGCATGCCTTCTTCCATTTTTTGACTAGCAAATTCCACAATCAGAATCGCGTTTTTCGCTGCCAGTCCTATCAAGGTGATTAAGCCAATCTGGAAGTAAATATCGTTGGTCATGCCTCGCATCAACACTGCGGTTAACGCACCGGCTAAGGCGAATGGCACCGCCATAATCACGGCCAATGGCAACGCCCATGTTTCAAACTGTGCCGCCAAAATTAGGAATACCATGATAATCGCAAAGCCGAAGGCAAATAGTGCAGCCGAACCTGTGCGCTTTTCTTGGTAAGCTTGGCCTGTCCACGCAATTTTATAACCGTCAGGCATATTGGCTTTGGCAATACGCTCAACTGTCTCAATAGCGTCACCAGAACTAATGCCTTTTGCACCACCACCAAATACTTTGGCAGATAACAAGCCGTTATAACGTTCTAGCTGCTCGGCACCGACGATATTTTTTACCTTGCTCAATGCAGAAAGCGGAATCATGTTGCCATTAGGACTTTCAGGCGTGGGCTGGCTACGCACATATACTTTGCCCAAATCCTCTGGCTTCATCCTAAACTCCGGCTCGGCTTGTAATTGCACACGATATGTCCGGCCAGTGCGGTTAAAGTCGTTAACATAAAATGAGCCCATAGTGCTTTGCAAAGTAGTGTAGATATCTGCAATTTTCACGTTTTGTGAAATAGCCTTGGCTTCATCTACCTCAATCAACAATTGTGGCACGGTTGGTCTAAAGAAGCTGTTGATGCCAGTTAGCGTTGGATCTGCACGCATCGCATCCATAAAGTTATTCATGACAGCAGCCAATTTAATGGGGTCGGTATCACGCTGGCTCTGAACATAGACTTCAAAACCACCCGCTGATCCTAAACCACGAATGGAGGGCGGATTTACCGCAAACCCCATGCCATCTGGCTGACTCATGCCAATCCCAAATAATTTGCTGACCATTTCGTTTGCCGACGTAGAACGCTCGCTCCAATCGGTCATTCGCACAAACATCGTGGCCGCATTGGTTTTATTGGCACCTGTAAGCAACTCAAATCCGTTCACTGCAAATTCATGCGCAACTGCAGGATCTTTGGCAATTTCTGCACGAATATTCTCAGTCGTTTTAATGGTTCGACTCAGCGTTGCGCCATCAGGCATCACCACCACAGTCACCACGTAACCTTGGTCTTCTGGTGGTACAAAACCACCCGGGACAAATCTGAATAAAAATATCACCGCAATCACAATCGCAGAAAACACCAAGGCACCAATGATTTTATGATGCAACGTGAGATTGACTGTTTTTGTATAAAAGTGCGTTAGGTTGCCAAATCCTTGATTAAATTTTCTAAAAAAGGCGTCTTCACCATGTGATTTTCTTAAAATCATCGCACATAGAGCGGGCGTAAGGGTTAACGCCACCACACCCGAAATAACCACTGCGATGGCAACGGTGACTGCAAACTGACGATAAAGCTCTCCCGCTATCCCACCTTGGAAAGCCACCGGCACAAACACGGCGCACAAGACCAATACAATGGCAACCACCGCGGCAGACACTTGTTGAATGGATTTGACTGCCGCTGGGAATGGCTCTAAGCCCTCTTCTGTCATCAATCGTTCAGTATTTTCCAACACCACAATGGCATCATCGACCACAATCCCAATTGCCAAAATCATGGCAAATAAAGTCAGCAAGTTGATGGAGAAGCCAAAGAGGTATAATCCAGCAAATGTACCAATCAATGAAATAGGCACTGCGATAATTGGAATCAACGTAGCGCGCCAGCTTTGTAAGAACAAGTACACCACCAGCACTACTAATATCAGTGCTTCACCAAATGTTTTAAATACTTCCTCAATCGTTGCTTTGACGAAATCACTCGTGTCATAAGGAATCGTTGTTTCAATGCCTTCTGGAAAGCGTACGCTTAACTCTTCGATTTTTGCTTTAATGCCTGTTGCTGTGTCTAGTGCATTGGCACCATTTTGTAAAAATATGGCCACAGCCACGCCTGGCTTCCCATCCAAGGCCGAGGCCACGTTATATGTTTGGGCGCCCAATTCGATACGCGCAACATCTTTTAAATACAATACTCCGCGTGGACCATTAGCTCGCACGATGATATTGGCAAACTCGGCGGGATCAACTAAACGCCCTTTAGCTGTAACGGTATACACCATCTGCTGATCGGCAGGCGCTGGTTCTTGCCCAATCTTACCGGCTGCATACTGATTATTTTGTGCGTTTATCGCAGCAGCCACATCGCTCGTACTCACTCCAAGCTGTGCCATTCGGTCTGGCCGCAACCAAATACGCATAGCATAGTCTTGACCACCAAAAATGGTGACGTCACCTACACCCTTCACACGTTTGAATTCATCTAAGATATTCAGCGTTGCATAATTACTCAAAAACAAACGATCATGCTTTGGGTTGGTCGAGGTTAACATGGTGACCAGCAAAATATCGTTGGATTTTTTTTGCACAACTACGCCGTTACGGCGCACATCTTCTGGCAACCTAGGCAACGCAATATTGACGCGGTTACTCACGTTAAATGTGGCTTGGTCGGCATCTGTGCCCACATCAAAAGTGGCGGTAATGGTCAAGGTGCCACTAGAGTCAGCACTTGAGTTAAAGTAGAGCAAATTATCCACACCGCTTAATTGCTCCTCAATTGGCGCTGCAACAGTTTTGGATAATGTATCGGCACTGGCGCCAGGGTAAGTGGCAGAGATAGTGACAGTGGGAGGCGCAATTTGAGGGTATTGCGCAATGGGTAATTGGATTGAAGCTGCCAAACCTGCCAACACAATTATAATTGACAGCACCGAGGCAAAGATTGGCCTTGTAATAAAAAACTTAGTCATGTCGCGTTACCTTATGCTGAAGTTTTAGCTGGTGCTTTAGCCGAAGCAAGTGGATGTGGAACCACCTCTGCACCTGGTCGAATCTTAATGAGGTTGTCGGCAATGACCTTATCTCCTGCTTTGAGCCCACCTAAGATTACCCAATTTTTACCTTCCCAACCACCTTCTTGAATCGGCCTGATCGCTGCTACCACTTTGCCTGTTGCATCTTTTTCTGCAACGTAAACAAACTTGCCTTGATCATTTGTCTGCACCGAAGTTTGCGGTAAGATAAATACGCCATCGCGCGTCCCTGTTGTGATGCGCGCACGCACGAATTGACCGGGTAATAAATTACGTTCTGCATTTTCAAATACAGCGCGCAATTGTTGTGTGCCCAACGCAGGGTCAATTTCACTGGCAGAGAAATTTAATTTTCCTGATTCGGGATGTTCAGTACCGTCTGGTAACAACAATTGAATGTTTTTCACATTACGACTGGTCAGTTGTCCTCCCAGAGCAGCCAATTCTGAATCAGACAAACTAAAACGTACCCAAATCGGCGACAATTGCACGATGGTCGTCAACAAACTTGTGTTGGCCGACACCAAAGCCCCTTCAGAAAATTCAAATCGACCAGCAATACCACTGGTAGGTGCTGTCACTGTGGTGTAAGACAAGTTTAATTTCGCTTCACGCAACATAGCTTCGTATTGCAACATGCTTGCTGACGCGACTGAATTGTCTGAAAGCGCATTATCGAATTCACGTTGGCTAATAGATTGCGTCTCAAGCAAACCTTTTAAACGATCTGCCTCACGTTGCGTTTGTACAATGCGCGCTCTTTGTTGCGCCAATTGCGCCTCAGCTTGTTGAACCGCAATCTGAAATGGCACTGGATCAATTAAAAACATGGTCTGCCCAGCTTTAATTGGCTCGCCCTCTTGGAACAATTTTTTTAATAAAATCCCGCCTACTCTAGGGCGCACCTCCACTTCTTTTGCACCCTCGGTTTGGGCGACGGCTTCAGCGCGAATTGGCACGGAAGTAGGTTGAGCTTCAATCACACCCACAGGTAAGGCCGGCATTGCAGCGCCAGTGTCTTGTTTTTGTTCGCCACAGGCTGAAATCAGCATGGCCAGCATCAAGATGAGTAAGGTGTGGGGGTAATAGGTTTTTGTTTTTGCCATAGCTGCCTCTAGATGAACGCTTTAATGAAGTTTACAATGTGCGTGAATTAAATGACTTGCATACATACAGTCATGAATGTATATTATATACAAACATGGATGTATGTAAATAGTTTTTTCAAGCATTTGCTCCCTATTTACATTCTGAATGCTTCACATTCTCATTTATTACACGGTAATTATGGTACGAAAAACAAAAGAAGACGCAGGAATTACACGTCAGCGTATTATCAACGCAGCACGTGAAGTATTTTTGACAAAAGGGGTCAGCCGCACCAGCTTAGAACAAATCGCAACGCACGCCGGTGTAACGCGGGGCGCTGTGTATTGGCATTTTGAAAACAAATCTCAACTTTTTCATGCTATGCGCGAACAAGTGGTATTACCACTGATTGATCGAATGGATGGTACATTGTTGTTTGAAATCGACAAAGTGAATGATTCTGTCACCGACCCGTTGATGCGGATTGAAAACTTCCTGCTGGGCACAATACAGATTTTGGATGAAGATTTGGAAACACGCCAAACTTACGAAATCATGATGTCCAAATGTGAATATGTGGGTGAATTTTCTACAGTATTGCAACAAATCCTGAACAACTGCTCTAGCATCGTTGAAAAGTTAGAACAAGTGTACGTACGTGCATTACAAAAAGATTTGATCAACCCATTACACAGCCCTGCCCAACTTGCGATGGACACCCATTTATTTTTTTCCGGCTTGCTACACATGTGGGTGAAAGATACCGATGGCACGCGTTTCAGAAACCATGCACATGCACTCATTAGCTCGCACGTTAACCTCCGAAGAAAGTAAGTCCTTACTGCTTGAATTTAAACTGAATTTATTCAGGTAAATCCACAAAACGATTCACACCATTTCCTCACTTTTATCATGGTTAAGTATTTGCACGCTTTAAATTTGCGTATAAAATAAGCAACTTTTCCATTTAAGCTGATTTCAATGCAAATTGGTTCACACCTATTAAAAAACAACCTTGTGGTTGCCCCTATGGCTGGCGTCACGGATCGCCCTTTCCGCCAATTATGTAAAAAACTGGGCGCTGGTTTGGCTGTTTCAGAAATGGTGACATCCAACTCTTTGCTTTATGGCAGTGAAAAAACGCGCCGTCGTGCCAATCACGAGGGTGAAGTCGATCCTATTTCAGTACAAATCGCCGGTGCAGATCCCAAGATGATGGCTGAGGCCGCCAAGTACAATGTAGACAATGGTGCACAAATCATTGATATCAACATGGGTTGTCCGGCCAAAAAGATTTGTAACGTCATGGCTGGTTCTGCTTTACTTAAAGACGAGCCTTTGGTTGCGCAGATTTTGCGAGCGGTAGTCAATGCAGTAGATGTGCCTGTCACCCTTAAAATTCGCACCGGTTGGGATAAACAAAACCGCAACGCGATTGCAGTCGCCAAAATGGCAGAAGACATCGGCGTCCAAGCGCTAGCGATGCATGGCAGAACCCGTGCCTGCTTGTACACCGGCCATGCTGAATACGACACCATTGCTGCTGTGAAACAAGCCATTCATATCCCACTTATTGCAAACGGTGATATCACTACGCCAGAAAAAGCCAAGTTTGTGTTGGATTTCACCGGTGCCGACGCTGTGATGATTGGTCGAGCTGCGCAAGGTCGTCCTTGGATATTCCGTGAAATCGAGCATTACTTACTTACGGGGGAACACATGCTACCGCCGACTGTGGATGAAATCCACACTGTGATGTTAGAACATCTGCACGATTTATATGCATTTTATGGCGATTTAACGGGTATGCGTGTAGCGCGTAAGCATATCTCTTGGTATACCAAAGGTTTAGCCGGCTCGGCCAGCTTCCGACACAGTATGAATACTTTGCAAACTATCGAATTGCAACTCAAAGCCATTGATGATTTCTTTAACGAACTCAGAACAAAACACGAACGGCTAGTCTATGTGGAAGTGGACGCCAATACTCCCCCAACCGATCATGCAGAGGCGATAGCAGCATAATGAGTAATGTATGTAAATTAAGCGGTGCTATCAATGAATCCCTAGACGAATATTTTATGCATTTGGATGGGCAGCCACCCCATGCGATTTACGACATGGTGCTTGGTTGCGTAGAAAAACCCATGTTGGAATATATCCTCAATAAAGTAAGTTGGCGGCAATCAAAGTAAAGCTGCAGAAATATTGGGCTTAAACCGTAATACGTTACGAAAAAAAATGGCGCAATACGGCTTAAGTTAAGGTTGGACTTGGCTGAAGCTGATTTAAGTATCTAAGTCATTGATTTACTAGTATATCTTAAGCAATACTTTAAAAAACAAGGTTTTGTAGCAAGCACCATAACCTGCACTAAAGAATACATGAACATTCAACGCTAAGCATCGTGTGTGGCATTGTGATGATCTCCTCAAAACCCAATTATTATCAGTCTCATGGAACAGATCAATGGCTATTATTAAACGCGCGCTTATCAGCGTATCAGACAAAACAGGGGTGATTGAATTTGCACAACAACTTCGCGCCTTAGGGGTGGAGTTATTGTCCACAGGTGGCACAGCAAAACTATTTCGTGATCACCAAATCCCCGTCATCGAAGTCAGTGATTACACAGGCTTTCCTGAAATGCTTGATGGACGCGTAAAAACCTTGCACCCAAAAGTGCATGGCGGCATTTTGGGTAGACGAGATTTACCTGAACACGTATCCGCAATGCATGCGCAAGGTATTCCTAATATCGACATGGTGGTGGTAAATTTATATCCATTTGAAGCAACGGTGGCAAAAGCGGATTGCACCTTAGAAGATGCCATTGAAAACATCGATATCGGTGGGCCTGCTATGGTGCGCTCTGCCGCCAAAAACTGGAAAGACGTTGCAGTGCTGACGGATGCTAGTCAATATGCAGAGGTGCTAATTGAATTGTCAGCCACTGGCGCGTTATCACAGAAAACCACTTTTGCTTTATCGGTAGCGGCCTTTAACCGCATCAGTAATTATGATGGTGCGATTAGTGACTACTTATCAAGCTTTAACGAAGATGGCACCCGCAACGTATATCCGGCGCAAATCAATAGTCGATTTATTAAATTACAAGATTTACGCTACGGCGAAAATCCACATCAAAGTGCTGCGTTTTATCGCGATTTACATCCCGCCCCAGGTTCACTTGTCTCTGCGCAACAGTTACAAGGAAAAGAACTCAGCTACAACAATATTGCCGATGCAGATGCCGCTTGGGAGACCGTGAAGGCATTTTCAACCACGGCGTGCGTCATTGTGAAACATGCTAATCCGTGTGGCGTGGCATTAGGCGGTACCTCGTTTGAAGCCTACAGTAAAGCATTCAAAACCGATCCTACTTCAGCTTTTGGTGGGATTATTGCTTTCAATACCATCGTAGACAAAGACACGGCTGAAGCAGTGTCTAAGCAATTTATGGAAGTGCTGATTGCACCCGATTACAGTGCAGAGGCGTTGACAATTTTGAGCGCGAAAGCAAATGTGCGCGTCCTTAAAATTGCTTTACCGCAAGGGGGTGCTACACCATGGGCACAAGGTCGCAATGCACAAGACATCAAACGTGTCGGTTCTGGCATTTTGGTCCAAACTGCAGATAACCATGATATGCAAATGGCTGACTTAAAAATTGTGACGCATAAACAACCAACCCCAGCGCAAATGCAA
>NCGC01000053.1 GCA_002281475.1 Methylophilales bacterium 28-44-11
TCATTGCTTGAAAGCTTGGAAGGTAAGCGTGGTCTAGTGCGTTTTAAACCGCCGCTCCCCGCTATTGAAGGTTTATTTGGCAAACCAACAGTTGTGAACAATGTTATTTCGCTCGCGACTATCCCTATTATTTTGGACAAAGGTGCGCAATTTTATGCAGATTACGGCATGGGTCGTTCACGTGGTACTTTGCCAATTCAACTCGCGGGTAATCTCAAACAAGGCGGTTTAGTCGAACTTGCCTTTGGCGCTACCTTGCGTGAATTGCTATATGACTTTGGCGGTGGCTCTGCTACTGGTAAGCCAATCCGTGCAGTGCAAGTAGGTGGACCATTGGGTGCCTACCTGCCAGAAAGTCAATTTGATACGCCATTGGATTACGAAGAGTTTTCTAAAATTTGGGCAGTGTTAGGTCATGGCGGCATTGTGGCATTTGATGAAACCGTGGATATGGCCAAGATGGCACGGTATGCTTTTGAATTTTGTGCGATTGAAAGTTGCGGTAAATGCACGCCTTGCCGCATCGGCTCCACACGCGGCGTTGAAGTGATGGATAAAATTGCAACAAGCAAACAAGAAAATCGTCCATTGCATGCAAAGCATATTCAATTAGTACGAGATTTGTCCGATACTATGTTAAATGGCTCTTTGTGCGCATTAGGCGGTATGACACCATACCCTGTGCTGAGCGCATTGAATCATTTCCCTGAAGATTTTGGTTTAAATAAGAAGGAAGTTGCTGCTTAATTAAAGCGGCAAAGGATAAGACACCATGGATGACATTAAATACGACGCCAACAAAGATTACGGCACCCCAAAAATCGTGAGCGATAAAATGGTCACGCTCAATATTGACGGTGTGTCAGTCACCGTGCCTGAAGGCACCTCGATTATGCATGCAGCACAATTAGGTGGCGTCACCGTGCCTAAGTTGTGTGCGACAGACTCACTTGAGCCATTTGGTTCTTGCCGCCTATGCTTGGTAGAAATTGAAGGTCGCCGTGGCTATCCAGCCTCCTGCACCACGCCGGTAGCCGAAGGCATAAAAGTCAAAACACAGACATCAAAATTGGCCGACGTGCGCCGAGGTGTGATGGAGCTTTATATTTCAGACCATCCGCTGGATTGTCTCACGTGTGCGGCCAATGGGGATTGTGAATTGCAAGACATGGCAGGTGCGGTTGGCTTGCGTGAAGTGCGCTACGGTTATGAAGGCGAAAATCATCTGGATTCAGTGAAAGATGAGTCCAATCCTTATTTTACCTTTGATCCAAGCAAGTGCATTGTGTGTAGCCGCTGTGTACGCGCATGTGAAGAAACGCAAGGCACCTTTGCTTTAACCATCGAAGGTCGCGGTTTTGGCAGCAAAGTGTCTGCTGGTAATAAAGATTTTATGGATTCAGAGTGTGTGTCTTGTGGTGCTTGTGTGCAAGCCTGTCCAACTGCCACGCTCATGGAAAAAACCGTCATCGAAGCTGGCACGCCTGAGCATAAAGTCACGACCACTTGTGCCTATTGTGGTGTGGGCTGTAGTTTTGATGCAGAAATGAAAGGCGAAGAAGTCGTCCGGATGACGCCGAATAAAGACGGTGGCGCCAACCATGGACACTCTTGTGTAAAAGGTCGTTTTGCATGGGGCTACGCCACACATCAAGACCGTATCACGACACCGATGATTCGTAAAAGCATACATGACCCATGGCAAACAGTGGGTTGGGATGAAGCCATTAATTATGCAGCCAGCGAAATCACGCGTATTCAAGCCAAATATGGCAAGGATTCAGTAGGCGGTATCACTTCCTCACGTTGCACCAATGAAGAAGTGTACGTCACACAGAAACTGGTGCGTGCTGTATTTGGTAGCAATAACGTAGATACTTGCGCACGTGTTTGTCACAGCCCTACCGGCTATGGATTAAAACAAACGCTGGGCGAGTCTGCTGGTACGCAAACCTTTGATTCTGTCATGAAATCGGATGTGATTTTGATTATTGGTGCGAACCCAACTGATGGTCACCCAGTGTTTGCTTCTATCATGAAACGCCGTCTACGCGAGGGTGCAAAACTGATTATTGCTGATCCCCGTGCCATTGATTTGGTGGAAAACTCCCCACATGTGCGCGCTGATTACCATTTGAATTTACGTCCAGGTACCAATGTGGCCTTAGTGTCAGCCTTGGCACATGTGATTGTGACAGAAGGTTTGGTCAAAGAAGACTTTGTACGAGAGCGTTGTGAGTGGGACTCATACGTAGCGTGGCGCGACTTTGTGGCAAAACCAGAGAATTCACCAGAAAGCTTAGCCAAAGATATCGGCGTGGATCCACAAAAAGTACGTGAAGCTGCAAGGTTATTTGCTACAGGCGGCAATGCCGCTATTTACTATGGCTTAGGCGTGACTGAGCACAGCCAAGGCTCGACTACGGTGATGGGCATTGCTAATCTTGCGATGGCCACAGGCAATGTCGGTCGCGAAGGCGTGGGTGTCAATCCATTGCGTGGTCAGAATAATGTGCAAGGTTCATGCGACATGGGCTCTATGCCACATGAGTTCCCAGGCTATCGCCATGTGGCGGATGATGAAACACGTGCCGAATTTGAAGCGGCTTGGGGCAGACCGCTAAGTGCAGATCCAGGCTTACGCATCCCCAATATGTTGGATTTAGCGACCGAAGGTAGCTTTAAAGCGTTGTACTGTGTGGGTGAAGACATCGCACAATCTGATCCGGATACCCAGCATGTCACTCACGCATTGGAATCGATGGAATGTGTGATTGTGCAAGATTTGTTCTTGAACGAAACTGCCATGTTTGCGCATGTCTTTTTCCCAGGTGCTTCATTTTTAGAAAAAAGCGGTACGTTTACCAATGCTGAACGTCGGATTTCACCCGTGCGTCGTGTCATGACCCCTAAAAATGGCATGGAAGATTGGGAAATTACTGCAAAATTCTCCGCAGCGTTGGGTTACGAAATGAAATACAACCATGCCAGTGAAATCATGGACGAAATTGCAGCACTCACACCCACATTTAAAGGCGTCAGCTTTAAGAAATTGGATGAGCTGGGCAGCATTCAATGGCCTTGTAACGATGAGGCTCCAGAAGGCACGCCAACTATGCACGTAGATGAATTTGTGCGTGGTAAAGGCAAGTTCTTTGTAACGCAATATGTGCCGACGACTGAAAAAGTGAATGCGAAATATCCACTCATACTAACGACAGGTCGTATTTTGTCGCAATATAACGTTGGGGCGCAAACGCGCCGTACACAAAATGTGGCTTGGCATAAAGAAGACTTAATTGAAATTCATCCACAGGATGCAGAAGATCGCGGAATCCATGAAGGTGACTGGGTGGGCATTACCAGCCGTGCTGGTGAGACCGTGTTGCGCGCTACTATTACTGAGCGCGTGCAGCCAGGTGTGGTGTATACCACTTTCCACCATCCTGAATCTGGCGCTAACGTCATTACTACTGATAACTCAGATTGGGCCACCAATTGTCCTGAATACAAAGTGACGGCAGTACAAGTGTCACGGGTGAATCAGCTTTCTAACTGGCAACAGGAATACCAAGAGTTTAGTGAATCACAGATTCACCTGACAGGCATATTGCCAACAAAGCCAGCAGTAGTCGAATAACGGATTTGATGCTTTTGATACTGTGCAAATGCGATGACTGATTGGTTTGCACCAGATGCGTTAGATCAACAGTTAAATGCGCAAACGTATGTAGTGAAGCAGTGGCGTGACGGTCATTTTACGCAAGTGTCAGACCAATTGGCTGAAGAAGTGCCCATTGCTTTGGTATATAACGGGGTGTCGCATGCTGTGATGTTGGCAACCCCACAGGATTTAGAAGATTTTGCACTTGGCTTCTCCATGACAGAAGGCATTTTGCAGAAAAAAAGTGACTTGTATGGCATTGAGGTGCAAACGCACCATAATGGCATAGAGCTACATTTAGAAATTGCTTCTGAGTGTTTCGTACACTTAAAGGCTCGTCGACGGAGTTTAGTCGGACGTACAGGTTGTGGCTTATGTGGCGCTGAAAGTTTAAACCAGGTGTTTCGTTTGCCTGAACCAAGCGCAATGGCAGAATCCACCACTTTGCCAATTGCTGTGCAAAGTGTGTTCAAGGCGCATCAAGCCATGCATGCTTTGCAACAGTTGCAACAAGTGACAGGGGCAACCCATGCTTGTGCATGGGCACAAGCCAACGGCAACATTGGCTTGCTCAGAGAAGATGTGGGCAGACATAACGCGTTAGATAAATTGATTGGTGCGTTAGCTAAGCAAGAGCAACATGGAGGCTTTATCCTCACCACAAGTCGTGCAAGTTATGAGATGGTGCAAAAAGTAGCGATGGCAGGGTTTGATTTACTTTCAGCAATCTCTGCACCTACTGGATTGGCGGTCAGGATTGCGGAGGCTTCACACATCACTTTATTAGGGTTTGTGCGAAATCAGCAGTTGGTGGCGTATAGCCATGCGGAAAGAATGTTTTAGAAAATTAATCTAAATAGAGACAGTTAAAGCAGATAACGATGGAAATTGAAAAGTTAATCAAAATGGCAAATCAAATAGGGGATTTTTTTGAGGCCTATCCTGATGCTGAGCTTGCCAAAAAAGACATTGCCAGTCATTTACAGCGGTTTTGGAATTCAGTGATGATCAATTCCCTCGTGGCGCATGTCAAACAACATCAAGGTGCTGGCCTGCATCCACGTGTTGTGGATGCCATTCAACAACATATGGCTTAATCATTGCTAAAAACGTACAGAAGAGTTTATTCTACTCTTTGAAATAGTCTAAATTTTTCACTACGTTCGCTCAGGCGACGTCCTTGCCATAGAAGCTTCCAATCACTACCAGGCATTACAGTTTGACGACCACGGTTATCTTGAATCAGATAAAGATCACAATTTAACTGTTGTTCAGTCTCGAGTGGATGCGTTTTGATGTCCGCAAAATAATGAAGCAAGTCACGTTGTGGTTCACCTAATTGAACGCTATTCATACAAGCAAAGTTTGCGGGTATTGCGTGTTTTAATTCAGTAAAAACAGTCTGATATCCACGCGCCGATTCAATCATCGGTAACCAAAGTGTCATCAGTAATGTCCATATACACGTCATCCCAATGGCCCAATTGGTGGCAGTGGAGCGGTTTGAATGTTGCGATCTAAAAATAGCTAAAAGCCATATGAGCGTCACAACAGATGCCACCATAAAGGCTGCAAAATGAAAATCCAATTGCTTTAATCCAGACAGATACACCAAACGCTCTTTGATTTTTGCGGGGCTACCAGTCATCATCGCTGTCCAGCCTAGCCATGTTAAACCACTCAGTATGCCAAATAAAATTAGGCCAAACCAATTGAGTGCCCCTGCCGCACCACGTTTCAAGGTCTCAATACTGCCTCCAGCCATCGCTGTCAATGGAATGAGTAATGGCAATGCAAACACTTCTTTGCTTTCAGCAGCAAATCCGATCAGCACAAATGCCACAACAAAAAACACCAACATCAATTGAAAGCGAGGTTTCAGCAATAATTGTGCTTTAAACCGCCATAGGCCCCATAAAGCTAGTGGAAGTGCAGGCCATGCATACCAAAGTAATGTTCTTAAAAAGTATAAATGTAGGCTTTGATTGAACTTGGATAGGCTATTTCCCCACCAGCCTATCAGCATATCTGGGGCATATAGCCAACTTAATATTGGCCATGCAAGTAGAAATGGGCTGGCGACCAATAACGCGAGAAGTGTCACTACTAAAAATTGACGGCTACGCCAATAAGCAAACAGTAACGGCAAGCTCAAACAAGTGCCGACCACAATCAGCGCAGGTAAAAGTCCAGTGGATAGAAATCCTATGCCTAATCCCACACCAAGTAATGCCGATGCACGGTATGGACGGCGCTTAGCGAGTGCAAGCGCATAAAACGCAGTTGCTAAACCAGTTAGCGCAGATACAGCCGGCATCATCGTATGCGCACTGATCACCAGTCCTAAACATCCGATAAAAACAAACGTAGTTTGACGACCAATCCCTTTATCCCATAACTCACGTCCAGTCATGCCAACCATCAGAAGTGTCAACAACATCCAAATGCCTGAGCTTAATCGAGCTGCGTCGTGCACAGAAAGTAGAGGGCTCAAAAGATTTGAAAATGCAGCAGCCACTAAATAATACAGAGGAGGATTTTCAAGGTAAGTGTGGCTGATGGCCATAGGTGTCAGCCAGCTTCCACCTTCCAATATATATTTAACCACACTAATAGATTGTGATTCGAACGGTTTCCACGGTGAGTGGCCAATTAAACCAAATAGCAACCAAATGGCGCAAAGTATGATGAGCAGATGTGTTTTCGCTCGCTCGCCAACGCGCGCGCGCGGCGTTGCCATGTTGCCTTGCCAGTCATGATCTAAATCGAATCTCATGCGTTTAAATAAACTTATACAGGAATGAATAGTATAGAAGAAAAAACAAAAAAGGCAGCTTAGCTGCCTTTTTATGCCAATCATCAATACTACATACCGTATTTTTGACGGAATTTCTCAACACGGCCAGCCGTATCCACAATCTTTTGTTTGCCAGTATAAAAAGGGTGGCATTGTGAGCAAACTTCAATGCTCATATCACGTCCATGTGTGGACCGTGTTTTAAACTTGTTGCCGCAGCTACAAGTCACATTTATTTCTGGGTAATTTGGATGAATTTCAGCTTTCATGCTTTTCTCTCTATATTAAGCAGTTGCAGTAAACCGCGCATTATGGATTATTTTCTATACTTTTGCAACTAAAAGTAGTGGATAAAGATTAATTTCGATTGGATAATCGATGTAACTTTAAAAACTAAAACCATCATTATCCGCGACGCATGCTATCAAAGAAATCCGCATTGTTTTTTGTCGCTTTGATTTTATCCAACAAGAATTCCATCGCTTCTAAATCATCCATTGGGTAAAGCAATTTACGCAACACCCAGATTTTTTGTAATACATCTTTCTCAATGAGTAATTCCTCACGACGTGTACCAGACTTGTTCACATTAATGGCTGGGTAAATACGCTTTTCAGCCATGCGACGGTCAAGATGGATTTCCATGTTGCCGGTACCTTTAAATTCTTCGTAGATGACGTCATCCATACGTGAGCCAGTATCGACCAATGCCGTGGCAATAATCGTCAGTGAGCCGCCTTCTTCAATATTACGTGCCGCACCGAAGAAACGTTTTGGTTTTTGTAATGCATTGGCGTCGACACCACCGGTAAGCACTTTGCCAGAAGATGGGATGACGGTATTGTAAGCACGCGCTAATCGCGTGATTGAGTCTAATAAAATAACCACATCTTTTTTGTGTTCTACAAGACGTTTAGCTTTTTCCAATACCATTTCGGCCACTTGCACGTGACGTGTAGCTGGTTCATCAAACGTAGACGCCACCACTTCACCCCGCACCGAGCGGGTCATTTCAGTTACTTCTTCAGGACGTTCATCAATCAGTAACACAATTAATATGACGTCTGGGTGATTGGAGGTAATGGCATGCGCAATGTTTTGCATCATCACCGTTTTACCACTTTTTGGACTTGCAACCAGTAACCCACGTTGTCCACGACCTATCGGTGCAATCATGTCAATCACACGGCTGGTAACATTCTCTTCACCGCGGATATCACGTTCTAATACCATCGGACGAGTTGGGAACAATGGCGTTAAGTTTTCAAACAGAATTTTGTGCTTGGTGTTCTCGGGCGCTTCACCATTGACCATGTCTACTTTGACCAAAGCAAAGTAGCGCTCACCATCTTTTGGAGTGCGAATTTCACCTTGGATACTATCGCCTGTGTGTAAATTGAAACGGCGAATTTGAGAAGGGGAGACATAAATATCATCAGGGCCAGCTAGATATGATGTATCGGGTGAACGTAAAAATCCAAAACCATCCTGCAGAACTTCTAGCGTGCCATCTCCAAATATGCTGTCACCTTTTTTTGCTTTATTCTTTAAAATAGCAAACACCACATCTTGTTTGCGCATTCGGCTTGCATTTTCAATATCGTTGGCAAGCGCCATTTCTACAAGTTCTGTGACTGGGAGGTGTTTTAAATCGGATAGATGCATGAGGTAGCTCGCTAGAGAAGGGTGTTACAAGAGAAAGATTAGAAGTTTTGAAGAATCTGGTTTCTTAATCTCAGAAACCAGATTGTGCTAAAAGTGCCAATTAAATGTTGCTGTCAATGAATGCCGTGAGTTGAGATTTTGATAATGCTCCCACTTTAGTTGCTTCTACATTACCATTTTTAAATAACATTAAAGTTGGAATGCCACGAATGCCATACTTGGGTGGTGTTTGTTGATTGTCATCAATGTTGAGTTTTGCAATTTTTAAACGACCTGCATATTCTTTGCTGATGTCATCTAATATTGGGGCAATCATTTTGCATGGACCACACCACTCTGCCCAATAATCAACTAAAACAGGGATGGGTGATTGAAGAACTTCTTGTTCAAACCCCTCATCAGTCAAATGAATAATATGTTCGCTCATCGTTGCCTCGTAAGAAATTGCCTATAACCGTATTGGTTAAATTGAATGTATAAATGTGTTTGGATGGATACTTAGGTATTAACCATAGTATATCAAGATAAATCGTCAGTAATCAAGCTGTATTCAAAACGATCAAAACAGGCACTGCGTTCTACTAACTGTTTGATTTTTAGCTTAGATTTTTTGATACCTTCTTTCATCTCGACAGCAGAGTCTTCTTGTAAATATCCACACTCGGTGAGGATGGAAATAGGCTGATTAAGTGCCTTCATGCTCGGTAAAAGTAGTGCATTGTAAGTAATGGTGTTGGAAGGGGATTTGATGCTGACGGATTTGGCGCTGGGTGCTATTAATTTGATGCCCGCTTCAATATGTTGAACTTTGGTGATGAGCCACACCACGTAACCCAATACCCACGGGCTATACTCGCTCTCTTTGATGCTCACTAATTCACCCACTTCCACTTTAAGATCAGTCAAATGGGTAGTTTTTAAAGCATAGCCATCTGGACTGGTGTTCATGATTTCCCAATAAGAGCGAATTTCTTCTTTTGCGCGCTTGTTAGACCGGAATAAAATGGAGGCTGCTTCTAGGCCTATGGCTAACTCAGCGGCTTGCTTTTTTTCCTGTCTGGCAAAGGTTCTAGTGGTGGTCACACCAAAATATTTAATCAGATGTTTGAGTAACTCCTCATCTACCACTTCTAACGCAGTGGCAGGCAAAGGCTCATTGCTTTGTGTTTTCGATTTTTGAATAAATTTCAATTGTTGGTGAATATGGCGCGCTACCTCCACTGTGACCAATAAAATGTCAGTTTCTACACTTGGTGCGTTTCTGTTCTTGAGATAAGGTACTGGCGGTTTGTTGGAATCAAGCTCAATTAAAAATACCCCCATCGGTTTTTCTATCAAGCCCATACCACGCAATTCTGCAAATTTGGCTAAGCTACCTACATAGTGTGACATTTTTCTGATGTTGGCTTTGCTAAGACGTTGAGGATTAGCGAGGTTCATTAACAGTGTTTGAATGTAAACTAAATGAATGGTTTTGTTGTTGGGACTCCAAATGTGTTCATTGACTTCGGCATCTTCAATCCCCAATTGCAACGCGTGGAAATACACTTTATGTAAGTCTGACCAAAGCGTATCAGACGGCACGGTGTAGCACAGATAATTGACCAAGGCTTCGTTTTTGAGCGCTTCGATAATCCGAAAAATAACCAGTGAATGTTGTTTGTCTTCTTGAAAGTTAATGAGTTTTTGCTTTAAATCTAGCAGCGCTCGTTTGTAACCATAACCAGTTTCCAACCATATGGCTTCAGCCAAAGTGGCATGGTTTTTAGCTTCTTCTGGGATTGGCACGGCTGCATTGCCATACACTTCTTCTAAATCATGCCCAATTTCAAGCGTGATTTTTCGATAGAGTTCAAGTGTTTGAATGCGGGTGTCGGCATCTATTTTTTGACGGTTTAACAGTTTCAATTCATCCAATAGGCGCGAGCCAGCAAGAAAGGTATCTAGGTGGCCGATATGGGTGGTGAACTCAATTACTTTTGGTGGGCGTGTTTCGGCGGAAGCAACAGAATCTAACGCAATTGGTGCAAGGTTAATACTTAACGACATACTTTCACTCCCTAGGACTGTTAGGATATTAATTAAAAGAATAGAATTTGTCACTCATCTGCACTACGTTTCTGAGGTTTCCATTGAATTTGCTAAAAATATACGTTTTAACAACATGCTTGATGCTGGGCCAGTGGTCTGCGTTAGCGGCCGAGAAATTGCCTCAAGGCGAACAAGAGTTTGTAATGAATGACACCACGGGTAAGCAACATCGGCTTTCACAATACCAAGGCAAGTGGGTATTTGTAAATTATTGGGCCACTTGGTGCCCGCCATGTTTGGAAGAGGTGCCTGATTTGGTGGCCCTTTACGATAGTCGAAAGAATAAAGATGTCGTGGTCATTGGTGTGGTGTTTGATTATGATTCTGAAAAAGAAGTATTTGATTATGTTGATGATATGTTGATGTCGTATCCAATTGTACTGGGGGACGATGCAGTCAAGGCGCAAATTGGCAGTGCAGACGCATTACCAACGACCTATGTCTTCAATCCGCGCGGTGAACTGGTTAAGATCAAGCGCGGGTTGGTCACTAAGCAATATTTAGAAGGGTTAATGAAGCAAAAAAGCCTTAAGCAGTGATGGAAATTTGCTCACCGGCTGCATTTAAAATACCTAATTGATTTTCGTTGGCAAATTGAATGAGTTGCTCAAACCCCTCAGGATTCACATCTTTCAATTTCATATCCACAGCCAAGCAACGTACGTTGTCGACCAGTTTGGGTTTTAAATAAGGTGAGTAACGTAACTTTTTGTCGTCACCAAAGCTAGCATATGAACTGCACATGCGATCTACCCAATCGCTTGGGCGGAACGGTTTGCCTGCCAGTTTAAAGTTTTGCTAATTTAATTAGTTAAGGTATTCAAATACTTTGACGACTTTGGTCACGCCAGTTGTATTTCTGGCAATATCAACCGCCGCCTCGCCCTCTTCTTTGGTCACGATACCCATCAGATAGACCACGCTATTTTCAGTGACGATTTTGACGTAATTCGCCGGAAAACGGTTTTCAGTTACAAATTGGGTTTTTACCTTTGAGGTGATATACGCATCATTGCTGCGTGAACCTAAGGAGGTTTTCGGCTCTACGGTTATCTCATTGGTGACTTGACGAATATTGGCGATTTCTTTAAGAAGGCTTTCGGCCAACGCTTTTTTAGCGTCATCTGGTACTTCGCCAGTTAATAAGACGTTACGGTTGTAGCTAGTGACATTGACGTGAGAATACTCACCCAAATTTGTCTCCATTTTTTTTACAGCTTTTAGTTCGATATTTTCATCTTCCACAAAAATACCAGAAGACCTTCTATCTGCCGCCATGGCGCCACCTGCAGCTGCTCCGCCGACTACTGCTGGCAGGCACCCAACAAGCTGTGTGGCCAGTGCAGAAGTTAGAATAAGTTTGGTGAATAAATGCATTGTGTACTCCTCAAAAGTTAGTGTTTTATTATGATCATAGTGGTGAATAATACGTACTCATGCCCCTTAACACTTAGGTGAAATGATACGCTTTTTATGTGTCGATTGCATTACGTAGCCATTCGATCTGGGTCAAATCCGCTTTCTGCATGAGCACCGCATCGAAACGACAAGGAGATTGAATGGCATGTTGTTGAAGATAAAATTGTGCAGTATGAATGAGTTTTTGCTGCTTTTGCTTTGTGATGCTAGTGGCTGCAGAACCAAATTTTGTATTGGTTCTTAAGCGTACTTCCACGAATACCAACGTATTACCCTCTTGCATAATCAAATCAATTTCACCATAACGACAATGAAAATTAGCAGTAATTAATTTAAGGCCTTGTTGGGTTAAAAAAGTTGCAGCTATTTTTTCTGCTGCCAACCCTGGATTATCTGCGTTGAGCTTCATTGGTGATGATTTTCATAGGTTTTGTAGTGGCTTTCGCTTAAAATACTTTGATGAAAGAACAAGGCATATTATATGTGGTTGCCACACCAATAGGTAACTTAGGCGACATGACATTGCGTGCAATAGACACGTTAAAGCAGGTGGATGTCATTGCCGCAGAGGATACGCGACACAGCTCCGGCTTGCTATCGCATTTTGGCATTTCAAAAAAATTGATGGCGGTGCATGAACATAATGAACAGCAATCTGCGCAATTGTTATTGCAACGCATCCAACTCGGTGAACATGTTGCTTTAATTACGGATGCAGGTACGCCGGGCATTAGTGACCCTGGTGCGGTCGTGGTAGACGTGTTGCTTTCGCAAGGTGTGAAAGTGGTGCCGATCCCTGGCGCTAGTGCTGTGATTGCAGCCTTATCTGCCTCTGGCATTAGCGAAAATGGGTTTATGTTTATTGGCTTTTTACCAGCCAGTGGCGCGCAACGACGAAAAAAATTGGAAATTTTGCAGGCGTTGGAAACAACATTAGTGTTTTATGAAGCGCCGCATCGCATTGTGGAGTGTGTGCAAGATTTAGCCAAAGTTTTTGGTGAAGCACGTCGTATTACCATCGCACGAGAACTGACCAAAACCTTTGAAACTATGCATCGTTGCAGGTTGAATGAGGCGCACGCTTGGCTGACGCATGATGCCAATCAACAGCGTGGAGAGTTTGTGTTATTGGTAGAGGCTGCGCCACCACAGGTGACGCTTGAAGTTGATCATGAAGCCGAGCGTGTGTTACGTTTGCTGTTAGAGGCTGTGCCTTTAAAACAAGCCGCAAAGTTGGCTTCAGAAATTACAGGGGCTAAGAAAAATGCCCTATACGAATTAGCGCTTACAATCAAAGCGGCTACAAACTAATGCAAAGACTTAAATAATTGGGAATCTAAGCGAATTGAATAAAGACGAAACGATGAACACAATTACCATTACACGACCAGATGACTGGCACTTACATTTACGCGATGGCGCTGCTTTGCAAGCGGTTTTGGCGGATACCGCAACCCGTTTTGCCCGAGCCATTGTGATGCCTAATTTGCGTCCACCAGTCACCACCACAGAATTAGCATCAGCTTATCGCACACGCATTTTACAAGCGTTGCCAACAGGGATGTATTTTGAGCCGCTGATGACGCTCTACCTAACCGACAATACGCCCCCTGAGGAAATAGAAAGAGCAAAGGCCAGTGGTGTTGTGCATGGGGTGAAGATGTACCCATCTGGTGCAACTACCAATTCTGATTCTGGTGTGACCAACCTTGAAAAGTGTGAAAAGACAATTGAGGCCATGCAAGCCTTGGGCATGCCTTTGTTGGTGCACGCTGAAGTCACGGATGCGAACGTGGATGTGTTTGATCGTGAAAAGGTCTTTATTGAACGTCATATGCTGCCATTAATGGCTAGGTTTCCTGATTTAAAAGTGGTGTTTGAGCACATTACCACGCAAGACGCTGTGCAATTTGTGCAAGCACAGCCTGCCAATGTGGCTGCTACCATTACTGCGCACCACTTACTCATGAACCGAAATGCAATGTTTAATGGCGGAATACGACCTCATCATTACTGTTTGCCAGTATTAAAACGTGAAGAGCATCGTCAGGCTTTGATGCTGGCAGCGACTTCGGGTAGTTCCAAATTTTTCTTAGGAACGGACAGTGCGCCCCATGCAAAGTCTGCCAAAGAAGCGAGTTGTGGATGCGCTGGCATGTATACGGCGCATGCGGCCATTGAGTTATATGCAGAAGCGTTTGAAGAGGCCAATGCGCTCGATAAGCTAGAAGGATTTGCCAGCTTCTATGGGGCAGATTTTTACGGACTAGCCAGAAATCAAGACGCAATTACATTGCATAAGAGCGCTTGGACGGTGCCAGAAAGCATTCCCTATGATGGCGACGTATTGGTGCCGTTGCGAGCTGGACAGACTATCGCTTGGAAGTTGGCTTCAGCTTAATTATTCACGACTACTAGCAACTAATTGCATAGATATAATTCCGGTAATCTTTGTTACTGAGTGTGGCTGAAAAAATACTAGACGGGAGAGTGTGGTTTGCGTCCCAGCCACCAAAGCCAAGCAAAGCCTATCAAGCCAGCCAATAAAGATCCTGCGAGTACCCCTGTTTTGGCCATTAACAAATGTTCAGGATGCCCAGGAAAACCAAGCTCAGCAATAAAAATAGACATGGTAAAACCAATGCCACCCAACACAGAAACGCCAGCAATTTGGCTAAAACGCGTTGCAGTTGGCAATTGTGCAACGCCAAAGCGTATGGCTAGCCAGCAAGCGCCACTAATACCAATGAATTTGCCAAACAATAGCCCTAGCATCACGCCTAGCATCACAGGGTTTGAAAACGTGTCACCCAGTGAGCCAAGTTCAACGGGGATACCTGCATTGAAAATTGCAAATATGGGAATCACCAAAAACGCCACCGGTAAATGCCAAGTAAGTTCTAGCTGTTGCAGAGGCGTTTGCACACCTTTCACACTTTCATCCAAATTTTGCACAATCGAGTAGAGCCTATTGCTGCTCATAATCGTATCTTCTTGACGACGGTTGGCAATGAACTTATCAATATGTTCATTGATCAAATCAACAAAAAACAGCGGGTTATATTTTGACCTCGCTGGAACAGTGAAAGCACCTAATACCCCCGCCAATGTTGCATGCACGCCTGATTGTAAAAATGCATACCAAAGAAATACTGCCACAATAAAATATGGAATAGCTGTGCGAATGCCAGCAAAATTAAACATCATTAATACCGCAAATAATGCGAGTGAGACTAGCAACCAATTCAGCGCTAAATCTTGTGTGTAGAACAAAGCAATCACCAACACCGCTCCTAGGTCATCTGCGATGGCAAGGGCCACTAGGAATGTGACCAGAGCTTTGGGGATGCGTGTACCCAACAAAGCCAGTGCGCCTACGGCAAAGGCAATATCGGTTGCCATCGGCACCCCCCAGCCATGCGCTGCATCTGTGTCGTGGTTGAACGCTAAAAAAATGAGTGCTGGCACTACCATGCCACCAATTGCAGCAAAAATGGGCAATGCGGCTTGCTTGATGTCGGACAACTCGCCCACCATGATTTCACGCTTCAGTTCTAAACCGACGACAAAGAAAAACAATGCCATCAGGCCATCATTTACCCAATGATGCAGGCTCATGTTAATGCCCCAGCAACCAATACCCACAAATGCTGGTGTATGGATGGTATGCAGATAGCTCTCTGCAAATGAACTGTTGGCTAGGTAGAGCGCAATCACGGCTGCTGCCATGAGCAACAAGCCACTGGTGCTTTGTTTATGAATAAACTCTTCAAAAGGTGATAAGACGCGTCGAAAAGCGCGTTCCCATGGTGCAAAGATAATGCCTTGATCGGTATGTTGAGTGGTACGTTGCTCTGACATGTCGCTATGTTCCGTTATAGAAGTGTTGTCAATAGGGCACTAATATACCTTGATATCCCACGCATAAGGCAACTAGCATGGAAATCAGCTTATTATCCTGAGGTATTTAGATGGATTGATGTATCAAAAAAATAATCATACCAATAATGGCACTACACGAGCATATTAGGTTCAAATTGATGTAAATTTGGATGCTAACAATGCTAACAATGCTAACAATGCTAACAATGCTAACAATGCTAACAATGCTAACAATGCTAACAATGCTAACAATGCTAACAATGCTAACAATGCTGGCATTCCCGCTTTTCTTC
>NCGC01000206.1 GCA_002281475.1 Methylophilales bacterium 28-44-11
AGAGGTTATTTTGAATAAAAGGGGTGTAAATAATTTTGTGTAAACGTCATTTTGCAGGAAACTGCTATTTTCAGAAATGGATAAAAAATGACGATACCCAAAGCACTACCCAACGATTTAATTGATAGCCTGCTATCGAATTACAAGAAGCCAGAAGACCTGATTGGTGAGAATGGTCTTCTTAAGCAACTCACCAAAGCACTGGTTGAACGTGCCTTACAAGCCGAATTGGCTGACCACCTTGGTCATGACAAACATGAGCCAGTCACCAACAGCACGGGCAACGCCCGCAACGGTAAAAGCCGTAAAACACTCAAGGGTGAATTCGGCGAACTGCCAATAGAAATCCCCCGTGATCGTGAAGGTAGTTTCGAGCCACAACTCATTCCTAAACACCAAACCCGCTGGACTGGCTTTGATGACAAGATCATCTCGTTATATTCACGCGGCATGACAGTACGTGAGATACAAGCGCACCTTACCGATATGTACGGCACTGAAGTATCGCCCACCCTCATTTCATCCGTCACTGATGCGGTAGTGGATGATGTGAAACAGTGGCAATCACGCCCACTCGACGCCGTTTATCCTGTAGTGTATCTAGATTGCATCCACGTTAAAGTGCGTGATGCTGGCAGCGTGCGTGCAAAGGCCATTTACCTTGCTATAGGTATCAATATGCAGGGCGAGAAAGAAGTATTGGGGCTGTGGATTGCGCAGACTGAAGGCGCTAAGTTCTGGCTCAGCGTCATCACCGAACTCAAGAACCGTGGTGTACAAGACATCTTCATCGCCTGTGTCGATGGCTTAAAAGGCTTTCCTGAAGCCATTGAGGCTGTGTATCCTAAAGCAGCAGTGCAACTGTGTATCGTACACATGGTGCGTAACAGCCTCAATTACGTGGGCTGGAATAAGCGTGAGCTTGTAGCCGCTGATTTAAAGCGTATATACACCGCTGCCACGGAAGCTGAGGCTGAACAATACCTAACTGAGTTTGAGTCTGCATGGGACGCTGCCTATCCGCCAATAGCGCAATCCTGGCGCAATAGCTGGGCGCGCATCACACCGTTCTTTGATTACCCACCAGAAATACGTAAGATCATCTACACCACCAATGCCATTGAATCGGTGAACATGAGCTTACGCAAAGTAACGAAGAGCCGTGGCTCATTTCCAAACGATGAGTCCGTCATGAAATTGTTTTATTTGGCGCTACAAAACATCAGCAAGAAATGGACGATGCCACTGCGTGATTGGAAACCTGCGTTAAATAGGTTTACTATTCAATTTGAGGAGAGGATGCCTCAGCTGTAATCAACCGACGTTTACACAAAATCTAGGACACCCTCTGAATAAACTCTGCCTGCTATCTGAACAACATCATTTAGCAATATAAACGATGTGAAAACTCAATAACTTTTTTCTAAATTTCTTCTTCAACGATAATTCCATTTACTCCTTATGACCTATCAATAAGGTAATTTAGACAGCTGACT
>NCGC01000054.1 GCA_002281475.1 Methylophilales bacterium 28-44-11
GTCAGCAACTCAAAAGCAGCATTTGCGTAAATGATTGGATTGTCTGGCAAGTCTGGATCCGATAATGTAATACCAGTAATACTTGCATCTAAAATTTGGGAAAGGACATAAGGGATTGGTCCATCATCTTTTTCAACAATAAAATCCATTTTAATTCTCCTGAATTAAATTTCCGACTCAATAAGTCGCTTAATATTTCTAATTGTTCTATCGGCACCATCTTGAATTGCTATACGAATTAATTTTTGAAAAGGCATCATAAATAAATCAATTTTTTTTAATTCAAACTCAAAAGATAGTATAGTTTCTTCATCACTTTTAGGCTGAAAGTCATACCTGATTGAAAATTTGGCTTGCAGGTCACCATCAAAAACGGCACGTTTTTGATCCACCAATTCCGTAATTTGAAAACGAGTTTCACTTCTTCGGCCTTGGTCAATTCTAATTTGACGGCCACGAACTCCTAAAGCAATCGTATTTGCGCCAATTGACTCTAATTCAATCACTTCTGGCGACCAACGAGGGTAATTTTTAAAAAAGTCAGTGACAACAAAACTGTAAACTTTCGAAACAGGTTTTCGAACTGAAATTTGTGAACGCGCTTTTATCATCAACGAACCTTGATTGACTTTTCAACATAGAGTTAGTAAAAAACACACTAAACTGTTTTTGTTCTCAATGCAAAAAAAGGAATATTTCACATGCCTAGTAATCATCGTGAAATAGTCTGAATCATTAAGTTGGCAAAAAAGCTAGTGACGTTATATGCAGACAACAAATGTAGTAAAGTTGTTCTTTGCAATCGGATTATTTAGTTGAAGATCGCCAGCAATCGTCTAAATTTGCAAAGTTAAAAAGTTGGCTAAGAAACTTTACAAAAAGCTGTAATTGAAAAAATGCAATGTCACTAGTTATGTCCTTTCCAAGTCCCACCGTATCTGTATTCAGGTAACTTTTTTGCTACCATACAACATTCCTCGCAAACAAAAACCCAGCTTTTTCCTTTTTTTAATTGTATACGGTACATTAGGGTGAACTCTTTTTTGCAGGTATGGCATGCTTTGATTTTCATTTTTTACCTAAATGGAGTTGTTCGACTCATGTTGGACATCAAACTAATGACTACAAATGAATTTTTTCCTTAAATTTGACTCAGCAGATTAGGATATTTGTGTTGGATCGTAAACGATTATGTCATTTTGCAAAAAAATTCTATGAATGGACGCGTTAAAAAAAAGCAAATAGCTAATCAGATTAATTTTCATCACTCATTTTTAGTGACAGATGAATTTCTTTGCCAACTATGCATGAGGCCGATTCCAAAGTCTCAGCGGGATGCACACCATCTAATTCCTAAATCGCGAGGTGGTGTTGATACAGTCATTTTACATAGACTTTGCCATCGGCAAGTGCATGCTACATTGACCGAAAGTCAGCTGGCACGCAATTATTCAACTATTGAGGCTTTAAAAGGTCACCCTGAAATAGCCAAATTTATTGAATGGATTAGTGATAAACCTACCCATATTCGGGCCGCTATAAAGCGTAGCCGAGATAAAGGGTTTTTATAAACAAATTTTAAAAACATCAAGGGTAAGCGAATTGATTCATGGAACACATAATAAAATCCGCTTCAGATAGCCAATCTCTATTTTCGCCTGAAAATTTAGTCGCCAGAGTTTGGCAAGAATTAACGTGAGCAACCCAAGATCGACATCACGATAGGAGTACACCTGCTTTTGCTAGGATTGGTTTAGATGGGCTTAAGTAAAGTTAACAAAATGATTTAACAAACTACAAAGATATCGTTGCACTCAAACAAGAGCTATATCGCATAAAATTTGACCTCAAGCGCACCACTGAAGGGCGAGATATTCTAAAAAAAACCTACTCATTTCTGAATAGGCTTTAATATTGGTGAACAATTTATTTATTCATTTTTGAAAGCATAAGAATGAAAAATTCCTTATGGTAACAAAACAGAATCAATCACATGAATGACACCGTTGCTAGCTTCAATATCAGTGGCAGTGACTTTGGCATTATTAACTTTGACGCCATAACTAGTTGTAATTTTCAGAGGTTTTCCATTTACAGTTGGTGCGTCACCAGCTTTCACATCCTTTGCCATGACTTTTGCTGGAACTACATGATAGGTTAGAACTGCGGTTAGTTTTGCCTTATCTTTTAATAATGCATCTAAATCTGCTTTAGGTATTTTTGCAAATGCTTCATCTGTTGGGGCGAAAACAGTAAACGGACCTTTTCCTTTTAAAGTATCAACTAAGCCAGCTGCTTTAATTGCTGTTAATAAAGTTGTGAAGTTCCCTGCTGCAACTGCTGTATCAACAATATCTTCTGCTGCGTTGGCAAGAGTTGTTGAGATGACAAATACAGAACCAACAACCATAGATAAAATGCTACGAATCATATAAAACTCCTTAAATTAACAAAGTGGGAATATACAAACTTCATTTAAAAACATTTACAAAGGATGTAATTAACAGGCACTCCTTACTTAAATAAGTTCTAAGTTATCTTTTATGTCACTGAATCTTCACATAAAAGTAACAAAACTAATAACTTACAATTAGAGGTTACTAATAATGTATGTTGAGCGTGTAAAGACTACACGGTCCCCACCTAAGGCAATCATATGGGTATTATGGAGAAGGCATAGTCCATAGAAGTGAGAAACCGTCACAAACCAGAATCCGTATGTGCTGTGTTCGACTCACAGCGGGCTAAAAACAAAGGACTTAGTGCGATCTAAGTCCTTTTTTTGTTAAATGATAATTTATTAGTTAAATTTTTATTTACTAGATTTTCAGTCAGCACTTATAAATAAATGCTCACCAAAAGTAATGATCAATTAACTGTTGTGTTAAAAGTTGCATGAATCCTTTTATTAGTCATGTATAAAACAAGTCTTATCAGGAAACAATTAAGTCTTTATTTTCAATCGAAACAACTACAAGTGATTGCATGCAAGGTTTAGTGCCAAAACGAAATTCTAGTTAGTTGAATTTTCAGGTGGTACAACAATCACAGTTGTGCCATCACCAGATTCGCCTGTTTCTCCAGTGCTACCAGTTTCACCAGTGCTACCAGTTTCACCCGTATTGCCAGTATTACCTTGGTCACCAGTTGCACCTGTTGCGCCAGCTGGTCCAGCTGGGCCTGGTTCAGCTGCTGGTACATTTACCACTGTTGGTTTATCACAGGCTGCTAAACCAAGTGTAGCCAAAATTAAAGCTGTTAATAAATAGTGTTTCATAGGTAATCCTTTTGTAGTTTAAAATTGATATAAACAGTTTGCGACTGACACATATAGGCAAATATCCTAAGCATCATAAGTGCTTTTATGAGCGAGAACTGTACGGTAGCCTACATATCTGCAAAAGGATTCTTGGTTCACTTCAATGTATATAAAGTGGTCGTATTTAATATGCGATTGAATAGCCAAAATAAGCAAAAGGTTGCATGCGTGTTTCTACAATAGGACTATTTGCTTGCTCATCCCCCAACCGAGTGACTGATGTGCCAAACAAAAGATAGCTATCTTTTCCAACAGCATATGAACCATTTAGTCCTACTTTAAATTCGGTACTGGATCCTGCAGAGTAGGCTGGTCTCACTGCAGAGGTTTCATTTGCCCCTACCCCAAAGTAACAGTCATTGAATTTGTGGTCATTCAAAGTGATGCCTGCGCTACCGTTCAACTTGAATGCACTGCCCCGATATAGACTTTTGACAAACTGTAAATCTAATGTTTGACCATGACTTGCACCGCCCACATCAAACCCCCATTGTGCATTGAAGGTTCCGTAGTCTGTTTGCCAGCGTAAGGTAGGGCCTAAGTCAAGCGAGAAGTCACGATCATCCATGCCGCGAGTAAGTTTTCCATCATCTGCGTCCCATCCAAAGCGTGCTTGCGAGGCTAGCCCAAATCGCACTCGCTTATCATGCGAATCTATCAGCCAAACGCCCGCTTGAAGTGCATTAATGTAAAAACGCTCACCATAATTGGCGTTGATGATAGGCAATGCAAGTACTCTAAAATCTTCAGATCCCGAAGTTTTAGGTAATACAGCTACGCCAATTCCGTAAAGATTGCTACTACGTGGAATGGCTGTTTCAGTGTCACGGTCAATTTTATCATCGGCAAAAGTAGTACTTGTTAACATGCATCCAGCAAACAAGGTGAGTAAAGGGATAGGGCGAAAAAGGGTCATTAAAAGTAGCGTTTTCTATTGGAAAAGTAAAGCAAGCTTCACTTTGTATTTTTAAGTTTCTAAATACAATTTGTATCGAACATAAGAGAAACCATGCCGACAAATTGTCCTTGTTTAATAATGACACCCATCATGGCAAATGATTCGTTTAAATGATTGAACCTCTTTTTTGTAAAACTGACTTACTGCAGTTAATACTCAACTATTCAGAGATGTAATGAAGCCTTTGGTAAACATCGTGTGGTTTAAACGTGACTTGAGAGTGCAAGACCATGCTGCATTGTTCGAGGCCAGTAAGCTTGGTGTGGTGTTACCAATGTATTGTTGGGATCCCAATCTTTGGAACGGAGAAGATTACGCGACACAGCATCAACATTTTGTTAAAGAGTGTTTGAACGCATTGAAACGTGATTTAAGCAATTTAGGTTTAACGCTCCTTGAGTTTAATACAGGTACCATTGAAACGTTAGACCTTATATCAAATGCATACAGAATCAACACCTTGCATAGCCATGAAGAGACTGGCAATGACATCAGTTATACGATCGATAAATCAGTCGCTTCATGGTGTAAGTCACAAGAAATACAGTGGTTTGAGTATCCACAAAATGGAGTCGTCAGGCGCTTAACAAATCGTGATCAATGGGCAGCACATTGGGAAAAGCGCATGGCTTCCCCTTTAGTACCCATCCCAACGACTTCCATCATTGCATTGAATGCTCATGCTTTAAAAGAGGATCAAGCGACCGACATCCGACAAGCGCAAACAGATAAACCACTGCGACAAAAAGGAGGGCGTGACGAGGCAGTAAAAATACTGCACACTTTTTTAAACGGTCGCGCCAGTCGTTACCGTGGAGGTATTTCAAGTCCATTATCCTCAGAATGTGCAGGCTCAAGAATATCGCCCTACCTAACATGGGGCGTGCTTAGTATGCGTGAGGTGGTACAAAGCTTACGCCAACAAAAAATAAACATTCAGACAAATCCAAGCATATATCCTAAAGGCTTGATGGCAGGGTTAGCAGGTTTCGAAAGCCGATTACATTGGCATTGTCACTTTATGCAAAAATTGGAAACGGAGCCCGAAATTGAGTTTCAGAACTTGCATCCAGCGTTTAATGATTTGCGTGATGAACGCTATGCAAGTGCTGAAGCCCAGAAGAGGTTGGAAGCATGGCGTTCTGGACAAACTGGTTGGCCTCTGGTGGATGCCTGTATGGCCATGTTAAGAGAGACCGGATGGGTCAATTTTAGGATGCGCGCTATGTTGATGAGTACCGCCAGTTATTTGCTATGGTTGCATTGGCGTGAAACTGGTTTGCATTTAGCTAGGGAGTTTTTGGATTACGAGCCAGGCATACATTGGTCTCAGGTTCAGATGCAGTCTGGCACAACTGGCATCAACACCTTACGTATTTACAACCCGGTCAAGCAGGCAAAGGACCAAGATCCTGAGGGCATTTTTGTGCGGCGTTGGATACCGGCGTTGCGTGGTGTACCTAATAGTTGGATTTTTCAACCGTGGCTGATGCCTGACACGTTACAAGCAGAATATGGCTGTAAGATTGGGACAGATTATCCTGCACCGCTAGTGAATATTGAACATGCATTGAAATTGGCAAGAGCCGCCTTTAGTCATCTCAAGCGCAGTGCTCAGCATCAAGCACAAACCGCTCAAATTATTCAAAAGCATGCCTCAAGGAAGCCAATAGCAAGAAGAAAATCGATTAGCGGAAAGCAAACGCCAGTCACAACAAAGTCAAATGTTGACTTAGCATCGCGTCAAAAAACCTTATTTTAAAACCTCAATTTAAAATTAAACATACATTTTGTAACATGAAAAAAGTAGCCATTATTGGGGCAGGGTTGTCCGGCCTGACTTTAGCACAACAGATTGTTGATATTGCGGAAGTGACCATATTTGAAAAATTCCATCAAGTGAGTGGACGCATGGCGGCACGTGAACATCTGCCATTTGTGTTTGATCACGGTGCACAGTTTTTTACGGTGAAGTATCCTGAATTTGCCGATGTTATTCATCATTTAAAAGAAGCCAATGTGGTCGACAGCTGGGAAGCGCGCTTTGTAGAAGTAGATGGCACACAAGTTAAAAAATCTCGTGAGTGGGAGGAGAGTTATCCTCACTATGTTGGGGTACCAGATATGGCAGCCGTTGGCATGTATTTATCAGCACAACTTTTACAACAGCGGGTAGACATACGCCTAAACAAACACGTCACAGGTATGCATCGACGAGACAATCAATGGTGCTTAACAACGGCAAATGATCAAGAGCTAGGTTGTTATGACTGGGTAGTGACCGCTGTTCCAGCAGCGCAAACGGTAGAGTTAATGCCAACTAGCTTTAGGCATCAACATAGCATTCGCCAGATTCAAATGTTGCCGTGTTATGCGTTGATGTTAGGGTATGCACAACCGCTTCAATTGTCATGGGATGCTGCACATGTGACAAACTCTGTATTGAGCTGGATATCTGTCAACTCGTCTAAGCCAGCACGCCATCGTTCTACCAGCTTGGTGGCGATGAGCCGCAATATGTGGGCATCAGAACATTTTCACCAAACTGAAAGTTGGGTGAAAGCGACGCTTTTGGAAACCTTGGTTGGCATAATAGGTGAACAGGCGAAGCAACCACAACTGGTTGCGCTAAAAAAATGGCATTTTGCTAACGCGCCAAAATCGGAACTCGAAGAAGTATTCATTGATACTCATCAGCAGTTGGCAAGTTGTGGTGATTGGTGCATCAACGGGCGCGTAGAGAGTGCATTTATGTCTGCATTGCAGCTTAGCAAAGAAATACGTAAAGCGCTTTTACACACGATTGATTAAGACCAACCGCTAACTAAACATATCACCTAGCACTCTGCCGACGTTTCTGAGTTTACGATACCAAAAATACCTCACAGGGCTTCACCACGTTCCCACGCAATCACCAGTAGCTTAAAGCAAATGATCTGGAATAAGTGCAAGGTCAAGTTGTAATCATAAATCATGTCGAAGCGAGGCAGTCAGAGGTTGAAAATCCGCACTTACATTCTGCTTTAGCAGAAGCACACATGTCACAGCCGGTTTCACTTGCTCAATTAAACCAATAAAATAATGTCAGCCAGTGTTTCTTCAGTAAATTATGTTCTTCCACAGTTGGTTAGAACGAGCTTGGAAGTGAACGACAGGGGGTACAAGATTTTTGCCGCTATGATTGCTATTTATGGCTGCTAACAGCTTATTTCAAATACATTTTGTATCAAAATAGGTGATGTCGTTATGTAACATGTTATTTGATATGACATTAATATTGTGTGTACATGACAATTTTAGTGTGCTATGTTGAAACTGTTGGTTCAACTTTTATCATATATAAGACAACCAGAAATGAGTGAGCAACTTTTTGCAGGCACTTTTTCCAATCAACATTTATTTAAAGGAAACACTTATCATGATTATCGTTAAACGTTTTTTAAGCGCATTATTAGCCAGCTCCATTTTATTCACAGGTTCGATTCAAGCAGTGCAAGCTGCGATGATTAGTACTGAACAAGTAGCCGAATCTGCCATTACCGCTAAGGGTGAGCAAGACCGTGCAAAAATTGTGAGTATGCTTTCACGTGATGAAGTGCAAACAGAATTAGTTGCCCGTGGCATTGATCCAATGGAAGCTAAATCACGTGTTGCAGCACTGACAGATGATGAAGCAAGTTCATTGTCAGCACAGCTAGACCAAGCACCAGCTGGTGGTATCATCGGCGTAATTGTGCTGATCTTTTTAGTGTTATTGTTGACTGATATTCTTGGCTTCACTAAAGTTTATCCATTTACGCGCTCAGTTCGTTAATTTCTTCAGCTTAGCTGTTTAAGCAATTAGCGTAAGTCTCGAGTAGTAAAGTCATGAAAGCCAGTATGTATCGTATTTGCATGCTGGCTTTTTTGTGTCTACTCAATGCCTGTGTTGCAACAGGTGTACGTGAGGCAACGCAAAATGTGCAGTTGCCTAGGCAAGTTGAATTAGTGAATACGCCGTTTTATCCTCAAGAACTGTATCAATGTGGCCCTGCGGCATTAGCCACGGCGCTCAATGCCGTCAATATTCAAGTCACTCCTGAGCAGCTCACTCCAGAAGTCTACATACCTAGCAGGCAAGGCAGCTTACAAATTGAGATGCTAGCAGCAGCGCGACGTCATGGCGCCATTGCAGTCACTATTCCACCCAATCTGCAATCTATTTTAAAAGAGGTCGCAGCCGGCAATGTTGTGCTAGTAATGCAAAACCTAGGCTTTTCGTGGGCGCCTTCATGGCACTATGCTGTGGTGGTGGGCTATGATTTAAATAAAGAATTAATGTGGTTACGTTCTGGTACCTTTAAACGGTTCGAAATGACATTAAGTACTTTTCAACGCACTTGGGCAAGAAGCGAATATTGGGCTTTTGTCGCCTTGCCACCGGGAAAGCTACCTGCGAGTGCAGAGGCAGATGATGTTGCAAAAGCGCTCGTAGCTTATGAAAAAAATGCCAGCATTTTAGAAAGAAAAACTGCTTATCAAGCTGCAGTTGCACGCTGGCCTAATCATTTAGTGTTATTGATGGGGCTAGGCAATAGTGCTTATACGGCAGGTGATTTAACTGAGGCAGCGAATGCGTTTCAACAAGCGATTGAAGCGCATCCCAAGGTAGCCGCAGCCTACAACAATTTGGCTAATGTACTACTAGCGCAACACAAGACGCAACAGGCAGAAATCATTGCAGAACAAGGATTGGCGCTAACAGAGGGCGATGAAAAGTTACGTCAACAATTGATGCAAACTTTAGCTGAAGTGCGCGCACAACGTAAGCTTACAACCCCCAAATAATCAATTTGTTTGAATGGATTGCTTATTCATCTTGCGCTAATCGCCAAGTGTTTTTGCCATCAGCCTTGGCTTGATACATGGCTTGATCTGCTTTCAATAACAAAACGTCACATGAATTGCCATGTTCAGGAAATTGCGCAATACCAATGCTAGCAGTCAAAAAACAATCGGCAGCAATCTGTAAAAATGGCGTTTCAAACACTTTTAAAACATGATTAGCAATCACGCTTGCGCATGCGTGATGACAATTTCCCCCTAAAATAATGGTGAATTCATCACCACCAAGTCTAGCAAATGTATCAGTGCCTCGGATGACTTTTTGGATTCTTTGCACCGTTTCTTTTAACACCATATCACCTGCCTGATGTCCATATACGTCATTGATCTGTTTGAATCCGTCTAAATCTAAATACATCAATGCAAATTGTTGCCGGTAACGTAAAGCCGATTTAATACTTTCATCCAGCGTATAAAAAAATAGCCGTCTATTCGCAAGACCCGTTAGCGTATCAAAATTGGCTTGTCGCCAAATGATCTCCTCCGAGGCTTTTCGCGAAGAAATGTCTGAATGCGTTCCAACCATTCTTATTGGATTGCCTTGCGCATCCCGCTCGACCACCATGCCTCTGGATAAGACCCATTTCCAAGTTTTGTCTTTACATAACAAACGATGCTCAATACTATAAGTCTCGGTTTGATTCGCTAGATATTGTTCAAGCGCGTGACTGACGAGTAATATGTCATCTGGGTGGATAATGGCTACCCAGGCGTCATATGAATTTACAATTTCAGAATCTTCATAGCCCAACATACGTTTCCACATAGGTGAAAAATAAGCCACTTGCGTAGCAATATCCCAGTCCCAGACTCCATCCCCAGCACCTTCCAAAGCAACTTTCCAGCGCTGTTCGCTTTTGGCAAGAGCAATGTTAATTTCACGAATTTTCTCAAGTGAATCGCGTAACTTGTTTCTTTGCAATCGTAAGTCTAAGAGCTTATTCGCCTGATTGGAGAAAACCTTGAGAAGTGCTACTTCTTCAGCAAGAAATACCCGCGGCTTATTGTCCATGATGCAAAACGTACCAATGGCTTGCTGATCTTTACCAATTAATGTAACCCCTGCGTAGAAATTAATCTTTGGGTTGGTGGTCACCAATGGGCTAGCTTGAAAACGAATATCTTTGGTTAAGTCTTCGACAATGAGTGGATGCTCACTTTGGATAGCATGTGTACAAACAGAAATGTCTCGAGGCGTCTCTTTGACAGTCAAGCCAACTGCGGCCTTGAACCACTGCCGATGCGCATCTATGATAGTGACGGTGGAAATTGGGACGTGAAAAATTTTGGCAGCGAGCTTCACTAAATCATCAAAATCAGACTCGGGTGATGTGTCTAAGATTTCATATTCTGCTAATGCATTTAACCTATCTTGTTCACTCATTGTCAACTTCTCAGACGTTTCCTAAAAGGGTTATATTGCGATTAAATCTTAATATGGGTATGACACTATCCTATCGCTTACATTCAAATTTGCATGTACAGGAAATACGAATCCTAAGAAATATTTTTTCACCTACATGCATGCAAGAACAAGCATTTATTTGTAACGAAACCACTTAGATTCTACATGCTATATGCGCATTTCGTATACGTGTTAAAACAATAATGAGCGCAAATTTTTAGCACGCAAAATCGTTAGCAAGTTTGCTTGTATGACAGTCTGATTGGTAAAGCGAATCGATGTTTAATAGAATCTTCTAAGTATAGAGGGGCAGAAAAAAACGCGCATACGCGCGTTTTTTTATCACTGTTTCACTTTAGAAATTATGCGTGACTTGCATGCT
>NCGC01000207.1 GCA_002281475.1 Methylophilales bacterium 28-44-11
TCATTCACATAAAAGTTGTAGTCTATTTGTGGTGGGCGCGTAGGATCATATTTACCACGCGCTTTTTCTAAACTTTCTGCCAACTGGAACAAATATAACAAACGTGACCAATAGGGATGGCCAGTATCAGCATCTAATGTAGTTTCATTAAAGAAAGGTTCTAGGCTGTCATGGCGTAAGTTTTCAGCAATCTTGATACGCTCTAACTTGGTTTCGCGCTTGATCACGCACAAATCTGGCGCCACTTCGATATACAGCGATAACACAGGTTTTATCTCACCTGCATCTAAACTAAATGGACGAATGGCAACCTCTGGCAACATGGTGATTTTGTGTCCAGGCATATACACCGTAGACAATCGCTTCATGACTTCGGCATCAAGCGGAGTATCGGGCAATACAGCCAAAGCAGGCGCTGCAATGTGCACTCCAACTTGCGTATTGCCATTGGCTAGCAGTGTGACTGACAACGCATCATCAATCTCAGTCGTGGTGCTGTCATCAATACTAAATGCTATTGCGTCCGACAGCGGCAAATCATCAGGCGCATCGGCAATGGTATACGTATCAAACTCACCGCCATGTGGAAAGTATTCACGCAAAAATGCACCCAGGTGATAATCATGGACTGATGGAATCGCACCCGCATTGGCTAATACTTGGATTGGCAGCAAGTGCAAATCATGTGTGGCTTGCTCTAGCGCTTTCCACTCCAAAGTGTTTTTATCTGGCGCGTAAAACAACATATCTAGCTTGGTTGCAAAGCTTTCAGGTAATTGTCCCAGTTTCAAGGCTTCTGTCATTTGCGCCACATACTCGGCTTGCAAACGTTTCTTTTCTTGTCCTGCTAAAGCAGCCTTGAGCGTTTCGGGAGGCGCAGATTTGTAGTTGCCTTTACCCTTACGGTAAAAGTACATGGGAGCTGCGTGCAGTTTTAATGCTACTGCTGCGGATTGAAGTGGGCTAGGTTTTGCGCCGTAATATTCTTGCGCCAGCGATAAAAAGTTAAATTCTGCTTCGCCGCAACATTCCCACAAAAAGTCGGTATCCAGCGTTTCAGCCTCTGCATTCGCGGCGTCCATAAACCCTGCAAGCGATTGTTCGAATCGCATCAACACATTCGCCACTTTGATTTTAGAGCGCTTACCACTGCTGGACTCTATTTGGAGCGAACTGTCAGCCTCTGTCATGATGGTGGCGACTTTAAAGCCACCATCTTCTTCATAAAATACGTTCATGCAAAACACTTCATTGGATATAGCCGTCATGATACATGAGTAGAGACTGCATTCCTGTCAAAAATTGCAACTGAAATGGCTTTAAACCCTCTAAACTAGCATGATGAAAACATTGCAGTTTGACAATCGGTGGTTACGTGAACTTCCTGGTGACCCTGAGACCGGCAACTTTACGCGCCAAGTGCATCATGCACTGTGGTCGTTGGTTAAGCCGACACAAGTACAGGCCCCTCGATTA